>JAILAR010000187.1 GCA_024681515.1 Eubacterium sp. | reverse complement strand
CGGATGGCAGTACATCCAGAGCAAGACGGGAGCCGTTTGGTATTACTTTAACACCAAGGGTGTGATGCAGACCGGCTGGAAACAGATTGGCGGAAAGTGGTACTATTTTAAGACCACAGGCGCCATGGTGACAGGCTGGAAACAGATCGGTGGGAAGTGGTACCTCTTTAATTCCAGTGGCATCATGCAGACAGGCTGGCAGAAGGTCGGTTCAAAGCAGTATTATTTTGATGCTAACGGAGTGATGCAGACAGAAGCACCGAAAAAGAAAGACATCATGGATTGTACGATGAATGAATGGATAGCACAGGGTGGAACCATGGACGAGTGGATGGATGCCCATTCCTCAAAAACAACCGAACAGCCGGCAACGACACATCAGCATACCTGGGCGACCAAGGAAGTTGTTGTGGATACGATCTGGCATGAACCGGTTACGCATGAAGAGCCCTATTATAATGATGGATGGACAGAGTACATCTACGAGAAGCAGATTATGTGTGGAACCTGCAGAAAGTTCTTTAAGGACTGGGATGCATTTGAGGCACATGATTACCAGCATTCTCTTGGCGGTTACTCATACCAGAAAGTTCTCGTAAAGACAATCGAACATGATCCGGAGATCATCGGGTACGAAACCGTAGTCGATAAAAAGGGTTATTACGAAGATGTTTACAAGACGGTTACCTACTGCACCGGGTGTGGCGTAGAAAGATGACAAAAACAGAGAGTGCCGGAGATAGATGAATATCTTCCCGGCACTTTTTGTTTGCTCAGAATAAACTTGCAATATTATATGAATTATGGTCTTAAAATGGGCTGCCGCAAAACGACAGCCCATTTCTTACTTTTCATACTCCCTTCTTTTTCTTGCTTCTGGGAAGCTGCAGATAGTCACAGACCGCATCATATGTATTCTGGATTTCCTGATGTGTGCGGCTGGGTTTCAGTTTCAGTTCACGGCTGATTTCTTCAGTTGTTTTTCGTTGGAGTTTATAACGGACGATCTGTGCATAGCGAGGTTTCAGTTGCTCCAGGTGGGTCAGAAGCTGATCGGTCTGCTCCTCAAGTGAGGGGGCAGGGCATAACTGCTCCAGAACTGTGTCTTCCAGAGACGGTTGTGCAGGATCGGCATAATCGAAACTCTCTCCCTCATAGAGATAGTCCAGAGAAAGGATTTCTTTTCGATACGGATTGTAACGAGGTAAGGTCCCTTTCTTCGGACAGTTGGTGCACCGATTGGAGTAGGGGCAGAGTTTAGGAGTTCCGTTCGGCTTTTTTCCGATGATGCAGCGCCCCTCACGCCTGCATTTCATATAATCATTGAGCTCTCTGTTGAATTCTTTCATGTAGGAATCGAACTGTCCTTCCGGAATCGGAATATAACAGACTCGGATCTTTTCGCTGCCACACGGCCAGGACGTAATACTTTTTCTGAATGCTGCGGGAATTCCGTCTTCGTTCTGGATCCAGAGAGGAACCAGAACGAAACCGGGTTGCGGCTTATTGCCATCGAAGGAGATCATGTTACTGTATTTGTTTGGATCAACGGATACTTTCTTCATATCAGCTTCCTCCATTCCATACTTTATGCTTACGCGCTCCGTGGTTATACGTTCATTTCCGCCTTCAGTGCTTCGATCAGAGCTTCCTGCGTCTGATCTTTTTCTTTCAGGATCTTCAGGATCCTTTCATCGATGGTTCCGTCGGTAACGATGTGCTGGACCACAACAGTGCTTTCCTGCTGTCCCTGTCGCCAGAGACGACCGATGGTCTGTTGATACAGCTCCAGGCTCCAATTGAGACCGAACCAGACCAGTCATTTTCATCTTTGTAGTTTTGAATTGCACTTTGGACACATTTCGGAAGGGGTGTTCGGAATCCCAGATCGATCACCTTCGCAGCACCTTCGAGGATCCATTTCAGAATATAGCCTCCGGCATGGTTATACAGATGATCGGCATAGTTCTTGATGTCATTGGATCCTGTGATCTTCGCGTTGAAGGGGATCACGATCAGTCTTCGCCAGATACCGTAGTCGGTGGCTCCGACCTTCGGCAGATGATTCGTATAAAGGACCAGCGTGTGGCTCGGGGTAAATGCAAAGGGAGCTTTGTATTTCTTTTCGGCAAAGATTTCGTCTGTGGAGCAGAGCTGTTTTACGATGGCGGTGTTCAGACGGTTACCTTCCTCCATTTCGGAGGCGAGGATCAGACGCTTTCCTTTTAACTCTGCCATTTCCGGTTTTACATTTCGACGGCAGCCGATGGTCAGGGTTTCTGCAGACAGCTTTCCGCTGTAGGTACCGAGGACACGTGAGATCACGTTCCAGAAGGTGGATTTTCCATTCGCTCCGCTTCCATAGGCCATGATCAGGTGTTCCTGATAGACTTTTCCGATGGCAGCCAGCCCTATGACCTTCTGTACATAATCGATCAGCTCCGAATCTTTGGAAAAGAAAAGCTCCAGGCATCTCTCCCAGAGCTCTTTTCCCTCATCTGACGGGGAAACGGCAGTCATCTTTGTAATGTAATCGATCGGATCATGGGGGCAGGGACTCTCGAATCCGCATTTCAGATCAAAGGTTGCGGACGGGGTGTTCAGAAGGTATTCATTCTTATCCAGATCGGATACCTTCACTTCCAGCATCGGTTTTGCTGCATTCAGCATGGAGATGATGTATCTGTAATCTCTGCGCTTCATGACGAACGCAAGATATGCACCGGCATCCTGATAGTTGTGTAGGAGAGCTCGGTTGGCCGGAGGGAGCATCCTTTCTAATGCGGAACCGCCGGCGCGGATCATCTCTTCCGGGATACCGATCGCTTTCAAATCATTTTCTGTGGATTGTACGAGATTCTGTGCATCCATCAGCTGTTGATCCAGGAATCTCTCTGCTGCATCGATGGAGAACTGACGATCTTCGAGCCAGGCTTTCCCGTCATAGCGAAGATAATCGGTTGCATCCGAATATCGAAGCTCATTTCCATAGATCTCGATCAGTTTCTTTGCCTGACCGAGATCGGAGTAGTCTTCCGGTTTCAGAAAACCGGGTTTCGTGCTTACTGTCATGCTGACACCTCCACATTTCGCCGCCAAATGTGGCCGCAGGGGATTCCGTGTGATCCCTTCGATATAACCGGATATACAACTGAATATTGATGAACGTCAGATTAAAAGGAGATGTTGCTATGGGTGAGATGAGTGAGCTTTCGCTGGCATTGGATGAGATCATCCTTTGCGGGCAGGATCTGCTTCGGCAGCTTCATGAGCTGAAAGAATGTCTGATGCCGCAGTGTAAACCGGCAGATATTCGGTTGGCTGATTCCACAGGGCATCGATCAGAAGACCGAAGGTTATCTGATACGGTCGGAATTCGAAACGGTGCAGAGAGCGACGTGAGAGCATCCGAAAACAATGCGGAAGTCGGTCGGCAGGTCTACACAAAAGAAGAAATCCGCACATTGCTTGCATCAAAGGCGAGTGAAGATGGCGGACGTTTTCGGGCCGATGTAAAAGCGATTGTTAAGAAGTACGGAAATGGCGGCTGCCTTACGGACATCCCGGCGGACCGATATCCGGATATCGTCAGGGAAGTTCAGAAACTGAAGGCAGCGTAAATAATAATAGGAGGTAAAGTCGATCATGACAAAACTGCAGGAGAAGACCGGTCTGACAAATCCGAAATCCGTGGTACAGTTTAAAACATATTTGGAGAAACATGGGATCTGCCAGGACAGCCTCTGTCAGAAAGATGTGGATCAACTCCTGAAAACTTCACCTGAGGATATCTGTGAGGCGCTTGGACTCAGAAAACAGCTTATGAAAAACAGTGTCCGAAAATACCAGGCAATGCAGGATGCGGTATGCAGGGACGGGCGTTTACGTGGGATGTTTCGATTCTACGGAGCCAGTCGGAGCGGCAGATGGTCAGCGCATCTGGTTCAGCTCCAGAATCTTCCGAAAAATCATATATCGGATCTGGAACAGGCAAGAAAACTTGTGAAAACCGGGGACTATAAAATGCTGGATCTTCTGTATGATCCGGCTTTGGTCGCACTCTCGGAGCTGGTACGCACGGCATTGGTCGCACGTCCGGGATTTACATTCCTTGTGGCGGATTATGCAGCCATCGAGGCAAGGGTACTTGCTTATCTGGCCGGGGAAACCTGGCGCATCGGAGTATTCGCTTCCGGAGAGGACATTTACTGTGCCTCTGCCAGCCGGATGTTCCGCGTGCCTGTAGAAAAGAATGGGCTCAATCAAGATCTTCGGGAGAAAGGGAAGATTGCAGAACTGGCTCTCGGTTATGGCGGAGGTATCGGCGCGTTAAAGTCCATGGGTGCTGCGGAGATGGGCATTTCCGAAGAAAATCTGCAGTCACTGGTTGCATCATGGAGAGTATCGAATCCTCACATTACCCAGTTTTGGTGGGATGTGGACCAGGCAATCAGGGAGACGATTCGGCATCATACGCAGACAGAAGTGAGGAGCATTCGTTTTCTGTGTAAAAGAAATATGCTTTTTATACATCTGCCTTCCGGCCGAGATCTCTGTTATGTGAAGCCGCGGATCAGTCGGAACCGATATGGAAATGAGTGTATCACCTATGAGGGAACGGGGTCCTCCGGTTCCTGGGAAAGGATCGAATCCTATGGACCGAAGTTTGTGGAGAATATCGTACAGGCGGTCAGTCGTGACATTCTCGCGCATGCGATGAAAATCCTGCGGGAGTATCGCATCATCGGACACGTTCATGATGAACTTCTGATGGAGATTCCTGTGGACTCTGAAAGCAATATGGCCGATCTGACATCGAAAGTGGAAAAAATCTGCTCGGATATGTGTCAGACCCCGGAATGGATTCGGGGACTGACCTTGGATGCAGAAGGGTACTGTACCGATTATTACAGAAAACAATAAATATGAGAATATAAAACAGAGCAGACTGTTCACAAACGGTTTGCTCTGTTTTCACAATGAATATTATACCACATTTTGGGCTTTTTTTCAATCAAATCTCAATCAAAGAGTGGATTACCCTGTATATTTGATGCACAGCATGGTAAGATCGTCGAACTGCGGAGCCTCGCCCACAAACTCATTGATGGCGCTTTGCAGAGCATCGGTCAGTTCTCTGGGATCCGCATCCGGAGTGCGGTTTAAGGCCTCCAGCATGCGGTCGGTGCCGAAGAGTTCCTGGTCAGCGCTGGTGGCTTCCGGGGCACCGTCAGAATAAATGAAGAAGGTGCCACCGGGCATCAGGGTGAATTCGTATTCTTTGTACTTGCTGATGTCCATGCCGCCGAGAACGAATCCGTGGCGATCTTTGAACAGAGTGAAGTTGTCCGACGTTTCCGTGGTGCCTGAAGAAGCGCTGTCTGTCGAAGTGTTTACCGAAGCATTTACCGAAGAGTCGTTTGCCGCATTCTTCGCTGTCTTCGGATCCGGAGGCAGTATGGCTTTTCGTACAATGGGAAATTCATGTCCGGCGCTGCTGGCCGTGATCTTTCCCGTGGTGCGGTCCAGTATTCCGAACCAGGCAGTAACGAACATTTCCAGCTTGTTGTTCTCACAGAGGACCTTGTTCGTTTCGGCCAGGGTCTCCGCGGCAGAACAGCCGGACTTTGCGTACTGGCGGATCAGCAACTGTGCTATCATCATGTACAGGGCTGCCGGTACACCCTTGCCGGACACATCTCCGAGGACCAGACCGATATGGGTATCATCGATGTTGAAGAAATCGTAGAAATCTCCGCCGACTTCCTTGGCCGGAGTCATGGTCGCATACAGTCGGTAATCCGGTTCTGTGGGGAAATCCGTGGGAAGGGCACCGGCCTGGATCGCGGTGGCCAGGGCCAGCTCCGTGGAGACCCGTTCCCGTTCGGCCGTAAGGGCCGTGTTTTCATTTGTGTAGCGATCGATCTCGATGGCCAGGTCAGAGAAGTTGCGGGCAAGAGCACCGAACTCGTTTTTCTGGCGGATGTGTCCCATTTCTTCAACGGCAGAGGTGCTGTCCTTGCTTTGAATATAATTCTGCACGCCGAGCTGGATCTTTCGAAGAGGACGGATCGCGGCTCGGTTGATGTAGACGAGCAGGAACGCACCGGCGATGAAGATGACCAGCGCACTGGCGATGGTCATGATGGCCAGCTGAAACATCATCTGTGAGTGGAAGTCGCTCCAGTTGTGGGCGATGATGACCGCACAGCGAGCTTTTCCGTTCACAGGAATCGGAGCAAACCCATAGTAGAAAAATGCGCCGTCCTTCGGACGTTCGTATCGTTCAAAGAGGACGTCCCTGGAATCCTTGTTATAGGATCCCTTCTGCAGCTTTGTGATGGAGGATAGTCCGGAAACATCCATGTGGTTTCCGACGGACTGGAAGAGCGCGCCGAAGTCAATGGAGTTGAAATTCTGGTCATTCATCCTTCCAACGACAAAGATAAAACCGGGATCCTTCTCGGAAACATCAATGCAGAACAGATTTTCATTATTGAGCTGCCACTGTGCCAGATTCATTTGAGCGGAAAAATCATAATAAACTTCACTGGCGAGGATTGCCTGTGTTTCGAGGTTGAGAGAGTTCAGCGTCTTACGATCAGGAAGGTTTTCAATGCTGTCAGTGTTTATATGATAGTTCTCGAGGATCTCGTATTCCTCTTTCGTCAATGAGGTATGGATCTTATCCGGGTGTGTTTCCCAGAAGTCCAGGTACCAGTCATATTCAGGGATTTCGGCCAGCTTCTGCCTTGCCCGGGTCAGAATGGGGGTCAGCAGCTCTTTCTTGGCTTCCAGATAGGTTGACATGTTCCCCTTGACGACCAGGATCGAGGTGATCAGGATGATCAGGGCAAAAAAGATCCCGAAGATCAGTCCGACCTGCACCAGCAGGCGGCGTGGTTTTTTCTGATTGGAGAGCTCGGGCATCAATGAAGGATTCGGTTGTTTATTCATGTTCTCGCTCATATGTTATAGTGGTCTCGTTGATATTATAACTCTGAAATTATAGTTCAAAAATGCCTGTTTTGATCCGTCCAACCGGATCGGCTGCTTTGAATTCCACGTTATCGTATCATATTTTCGGCAAAAATGCGAACTTCATTTGCAGCGTTTAACAACGTATGTCCGTGACTCCTTGTATTCTTGCCTTTTTTCATGATTTATAGTATAATGACTCTTTGGGTATGTCCTGCAGTCTGCAGGAAAAAAGGGAACCTATCTAAGCATTTGGAGCATCTTCATGAGTAATAATCAGTTTGGAAAAAGAAAAGGGAAGTTCAATATCGGGAAGCTTGCGATCCCGCGGCTTCCGCTGATCATGACCGGGTGTTTTATCGCCGGGTATATCTTTTGTTATTTCTTTGAATCCTTCTATCCGTATCTGCTGCTGGATCCGGCGAAAATGATCGGAAATCATCAGTACTGGCGCCTGATCACGTGGATCTTTACGGTCCCGTTCATGCTTACGGATACCTTCAGTTATATCCTTGCGCCCATCGCGCTGTATTTCTATTATTTTGTCGGAACGCAGCTGGAGAACGTCTGGGGACGCCAGATGCTGAATCTGTATGTCTTCGGAAATATCCTTCTGACGGATATTGCGGTGATCGTCACCTATTTCATAGACACATCTTCGGCCACGCGGGAGGCCTATGCATCGTTGGGTAAGACAACCAGTTATCTTCTTCCGGTGACGGAGTCAACAAGGTATATGCTGCTGGCCATGTTCCTGGCGTTGGCAGTCATTTTCAAGGAACAGGTGGTGCTCTTTGCATTTGTGGTTCCCATGAAGATGAAATGGATGGCGGTGATCGATGCCGTATTTATGCTGTATGAATTCATTAAATTCCCGTACCTTTACTCACGTGTGGTCATCATCGTATGTGTTGTGACCTTCGGAATCTTCTTCCTGATCAACATGAAACGGACGGGGCGGACCATTCATCAGATACAGCGGAGCCGGCAGTTTAAGAAAGCGTATGAGTCCGGAAAGCGAAAGAATGAAACACATGAAGTGGTGCATCGCTCGGATCGTGGAAATGTGATCACCATGCATCCGAAGACCAAAGGGCCGATCCATCAGTGTGCGGTCTGCGGACGGACCGAGCAGGATAATGAGGATCTGGAATTCCGTTACTGCTCCAAGTGCAACGGGAATTACGAGTATTGCAGCGATCATATCTTTACGCATGTTCATAAAGAATAGACAAAGCATTCAAAACTTTTTTTAGACATTCATAACGAGGTTAAAACGTTGGAAGCAAGAAAACTGCAAAGAAAAGCAAAGAGCCTGCTGACGGATCTTGCGGCGGACAGGGACAGCAAAGAGAATATTGAACGATATAAGAGCCTGACGGCGGCTGCGTTTTCTTCCTATGCCGGGATCAAGCTTTCCATGAACCTGTTTACTCTGTGTGAGATGGAACAGGAACGCAGGATGGAATCCCTGTTTGATCCGGAGGATACGGAAGACGGAAAGACCGATCCCGCTGGGGATTTTCAGCTGGTGCTGACGTCGGTTCGAAATGCATGTTCGGATGAACCGTCAAAAGGGATCGAGGATACACTGGATCTTCGAGACCGGATCACGGCTCGGATGAAGGTCCTGACCTCATTTACCGATTTCTTTGAGCAACATGAGTATATTCTGAACCGGAAAGAGGCAGGGATCCTTGGGACAATTGAGAATGTATCACCCGAAAAACTGGCGGAGGAAGCATTTGCCTATGTGTTCTCGGATCAGGATAAAGTGGTCGTGAACACACGGATCCAGTCCGTGGTGGAACAGCTTCCGGTACGGATCACAAAACAAAGGTTTTATGATATTCTGTCAGGAGCCATCGAATTATATAAAGGTGGGGAACTGCAGTCCGCAAAGGACTTTATCCAGTCGATCCGGGAAGCAGCGCTGCTGACGCTCCCGGAGGGCTTTGATACCATGTATCCCCAACTGAAACAGGGACGGGATCTGTTCGACTGCGTTGCCTATAAGGATCTGGATGCACAGGAATATCAGCATCTGGATGCAGAGTTAAATGAGATGACAAGGGAATTGGAACATCTTGCCACGCGGGATCTTCTGGTGCAGGAGATCGTCAATGATATCCTGATCCTTCAGCTGACAAGACCGCTTGTGAGCACGGAAGAGGCAGAAGAGATAATGGATGACCGGTTTACGGATGCGGAAAGGCTTCTCGGGAAGATGACGGCGTTTGACCTTGAGATCGAGACCTTTTCATCGGCGGATTATGACGATGACTTCGGTAAGCTGGAGGGAGCCCAGGAAGCGGCATATGAGACACTGCTGATCCTGGAAGGCAGCATGGCGGACTACGCCCCCGAGATGGATGCAGAGGCTGCGGAGGCGCTCCGAAAGGCAGATCTTCTGACCTCCACCAGTCTGTTTATGGATCTGGATAATGATCCAGAGCAGGAACTCGAACAGGAACTGGAACTGGAGCTCGAAAAAGAACAGGAAAAAACCGGCATCCGGGTGGTGGAAGATAAAGCGGAGGAATCGGAGCTCGAAGTTCTGAAGACCTCTCTGTTCAAAGACTTTGATGCCGTATTTGAGATACTTTCAAAAGAAGAAAAGAGGAGCCGGATGGCGAAGGTGCTCTCCATGGTTCCTGTGTTCTTTAATTCGAGAGACGAGATCAAAGCATATTTCCTGTATGCACTGGAGAACTGCCGGGATGACAGTGAACTGACGGCAGTAAGCAATATCCTGCGTGAGATGATGGCGCCCATGGGCTGACAGATGATCAAAGAAAATGACGCATCACGTGAATATGACATTACACATGATGTGATGAGATCGATAAAGAATCGTTGATTTGAAACCTTAGAAACAGAGGACTCGATGAAGTTAGCAGACAACATTTACACGGATATCGAGAAGAACAGGCGCTTCGAAAAAAAACTGGAACGGATCGCAAAAGGAAAGTCCGCAGGACCTTTCTTTGTGGTGACGCTTCCGGTCTATTCGCATGGGATTCTGGAGATCTATGAATACAATGAACTTCTGCAAAACTTCTACCGGACGCTGGATGACCGGATCGTGATCCTCGGTGTCTCTGACAGCCGTGCAGGCGCAAGACAGCTGGTCTGCGATATCCTGGAGGATCATCTGGATCCGGAAGGGAGGCTTGTATGGCCGTAGTATGGACCATTCTGAAGATCCTGGGGATCATAATTCTCTGTATCATCGGGCTGATCCTCCTGATCCTGCTGATGGTGCTGTTTATCCCCATTCGCTATCAGGCAGAAGGGGGATACACGACAGAGAAGATCGGTGCGGCCGTGAAGGTACGCTGGTTCATCTTCCGGATCCTGGCATATTATAATAAGGGTGATCCCTTTACCGTAAAAGCGAAGGTCGGTCCCTTCACCGTCTACTCCATGTCAAAAGGCGGGGAGAAAGAGGCACTCGAAGACGGAACGCAGCATATGTTTCCGCCGCCGGAGGAGATAACCGGGGACGGAAATGCGGGTACCGAAGCGGGGGCTGCCGGGGAAGGAAACAAGCCGAAAGAAGAAGTAAAAGCGGATCAGACATCTGCTGCCGGAGCGGATAAAGAAAGTAAGAACTCTGATAAAAAAGCCGGCAAAAAAGAAAAGAAACAGAAACCAAAACCGCAGGAAAATGTATTCGAAGGCACGGTTGAACCTCCGGACCTGGGCGAAGATATAGAAAAAACGCCGAAGGAGAGTCCGTTCGACAAGCTTGACCGGATACGGATCAAAGTGGAAAAGAAAAGGAGCCATATCGAACAGTTCCTGGCGAAAGAGTGCACAAAAAAGACTATAGAACGAGGCAAGAAGCTGCTGAAAAAGATCTTTAAGCATCTGAAACCGACGAAGGGACATGTGGATCTGCATTTCGGACTCGGGTCTGCAGCTGACACGGGTATGATCCTCGCCAAGATAGCAAGGCATTATCCGCTATTCGGCAAATGGCTCTTTATCAATCCGGACTTTTACAATAAGGTGATCGAAGCAGAGGGTATGGTCAAAGGCCGGATCCGGATCGGAACGCTGGCGATCCCGGCACTTCTGTTCTATCTGCGGAAGGATACAAGACGGACCATAAAGCTTGCGAAGAAGATCTGACGAAATCTGACAGAAAAACAAGTTATAATCAAGTGAAATAAAGCGGTGAAAACCGGAAAATATAAGAAGATATCAGAAATAATCAGGAAATATCAGGAGGATATATATCATGGAAAATCAGGTGACAAAGAACGATTTCAATCAGACCGTCGGAACATTATTCAAGGGAATGGATGCATTCCTCACTTCCAAGACCGTTGTCGGTGATCCCATCAACGTCGGCGATACCACGATCATTCCGCTGGTGGATGTCAACTTCGGTGTAGGCGCAGGTGCCATGGGCAATGCGAAGGGTACCAACAATGCCGGCGGCGGTATGGGCGGAAAAATGTCTCCGACAGCCGTGATCGTGATCCAGGACGGTCAGGTTCGGATGATGCCGATCGCAGAAGAAAGCACGCTGTCCAAGGTTCTGGATATGATCCCGGGCGTAACTGCAAAAGTTCAGGAGTTCATGGGCAAGAAGAACAAGGATAAGGATGCTGCAGTGGAAGAGGTTGTAGAGAAGCTGGAAGACGAAGAGTTCTAGAGGTGACAGCGTGGAGATCATTTCCGGGCTGGGCGCGGATGACAAGGTGTATTACAGATATGCTGACAGTCTGAAGCTGACCTTCATGAATGATGCAGAATAGATATCATAAAGACGAAAGCAGGAGGGCGGGTTCCTCCTGCTTTTTTGCGTGGTGGATTCTTCTCCGACCCGAGGGTTGTTCCGGATAATAAAAAATGCAGGTCTTACGACCTGTATTGAAACAAAAAATGCAGGTCTTACGACCTGCATTGTGTAGTCCGTAGGGGAATCGAACCCCTGTTTCCGCCGTGAGAGGGCGGCGTCTTAGCCGCTTGACCAACGGACCACGTCTTTGCGACTTTGTTAGTATATCAGAATGAATCAGAGATTGCAAGAACTTTTTTATTTTTTTTGGAAACTTAATTATGTAAACTGGATGGATCGCGATAGCGAATGTTGGATCACGGTTTTTTAATCACGCAACCATCCGTATCAGGAAATGCAGGAAACGATGGTATTGATCCTTGTCTCATCCGGCTTTTCATCTCCGATTGCCGCACAGGGAATATCCACCAGCAGATACCGCTCCGTGTGGCCGCGGTAGCATTTGCCTTCCGGCAGGTCCACGATCTCTTCGATGAGTACGTTCTTCGGTTCCTTTGCGAAGGATGCCTCGAAGGCTTCTTTCTGCCGGTCTGCGAGCTGCATCAGACGCCGCACCCGGTCTTTCTTCACGGCTTCCGTCAGCTGCCCGTCCATACGGTCCGCAACCGTGCCTTTCCGGCGGGAGAAGGGGAAGACATGTGCCTCATAGAGGCCGATCCGTTCCACGGTCTGACAGGTGGTCTCGAATTCTTCCTCGGTTTCTCCGGGGAATCCCACGATCAGATCGGCTGTCAGTGCCGGTCTGTCATAATACCGGCGCAGGCGGTCCGTGATCGCAATGATGTCAGATGTGGTATAGTGTCGGTTCATCCGTTTCAGAACGGTATCACAGCCACTTTGCAGGGACAGATGAAAATGGGGACATACCTTCGGCAGAGTACTGATCCTCCGCAGGAATTCTTCCGTTACGATGCGAGGCTCCAGAGAACCCAGACGGATTCGCTCGATCCCCGGGATGGTATGGATCCGGCAGACGACGTCAGCCAGTGACAGCTTCCCCGCATCGCCGAAGGAAGACAGGTTGATTCCGGTCAGAACGATCTCCTTTACACCGGAATCTGCCAGAGTTTGTACTTCTTCCAGAATGGAAGAGAGTTCCTTGTTTCGGATCCTTCCGCGGACATAGGGGATGATGCAGTAGGCGCAGAACATATTGCAGCCGTCCTGGATCTTCAGATAGGCTCGGGTATGGGTCTCCGGCATACGGATCCGAAGATCCTCGAATTCCGGATCCTTTGCGATGTCTACCAGATTATCCTGAATCGGCTGACCGGAGAGAGCAGATGCGACCAGACGCACGATATCCCGCTTGCGGTTGTTTCCGACGATGAGGTCCGCATCGATCCGGTCGGAGCCGGAGTTTGTGTATCGAAAGTGAGCATCGGAAACGGAGGGTGTGTTTTGCCCGTGCTTCTCTGAGAATCGGGCATTCTTCATGGAACGATTCGCGACTGCCTGCACATAGCAGCCCGTTGCCACGATCAGCGCATCCGGATTCTCCTTCCGGAGCTTACTGATCATCTGCCGGGATTTCCGGTCTGCGATATTTGTAACGGAGCAGGTATTGATGATGCAGATATCCGCCGCATCCTCCGTTCCCCGCTCTGCACCCGCAGCAAAAAATGCCTCATACATGGCATCGGATTCATATTGATTTACCTTGCAGCCAAGGGTCAGGATATAGATTTTTTTTCCGCTGAACATTTTTCTGATTCCCATTTCATTTTCACTTTTCATTTTGCGTACCGTGTGATATGATAACACAGAGAGAAGCATTTGGAAAAGCGTTTCTCATGACTTTTTAAGACTTTTTGGAGGGTTCAATTATGACATCAGTAAAGGTATCGCTCAGCTCGATCGACAAGGTAAAAGCATTTGTCAACGACATCAGTGTGTTCCCGGCAGATTTTGATCTGGTAGCCGGCCGCTATGTTATCGATGCAAAGTCCATCATGGGTATCTTCAGCCTGGATATCTCCAAGCCTATTGACCTGAACATCTATGCGGATGATGCAGAGATCACACCGATCATGGATGCGCTGAAGCCTTATCTGGTAGAGGAGTAAGTCTTGCTGGATCAGGAAATGCGTGAGCCGTTGTTCGACTATTTAGATGAGAACTTCGGTAAGATCCGAATACTGGAAGAGAAAACCATCCGGGGCTCCCGTGCTGATGTGCTGGGAGTCCTGGATGGTTATTTTGTTGGCTTTGAGATCAAGTCCGATCAGGATACCTATGAGCGTCTGAAGACCCAGGTGAAGGACTATGACCGGTTCTGTGATTTCTGCTATATCGTTGTAGGCGCGAGCCACAGAAAACATGTGGCGGAGCATGTGCCGGAGCACTGGGGCATCCTTGTGGTGACGCCGGAGGGCGTGGAAATGGACCGGGGTGCGGACGATAACCCGTCAGCCCGATTTGAGGATCAGATCACGCTCATGTGGAAGAGGGAACTGCACCGTCTCCTGGAACTGAATGACTGCCCGAAGTACCCGAATAAAAGCAGCAGATTCATTACCGAAAAGCTGCTTTTGAAGGTAGATCATGACCTTCTGAAACGCCAGATGACCGAGCTTATTTTTGAGAGGGATTATACGGTATTTGATGATCAGCCCACCATCGCTGAAAAGAAGGTTCGCCGGAAGAAGGCAATCAATATAAAGAAAGCACACTCCGCAAAGGGGAAAGCAGCGGATCGGGCGAGGGCGCACACGACACATTATATCGGGGCCGGGAGCCGCAGGAAGAAAAACATCAAATCGAAGGGATCTTCAATTTGACCATTCGACGAGGCACTGTGGCCAAGCCATTGTGCCTCGGACAATTTATGTGATAGGAATCGTGCCAACGATTACTTGACAGTGACTTGTCAAGAAAAAGCACTTGACACATCCTGCGCGATGTAGTAAGATACACAAGGCTTTGGGAGAATTCTGTCCGAAACGAATGGAGCTGATATGGAACGTAAAATGGAACGTATCGTCCGTCAAACCATGCTATATGATTTTTACGGTGAGCTGCTGACAGAGCACCAGCGGAGCGCTTACGAGGATGTGGTGATGAATGATCTGTCCTACGCGGAGCTGGCGCGGCTGCAGAATATCTCCAGACAGGCTGCCTATGATATGATCCGCCGCTGTGATAAACAGCTGGAGGAATATGAAGAGAAGCTTCATCTGGTGGAACGTTTTCTGGCAATCCGGGATCAGGTGAAGAAGATCGAGGAAACCGCACAGGAAATGCGGGCGGTTTCAGAGGATAAGAAAGTACAGAATTTCGCAGATCGGATCCTTGCGGATGCGGGAACCATCGTGAATCAGCTATAATACGGAGCACTATATAATGGCATTTGACAGTTTAAGTGAAAAACTTCAAAACGTTTTCAAGAAACTGCGGAGCAAGGGCCTTCTGAAAGAAGAAGATGTGAAGGAGGCCATGAAGGAAGTGAAACGTGCGCTGCTGGAAGCGGACGTAAACTTCAAGGTCGTAAAGCAGTTCATCGGCTCGGTCAGCGAGCGTGCCGTGGGCGAAGAAGTCATGAAGGGCCTCAATCCCGGTCAGATGGTGATCAAGATCGTAAAGGAAGAACTGGTCGCTCTCATGGGAACCGAGGTTGCGGAGGTAAAGCTCCGTCCGTCCAATGAGCAGACGGTCATTATGATGTGCGGTCTGCAGGGTGCAGGTAAGACCACCACGGTTGCAAAGCTTGCAGGGCAGTACAAGAATAAGGGCAAGAAATGTCTGCTGGTAGCCTGCGACATTTACCGTCCGGCGGCGATCCGGCAGCTGGAGATCAACGGTGAAAAGGTGGGTGTACCCGTATTCTCCATGGGAACCGAACATCGTCCCGTGGATATCGTGAAAGCCGCGCTTGCCCATGCAAGGAAAGAGAACATCTCTATAGTATTCATCGATACGGCCGGCCGGCTTCATATTGACGAAGCTTTGATGCAGGAGCTACGGGATATCAAAGAAGCGGTAACCGTGGATTATACACTTCTGACCGTCGATTCCATGACCGGTCAGGATGCGGTAAATGTAGCGACCACCTTTAATAATGAACTGGGCATTGACGGCGTGGTTCTGACGAAGCTGGACGGCGACACCCGCGGCGGTGCGGCACTTTCCATTCGGACCGTTACCGGAAAGCCCATCTTCTTTGCGGGTATGGGTGAAAAGCTGACGGATCTGGAACCTTTCTATCCGGACCGTATGGCTTCCCGGATCCTGGGAATGGGTGATGTGGAGAGTCTGATCGAAAAGGCACAGGCTGCCATTGACCAGGAAAAGGCCATGGAAATGGAGGAGAAGCTACGGAAGGCTACCTTCGACTTCAATGATTTCCTGGATCAGCTGGAGCAGATGGAAAAGATGGGAAGTCTCTCCGAGATCATGGAAATGATCCCGGGAATGAGCAAGCAGACCAAGGGAATGGAGATCGATGATAACGCGACCCTTCACCCGAAGGCCATCATCCAGTCCATGACACCGGCAGAGCGTGCCAATCCGGATCTCATCAATATGAGCCGGAAACAGCGGATCGCAAGAGGCTGCGGTCTGGATATGTCGGAGATCAATCGTTTCTTCAAGCAGTTTGAGCAGTCGAAGAAGATGATGAAGCAGTTCTCCGGTATGATGAAGGGTAAGAAGAAACGCCGCTTCGGCATGCCCTTCGGATTTTAGATCAACCGGCCGAAAGGTCTGTAGATAAACATTTTCAGAATCTAACAAGGAGGAAAACCAAAATGGCAGTCAAGATCAGATTAAGAAGACTGGGCTACAAGAAGCACCCTGTATATAGAGTTGTTGTTGCAGATTCCAGATCTCAGAGAGATGGCAGCGTGATCGACCAGATCGGAACCTATGATCCGAATCAGGAGCCGAGCGTTGTTAAGATCGACGCAGAAGCCGCTAAGAAGTGGCTGAACAACGGTGCACAGCCCACCGAGACGGTTGCAAAACTGTTCAAGCAGGCAGGAATTGAGAAATAAGCATACAGGAGGATCGCAGCATGAAGGAATTAGTTGAGATCATTGCAAAATCCCTTGTAGACGCTCCTGATCAGGTTGTTGTTACGGAAACAACCGATGAACACACGATCAATGTTGAGCTTACCGTGGCTCCAGAGGATATGGGAAAGGTCATCGGTAAGAGCGGAAGGATCGCAAAAGCAATCCGTACGGTTGTGAAGGCCGCTGCGTCAAAAAGCGACAAGAAGGTCATTGTGGATATCAAATAAGACGACGGGTGTCGTGCAATGAGCAAAGGATGGGGACGGCTTGCCGTCCCCGTTCACGTTCAGCGCAAGTAATAAACAGGAGAAAGTATGGAAGAGTATTTCCGTGTCGGTGTCATTACAACGACGCATGGACTAAACGGTGAAGTGAAAGTATATCCCACCACGGAAGATCCGCATCGGTTTGAGGAGCTGGAAACCTGCTATCTTGCCGAAAAAACAGGTTACCGGCCGCTGACGATCCGGAGCTGCAGATATTTCAAAAACCTGGTGATACTTGGGTTTGAAGAGGTGCAGCGCATTGAGGACGCGCAGCTTCTGAAACAGAAGGAACTGTATGTGGATCGGGAGCATGCCATCCCGCTGGAAGAAGGAGAGTACTATCTGGCGGATGTACTGGGAAGTACGGTGGTGGATGAAGAGGGAAAGAAACTGGGCACGCTGGAGGATTATCTCGAAACGGCGGCACAGATCGTATATAAGATCCGCACGGAGGCAGGAAAGGAAGTCCTGATTCCGGCGGTAGATGAATTTATCCGGGAAGTGAACGTGGAGGAGAAACGTATGGTGATCCATGTGATCCCGGGCATGTTCTGATCAGGCTGATTATTCTGATCAGGCTGATCAGTCATATAAGCTTTTTGCATGGGACAGGTTCCTGTGCGGATCGCGGAAAGGGGTGTGTATGGAATTTCATATCATGACACTCTTCCCGGAAATGATGACGGGAATTCTGAATGAAAGTATCACCGGGAGGGCGCAGAAGGCCGGCCTCATCACGGTCCGGGCCTGGAATATCCGGGACTATGCGCAGAATACCTCCAGACACGTGGATGATTATATTTACGGAGGCGGACCGGGCATGCTGATGCAGTGTGAGCCCATTGACCTTTGTTATCAGGCGATCCTGGCGGATCTGGAGTCGAGAGGTGTGCCGGCAAAGCCAAGAGTGATCTACCTGTCCCCGAAAGGAGAAACCTTCCGGCAGACGAAGGCGGAGGCATTTGCCGCGGAACCGGATCGGCCGATGATCCTGCTCTGCGGGCATTATGAAGGCATCGATGAACGTGTACTCACCCTGCTTTCCGCGGAGGAGCTCTCTCTCGGAGATTTTGTACTTACCGGCGGAGAACTGGGAGCGGCTGTCCTTGTGGATGCGGTAAGCCGCCTTCTTCCGGGCGTTCTGGGAGATGATACCAGTGCCATCTATGAAAGCTTCCATGAAGATCTTCTGGAATGTCCGCAATATACCCGGCCGGAGGTCTATAAGGACCTGCGTGTGCCTGAGATCCTGCTGTCTGGCAATCATGCAAAGATCGACGCCTGGCGTCTGGAACAGGCAGAAAGGATCACAGAGGAGCGCAGACCGGATCTTTATCAGAAATACAGAGAGGCTCATCCGCCTGTGCCGGAAAAAAAGAAACGAAAAAAAAGGCATACGGAATCCGAAGGGTGACAGAGCCGAAGGAGAGTGCTATAATGTTCAGTGTCGGGCCATGAGGAATACGAACCTTTTCTCTCGGACTCAGTTGTATCAATTATGAAATTCAGATATCAAACCTACAAAAATATAAAGGAATTACAGACAGAATGAGAAGAATCAGAAATTATTTGACAAAGGATAGAAAAAAGACAATCCGGAAGACGGCTGTGCTTCTGGTACTCGCAATGGGGCTTTCCATGGGAACGGCAGCCTGCGGAAGCTCTGAGGAATCAACTACGGCCGCTGCCGTATCGGAAGCGGTTTCCACGGAGAAGAAGGTTACGCTGCAGGATGAGATTCTTACATTCGTAGGGGAAAGCCTGCCGAGCATTTCCGGAGACAGAGACCGCGCTGTTCAGCTTTATAACGGATATTTCACGGCGGCCGGCAGTGAGAAAGACTCCGAAAAATGGATGACAACGCTGTCGCAGGAAGCGCTTCCAAAATATGACACATATCTTGCAAATCTGAAGGCGCTGAATACAACTTATCCTGAAGTGGCGGCATTAAAGGAACTGTACCTGTCCAGTGCGCAGCTGCAGAGAGATGCGATTCAGCTGGTGGTGGATGCGATTACAAACGCGGACAGTGATATGCTGAACGATGCGCAGAAAAAGGTGGATCAGTCCAGGGCGAAGCTGCAGGAGTATAATGACAGCCTGAAGACGCTTTGCGAGCAGAATAATATCACGCTGGAAACCACGACAAACTAAGCGTTAAGAATATAAATCGAAATCAAGTGTCACATATCATCCGAAAAACAGATCATTCCAAAACGATCATTAAACGGAGAGGGAGCAGTATTATGGGGAATACGAAAGTTCTTGTGGTAGATGATGAGCCGCGCATGCGGAAGCTGGTCCGTGATTATCTGACGAAGGACGGATATCCGGTTGTGGAGGCCGGTGACGGGGAAGAGGCGTTGAATCTCTTCCTGCAGTCCAAGGACATCAACCTGATCATCATGGATGTTATGATGCCGAAAATGGATGGTTACGAGGCGGCGGAAGAGATCCGTAAAGTATCAAAGGTTCCGATCATTCTTCTGACGGCAAAGTCGGAGGAGAAGGATGAGCTTCGCGGGTTTTCCATCGGTGTGGATGAGTATGTTACGAAACCCTTCAGTCCCCGTGTTCTGATGGCGAGAGTCGCGGCGCTTCTGCGCCGGACCGTCCAGGAAGAAGAAACGGTGATCTCTGTTGGCGGCATCGTGCTGGATACCTCGGCCCACAGTGTGACCGTTGACGGGAAAGCAGTCGAGTTGTCCTTTAAGGAATTTGAACTGCTCAACTACTTCCTGGAAAATCAGGGGGTGGCGCTTTCAAGGGAGAAGATCCTGAACAGTGTCTGGAATTATGATTATTTCGGAGATGCCCGTACCATTGATACCCATGTAAAGAAGCTTCGTGCAAAACTGGGTGCGAAGGGAGAGTATATTAAGACTATCTGGGCACTTGGTTATAAGTTTGAGGTTTCTGAGGAGTAGTTTGAGGAGTAGTTTGATGATAGATTGGAAAGGTGTTCCGAGATTTCGGCAGTCTCTCAGATTCAAGCTGGTCGGACTCGTTTTCATAACTACGGTTGTTGCCATTTTTACGGCCTGGATCCTGAGTAATAATTTGGTAAAAAGCTTTTATATTCTGGATGCACGGAGCAATCTGACCACGACCTATGAGTCCTGTAATCAGCTGTTCAAGGATGCATCCGGCTTGCCACGTCCTTTTGTAATCGCCGCAGAGGAGCTCTACGGAAACGTAGAGAATCCCTCCAATGCGACGATTTTTATTGTGGATTATAAAAACAATGAATTATATTCTTCCGTTGTAGTCTCTGAAAAGACGGCGCGTTCTCTTCAGGAGCTGATCGATGCAAATGATTTTGATGCGCTTCGGAATGCGGAAAAGAAATATAAGTTTCAGTACCACGGTTCCAGTTATGACCTGATCGGAGTTCTGGATAACGGAAATGTCATCATTCTGGAGCGCCCCATGGAACAGCTGAACTCCGGTATCGTTTTTTCCACACGGCTTTTTGTGATCGTTGCGGTGGTGATCCTGTCCTTTGAGGCGAGTATCGTGCTTGTGATCTCCGGAACGCTTACCAGGCCGATCATACGGATGTCCCATGCGGCCCGCCGGATGTCAAAATTGAATTTTGAGGTAAAGGCACCGGAGGATCGTTCGGATGAGATCGGGGAGCTGGGCCACAGTATGAATGAAATGGCGACTCAGTTGGAAAAATCCATTTCCGAGCTGAAATCCGCCAATGCCTCGCTGGCACAGGATATCGAAGAGAAGGAACGACTGGAAGAGATGCGGTCCGAGTTCCTGTCACATGTCTCTCATGAACTAAAGACTCCGCTGGCTCTGATCCAGGGATATTCGGAGGGGCTGAAGGATACGGTGAATGATGATCCGGAAAGCAGGGAATTCTACTGTGACGTCATTTTGGATGAAGCATCCAAAATGAATGCGCTGATCATGCAGCTGCTCAACCTGAACGAGCTGGAGTTCGGCCATACGCCTTTAAATATCGTCAGGTTTGATGTGGTACAGCAGATCCGTGGGATCCTGCAGTCGAATAAGATCATGCTGGAGCAGAAACAGGTGCAGCTTCAGGCACCTCCGAATACACCGGTCTATGTATGGGCGGATGCTTTTAAGATGTCTGAGGTCTTTACCAACTATCTGTCCAATGCGATCCATTACGTGAAGGAGGGCGGTGTGATCCGCGTGACCGTGGAAGAGCGGATGGCAGTTGAAACATCACCGGATCTGCATAAGGAGAAAAAGCGTGTAGTACGCGTGTCCGTATATAACCAGGGCCCGTTGCTCGGCGAGGAGGCACTTTCCAAGGTGTTTGTCAAGTTTTACAAGGAGGATGCGGCCAGAACCCGGAGTTACGGCGGGTCCGGCATCGGACTATCCATCGTGGAGGCAATCCAGAAGTCCCACAATCAGGATTATGGAGTCTATAACGCGGAAGACGGCGTGGTATTTTACTATGAACTGGACAGCGCGAAGGAGCATCCGGACAAAGGAAATGCTGCGGATCCGGAGTGACGGATAGGCACCTTATGCTCAGGTTGCCTGATTGGATGAATAAACCATTAAATAGGCAAAATAATTTGACCTGTATAATGCAAAATGGTAAAATCATACTATCGGAACAGGGTCGGGATATGAGATGATATTATATCATATCATGGTATAACCTGAGTCTGATCTGAAATCAGAAGGTATTAATGGAAATACAAAAAAACGAGGAGGGTTACAGGAATGAAATTTGTATGTACAGTCTGCGGTTATGTGTTTGAAGGCGATGCAGCACCCCAGGAGTGCCCGATCTGCCATGCACCGGCATCCAAGTTTAAACAGATGGATGAGGAGAAGGCATGGGCGGCAGAGCACGTGGTCGGTGTGGCAGATTCCGCACCGGATGAGATCAAGGATGGTCTTCGTGAGATGTTTAACGGTGAGTGCTGCGAGGTCGGTATGTATCTGGCTATGAGCCGTGTTGCAATCCGTGAGGGTTATCCGGAAGTCGGTGCTTTTTTTGAAAAGGCAGCCATCGAGGAGGCATGGCATGCAGCTCATTTTGCAGAGCTTCTGGGTGAGGTTGTTACGGATTCCACAAAGAAGAATCTGGAGCTTCGTGCTGATGCGGAATTCGGTGCAACGGAAGGACGCGCAAAACTGGCTAAGAAAGCAAAAGAGCTGAATCTGGATGCGATCCATGATATCGTTCATGAGATTGCAAGAGATGAGGCAAGACATGGTAAAGGCTTCAAGGGCCTGCTGGATAGATACTTCAGTTAAGTCGGGAACCTTGCACATGTGAAAAAGATGCCCTGCAAACAAGTTTGCAGGGCATCTTTTTTATGTCTATCCAACTTTATTATGCTCCATCAAAAACTGCAGGAAATCCGCCTCCGGCATGGGTTTTGCGTAGTAGTAGCCCTGGATATAGTCACATCTCTGCTCCGCAAACCAGGCGGCTTCTTCGGCGGTCTCAACGCCTTCTACCACGATCTCTTTCCCAATGTCCTTCAGCATGCGGATCGTATTCTGAATCACGGTACGCATCCGTGGATCCTCCCATTGATCCACAAAGCTCTTGTCCAGCTTGATCAGCTTAAAGGGGAAGTCCACCATACGCTGAAGGTTGGAGTAGCCGGTTCCGTAGTCGTCCAATGCAAATTCCAGTCCGTAAGAATGAAGGGCCAGTACATTGTTCCGCAGTGTTTCGTGGACGAATTCGGAAGCAGTCTCGGTGATCTCAAAATTCACGTATTTCGGCTCGACCTGCTTTTCCCACAGACATTTCTCTATCCTGTCCACAGTGCTGTTCCGCATACACTGAACGACCGAAAGGTTGATCTCCACATAGACAAGCCCCAGCTCTTCCATGTTGTTGCGGGAGATAAAGCCGCAGACGTCCTTAACGACAAACTCGCCGATCTGGTGGATTGCGCCGCTTTTTTCGGCGGAGGGAATAAAGAGTGCGGGAGATACCATGCCGTTTTTCTCATCGAAGAGACGGATCAGGGCTTCTGCGGAAGCAAACCGTTGTTCCTTTACGGAGAAAATTGGCTGGTAGTACATGACGAAACTCTTGTTCATGATACCCCGGGTAATGATCTCATCAATGTTATTCTTCATCTGGAACTGTTTTTCCGGCGCAATCTTTGAGAAGACCACAACGGCATCATCCGAGGTGATCTGGTGGAAGGTGTTGGCGAAGGTGGATAGCTCTTCAAAACTTCCGATATCCTCCGGACAGCGTATGGTGCAGACGCTGACGTCCAGATCCAGATCCAGATGACTGGTATGATGCGTTCCCTGCAGTTTTCGGAAGATCCGCTGAGCCTCGGTCTCGGTGAAAAGATCCCTGTGCTTTCCGTCTGCCAGGACAACAAAAAGTCCGTTCCGCAGATTGTAGGTGGGGGAGAATACGGAGTGCCGGAGAGGAGACTCCGTATCATTCAGGATATCCATGACTTCCCGTTCCAGCTTCATGGTCCTTTCATTTCCCAGCAGTGACATGAGACCGTCGAAATTCTTGATCTTTACCAGGATCAGGTTTGCGGGTACAGAGGAACGATAAAACTTTTGCATATCATTCCGGAAGGACATATGAGATCTCGATCCGGTTACCGGGTCGATATTCTCCTCCGGACGGATCACGATGGTAGAGACCAGCATACAGAAGATCGCATAGGCAAACATCTCCAGAAGATAGCGGGGATGCAGATACTGGACTGCCATGGCCGTTATGGTCAGGGGGAAAAGCATCAGCAGAGCGATGAACTTGTCGCGGCTGAGGTAGCGTTTCGCCCAAAACAGACACAGGAGAGAAAAAAGCATATAGTATATGCCGATGATGTAGTAAATGATGATCAGGCTGCCACGGGCATACTCACCTTCCGCCGTATAATAGAACAGGACGGGAGTAAAGCCGTTGATCAGCAGGAGCACCAGACAGATCAGGTACGGAACCAGGAACAGGATCATAAAGGAGCGGTATTTTCGCAGCTTATGCCAGGTCCCGGTGAGGTGTCCGATGAAGATCACATAGATGGGCCCCAGGGCGATACGGAGTGCAAAGTAGATGAAGCTGGCAAC
This sequence comes from Eubacterium sp., assembly GCA_024681515.1. GTDB lineage: Bacteria > Bacillota > Clostridia > Lachnospirales > Lachnospiraceae > Eubacterium_Q. The sequence goes on along the minus strand of JAILAR010000187.1, from coordinate 4,106 downwards.
CGTGCGTACACCGACCTTTGTCCCCGAACCGGAAACGGAGGACAGGCCGCTGGCGGAAAATGCATCACAGACTGTCGTGGCCAGCAGGATGACCATAAGCACAAGGTAGGTATGGTTCACCCGGCCGTGGATCATTTTCCGGAAGAACATGGCAAAAAGAAGGACCGCAACGATCATAAGTGCGCTGAAATCGAAATATGGGATCCGTGGCATATCGTGGTTCCTCCTTTCCACACAATTACTCAATTCTAATATATCAGATAAGAGCCTGAGGTACAAGTTTAGTATATAGGGTTATATTGTTTTTTTTATTGTTAATATGCATGATTTTTGGTAAAATGTGGGCATGGACGCAATCAAGGATTTATTGAAAAACCGATATGTGCTGATGGGGCTATACCTCCTCGGCTGTTTTGTTGTGTGTAAGATCATAGGACTGATCTTTCGGGCCGCAGGGAAGAAGGGCCGGGTGGGGATCAAGGCATCCTTTACCAAGGGTCTGCTTCAGCTGGGTGTGATCATTTTTACTCTGGTTCAGATGGCAGGGCTGTCGGATACGATCCAGAAGTTCGGAAATACGATCCTGATGTCCAGTTCGCTGATCGTTGTCGTTTTAGGATTCATTTTCCAGGAAGGTCTCAGCAACATCGTTCATGGATTCATTCTGGCGGTGTTCAGCCCCTTTGATGTGGGAGATCAGGTTCTGATCACGGTGGGAGGAGAGACGATCTCAGGATTTATCACCTCCATGACCATGCGGCATACGGCCATCCGGAGCATCATAGACAACGGAGAGGTGATCATCCCCAATTCGCTGCTGGATAAATCGACGGTGAAGAATCTGACGAATCAGGATCGGGTGAACAAATATCCCCTGACGGTATCCATCACCTACGAGCAGGCGCAGGACCCGGTGATCCTGGAGAAGGCAAAGCAGATCTTCATGGAGGAGATCATCAAGAATAAACGGACCATTGATACAAGAACCGATAAGAAAGAGCCCGTATTCATCAAGGTGGATCTGGCGGAGAGTGCGGTAACGCTGACAAGCTTTATCCATACAAATACGGCCATGGAGAATTATTATGCCTGCAGTGAGATCCGTGAGGCGCTTCTGGCTCGATTTAAGCAGGCGGGAATTGAATTCGCTTATAACCACCTGCAGCTGACAGGCAGTGTGGAAATGACTACGGCAGTGAAGATGCCGGCCACGCCGGAAGAGGACAGCGCATTCTTCGGCCCCGGAAAAATAGAATGATTTCACGGAGCGTGCGGCATGGCTCATGTATCAAAGCGAGGACTTCGCACGTGAAGTATGGAACAGGAGGAAAAGCATGGAACCGAAAAACAATGGCAGAGAAAAACATGTGACCGGCGCGTCCAAGCCCATGGGACGCCGCGGCGAAGCCATGAATACCAACGGTCCGGTAGGGCGGGCAGACGGTTACGCAGGACGGACCGGAGGTTCTTCCGGACGCGCAGGCGCAAGCGGAGGTACGAGTACAGGTGCAGCCGGTGGTGCCGGAAAAGGCAAAACCTCTATTATAGCCATAATCATAGCGCTTCTTCTCGGCGGCGGCGGTGGTCTGACGGCCATGCTGGCCGGCGGCGGATCGGATGATACCGGAACCGGAAGCAGCAATTCCGGCTCGGTTACTCCGGGCGGATCCGGAGGGAGCAGTTCCGGCGGAGGATCCACTGCAGGAAGCTTTCTGTCCAGCCTTCTTGGCGGTGGCGGACTCGGCGGCAGCAGCAGTACAGCGGCAGAATGGTTTAACGGTGTCAGCAACACTGGAAAGCTGAACACGGAGGTGAGCTCCGCAGCTGCTCCGAAACGTACTGCCATTAAGGGAAACGGTCAGGATACCGTGACCATCATGGTTTATATGTGCGGCACCGATCTGGAGTCCCGCGGCGGCATGGCTACCAACGATATGCGTGAAATGGCAGCAGCAAGCCTTTCGTCCAACGTGAATATCCTCATTTATACGGGTGGTTGCAAGGGATGGAAGACCAGCGGGATCAGCAACCAGACAAACCAGATTTATAAGATCGAGAACGGTCAGCTGGCACAGCTGGTTCCGGATGCAGGAGATAAGCCCATGACGGATCCGGCGACGCTGACGGAATTTATCAAGTTCTGTGCGCAGTATTATCCGGCAAACCGTTATGATCTGATCTTCTGGGATCACGGCGGAGGATCCATCAGCGGTTACGGCTATGACGAGCGCTATAAGAACTCCGGCTCCATGGATCTTACCGGCATGAACACGGCGCTGAAGAACGGCGGTGTGACCTTTGACTTTATCGGTTATGATGCGTGCCTTATGGCTACGCTGGAAACGGCCATCATGACCAGCAACTATGCGGATTATCTGATCGCTTCGGAAGAGACGGAGCCGGGTATCGGCTGGTATTATACCGACTGGCTGAATGCACTGTCTCAGAATACCTCCATGCCCACCATCGAGATCGGTAAGAACATCGTGGATGGCTTCGTGGATGAGTGTAACAGGAAATGTGCCGGCCAGAAGACGACACTGTCCGTGATCGATCTGGCTGAATTCTCGGCTACCGTTCCGGATAAGCTGGCTGCATTTTCCAGCAGTACAAGTACCCTGATCAAGGGAGATGATTACAAGAAGGTTTCGGATGCGCGGGCAGGTACCAGAGAGTTTTCTTCCTCCGGTATCGATCAGGTGGATCTGGTTCACTTTGCAGAGAAGGTGGGAACGGATGAGGCAAAGGCGCTCTCCAAAGTACTCACGGACAGCGTGAAGTACAACCGTACATCCTCCAATATGTCCAATGCGTACGGCGTATCCATCTATTTCCCGTATCGTAAGACTTCAAGTGTCAATACAGCGGTAAAGAATTATAATAATATCGGCGTTCGTTCCGAGTATTCCAGATGTATTCAGGATTTTGCAAGTATGGGTACGGCAGGTCAGATCGCAGCCGGTGGCGGCGGAAGTCCCATCAGTTCCCTTCTTGGCGGCGGCAGCTCCGGCGGATCCGGAAGCTCCGGCGGTATCTCCTCCCTGCTGAACGCATTCCTGGGCGGAAAGAGCATGCCGGGCATCGATGATTCCGCAGTGGAATATATGCAGGGCATGGATGTGGATAAGGCGGCGGAGTACATCGCAAATCACCGGTTTGATGCTTCGCTGCTGAAATGGAACACGGAGTCCGACGGTACACATACCATCAGCATCTCCATGGATCAGTGGAAGCTGCTGGAGAATGTGCAGGTCAATGTGTTCTGGGATGACGGAAGCGGTTATGTGGATCTGGGCCTGGATGACATGATCGAATTTACGGATGACGGCAAGCTGGTGGGAGATCATGATGAAACCTGGTTTGCCATTGACGGACTTGCGGTTCCTTATTACTTCATAAATGATGTAAAGGATGCGTCCGGACAGAACGTTACCACCGGCCGTGTACCGGTCCTTCTGGACGGCGTCCGGGCAAATCTGATCATTGTTTTTGATAAGGATCATGAGGATGGATATATCGCAGGTGCGCGTTACGATTATGTGGAAGGCGAGACGGATACGGTAGCGAAGGGCGTGACCGAGATTGCGGAAGGCACGAAGATCGACTTCCTCTGCGACTATTACAGCTACGATCAGACTTACCAGAGCAGCTACATGTGGGGTGAGCAGATCACTTATAAGAAGGATCTGCAGTGCAGCTACGTGACCATCGAAGGCGGCGAGAAAGTAACCTATCTGTTTACGGATCTGTATGGCCGTGAGTACTGGTCGCCGGCAGTTCCGGATTAATCATCAGGGAGACTCCAGCGTTAATGCCTCAGCCATCAATGAATGATGAGGGGATTTAGGAGGGCAATTATGAATGATTATCACAAGGCATGGACTCGAACCGGAAGAGTAAAGCACCATGTGCAGCATTTTGTTATTGTAATCTTTGGGATACTCGCGATCTGCCTGTTCCTGGGATTTCTGAATCCCTGTCTTGATGTATACGCAGAAGAGGTATCGGGTGAATCGGAAGAAGAGGTTACGATTGTTCCTCGGGATTGGGAGAAGTATTCCAGCCCGTATATTTATGATCAGCTGAACGCGGATGAGAAGGCTATC
>JAILAR010000158.1 GCA_024681515.1 Eubacterium sp. | reverse complement strand
TAGCTCATGTTGATGCGCTCGTCAAGGAGCGGCAGCAGCATCCGCCGCGACTTGTCCTTGGGAGACATTTCCACGTGCGTGTTGGTGTCGATGATCATGGTGGCCCTGTACTGCCGTCCGTACTTCGGCCAGCGGTACGGTATCGTAGACGGATTGCCGGTCTTCGCGAAATTCACCCACATACGCTGCACCATTTCCGAGATCTTCCGGCTTGCTTTCTTGCCGGTGAAGATGGTCTCCTCCACATTTCCGAAGACATAGGCCAGCTCTACCGCATGGCATGCGCCACGGAAACGAATGTGGCTGGGTACCTTCCAGAAATACATGTAGGCTTTCCCACCATGCTTGCAATGCTCCTCCACCTGTCTGATGGCCGGCAGGCGAAACATCATTTCGTTATAAAACTCCGACATGCGCCAGATGGGATGTCCCTTCTGGCGATCCACATAGCTCTTAACGAGCTTCCGCTTCCCGGGATCCAGAGCCTTCAGGTCATTCTCGAACTTTACTGGGATCCCGAACCGATAGGCCACGATGCCCCCCAGCTCGCCGACCCAGTAATTGATCTCGTTGGCGTTGGTTCCCACCATCATTTCGATGTCCGACGTCCGCCCCTCCGCATAGAATTGATAGGGATCCTCGGGGATCAGCACACCGTCCCTCTGAGGGAAATTGTTGTACATATTGACCGCTTCATTGATCTCTTTCAGCCGGTCTTCCGACAAGGCCATGAGCTCGTCCATGCTCTTTACGCCACTGGCCTGCACCAGTCGTCTCGTAAAGTCCTGACACTCTTCTTTTGAAAATGTCAGTGCCACCGATCCGCTCTGTGCGATGGACCTGCAGAACAGTCCCTTTGCCTCTTTCACAAACGGCAGGATGGATACGCTTCCTCCGCCGGCGGATTCTCCGAAGATCGTTACGCACTCCGGGTCTCCGCCGAAGGCTGCGATATTCCGGTTGACCCAGCGAAGGGCTTCCACCTGATCCCAGATTCCGAGGTTCGGCGCGTCCGGAAAGGCTTCCCCACCGGGGATGGACGAGAAATCCACAAATCCCATGAGCCCGGTCCGGTAACCCACCGTCACCAGAACCACCTCCGGATGCGCCGTCACCAGTGCCTGTCCGTCATATAACGGATCCGCCGTGCCGCCCCAGCCGTAGGAACCACCATGAAAGAACACCATCACGGCGCGCTTTCTTCCATGAAATCCCGGGCTTACCCAGACATTCAGATACAGGCAGTCCTCTCCCTGCGGGTAGTAGGACGCCACCTCGGTAGGCCACTCCGTCTGGATGGGTGTCTTGCCATTGAAATACGCTTCGTAGATCCGTGTATCCGGCTCCGGTGCCTCCGGCTTCTTCCAGCGCAGTGCCCCCACCGGCGGCTTCGCGAAGGGAATCCCGCGGAAGGCGATGGTCTCACCCAAATGCCTTCCGACGAAGGTTCCGTTCTCGCACTTTGCCGCACAGGCCGGGTCCGCCACCAGCTTCAGCTCGCGGTTCACACCGTAGGATGCACGGATTCGGTTTTTCATATTTTGGCTCATGATCACTTCTTCCTTCTGAAGATACCCGTTACCTTTGTAAAGAAGTTCTTCTTGTCTTCCATCTTCTTCCGCAGTTCCTTCACGGTCAGATCCTCCTGAGAGGTCTGTGTTACCAGTGACTGCGCGATCCGCAGGAACAGATCCTTGAAATGCTCGATGCTCTCATCCTTATAACGGCTTGCCGCATAGTCGATCATCAGCTTCAGTCCGTCGGAACCGTCCAGGATCTCCATATCCAGGATGGTCTGGGATGCCGCCTGATTCTGGCGCACCTCCACGGTCTCGATATCGATACCACCTTCCATGCCGCCCATATCACGGATATCCTGCTGATAGAGCAGGTATGCGGACTCATTTCCGCCGACCTGATTGTGGGTGTCCACGTACGGATAGCAGCTGTGCTCGATACCCTTCTGCACCTGATCATGGATGTTTGAGAAAATGTTCCGGATCGTGTGGTCATCCTGCAGCCGGAGCCCGATAGGCAGGTCGCGGAACAGCAGACCCACGGTATTCATCATCTGCAGATCCTCACGACCGTTGTAGATCCAGGACAGCTTGATGTCATTTGCCTTATTGTAAAATGCGATCGCCAGCGCGGCCACGGTGATGAAGAATTCATTCCGGGTGATCTTGTAGCGGCGCTCCATGGCAGCCATCTGCGGCTGCTCGATGCCCATATCCGCGAAGAGCTCGCCCATCTCGTTCTCACGGGATTCGTGGTCGATCTTCGGATAGCTGGACCACTCCACACCCTCGAACCGGTCCTCAAAGTACCGCTTGCTCTGGTTATAGAAGTCGGTGTCGATCATATCCTCACGGCGCTGCAGCATCAGGTAATAGAAGTCCGGATCCGGCAGCATGCCCATGTAGAGCTTGCCCACGTTGCCCATGAAGACCTTCAGGGACGTACCGTCGAACAGGGTGTGATGTACATCGAAGAAGATATATCCGTTCTTTTCGGTCTCGAAGATCCGGCAGCGATACAGACAGCCGCCGATCACCTGGAAGGGCTGTACCAGCGTATCCTTCAGGCTCTGGAACTCGAATTCGGAGATCTTCTCCACGCGGATCTCCCGCTCCACCTCCGGAGTGTAGCGCTGGATCACATTTCCGTCCTCGTTGAAATGGAAGGTGGTGAGCAGTGCCGGGTGGTTCCGGATCACGGTCCGCATGGTCTCCACCAGCTTGTCCATGTCAAAGCTGTCCTTGTCCGCCTTCATCATGGAGAACAGGTTGTACATGGTGGACATGGGCGTGTACAGCTGGTAATCCAGCATGTAGAGCTGCTCGGCGGTCAGCGGATGGTCATGCTTGATGGCCTCTGCATTCTTTGCCTCCGGGGATTCACCGTCGTCATCCGCGTGATTCTCTTCGTAGAGCTTTGCGATCTTCTCCGGGGTCCTTCCGCGGAAGATCTCGCTGGCCTGAAGGCCGGGCAGATGGCTTTCCACGATCACCTGGATGGATCCCAGGGAATCGCCGCCCATCTCATAGAAATCGTCATGCAGACCGATCTGATCTACCTTCAGTACCTTCTGCATGGCTTCGCAGATCGCGATCTCCGTCTCGGAAACCGGTGCCACGTATTCGGTCTTGAAATTGCTGGTATCCGGCTTCGGCAGGGCCTTACGGTCCATCTTGCCGTTGGCCTTCAGCGGGATCTCATCGATCTTCATGTAGTACGCGGGGATCATGTAGTAGGGCAGACGCTTGGACAGCTCTTCCCGCATGTAATCCGGATCCACGTCCACATCTTCGGTATAGTAAGCTGCCAGATAGCTCTTGCCGTTCTCCTCGAAACCACGGGCAGCCACCCATTTTACCTCCAGGACTGCCTTCACGGCTGCCTCGATCTCCGCCGGCTCGATACGGTTTCCGTTGATCTTGATCATGTCGCCGGAGCGTCCCAGCAGCACGTAGTTGCCGTCGGGGTTCTTCCTTGCCAGGTCGCCGGTATGATACATACCGTTCACGAAGGCCTTCGCAGATTCCTCCGGAAGATTGATATAGCCCCGGACGTAGGGATTCTCGAAGCAGAGCTCACCCATCTCGCCGTCGGGCACCACATTTCCGTCCTCGTCCAGCAGCTGAATGTCCGTCCTGATCTCCGGCTTTCCGATGGGACAGGTTTCATAGGCCTTATCGATCTGGAATACTCCAACGGCGAAGCCGCTCTCGGAGCAGGCATAAATGTTGATGAGATCCAGTTTCTTGTTGTATACGTTGTTGGCCGGCTCGCTGCCCACGAAGAGCATGCGCAGGAAGGGTCCGGTTTGGTTGCCCAGCATCCGTACATAGGACGGGGTCAGGAAGGTGACGGAGATCCGCTTCTCCATGAAGAACATCTTCAGGGCCATGGGATTCTTGATGGTCGCATAGCTCACCACATAGGTCTTTCCACCCTGGACACTGAGGGCCTTCAGGATAACGATGACGGAAGCCACGAAATTCATGGGTGCCAGCAGCGCCAGACGTTCCTTGTTGGTAAAGGGAGTCTCTCCGTTCACCTTAATGGATTCGATGGCACGATTCAGATTGCCGTACTCATGGAGCACACCCTTGGGATTGCCCGTGGTTCCGGAGGTGTAGATCGCGTATGCCGCGTCATGATCGTCGGTGGTCTCGTGGCCTGCAAGGGGCTCGCATTTCATGACTTCGCCCATGGCCACGGCATTCAGTTCAAGCTTGCAGCCGCAGTCTTCGCGGATATAGTTGATTCGTTCAGGTGCGTAGGTGTCTTCTACCAAAGCCCAGGCAGCACCGGCTTTCCATACGCCGAGCATGGCTACGATGGGCATGACGCCTCGGGGCAGATTGATCAGAACAAAGTCTTCCTTGCCGATGCCTTTCTGTTTCAGATATGCGTAAACGCGTCCGGTGAAATCATCTAACTGTGCGTAGGTGATGCCTTTGGAGTGTGTGTCATCAAAAAGAATGGCCGAGTTGGGCGTGTCTTTCGTGTACTTCTCCAGCAGATCGATAATGGTTCCCATGTTGTCTCCTCCTGTTTTCCTGCCGCCGGTAATCCCCTTGTACGCGGCGAAATCTAGTTTTTATTTTACCCTATTATACACCTGTGAGGCAAGGATTTTTCGTGCCATTTGTGTGCCATTTGAGTTGATGAAATAAAATGTGCCGGTGGGCGGAAAAGGGGGGATCCGGCCACCGGCAGGGTAAGAGAGAGAGAGATTATGAATTGTAAGCGTAAATTGTGTTATACCGGTCGGCCAGTTGCGATGGTCAGTCAGTTACCGACCGACCGGCGAGAGGGGTAAAAGTTATGAAAGGGTTTATATAAAGGGGGTTATGAAGTTATCAAAAATTCGTAGATTTTGTCATTGATCTCTGCATATTGATCTATGCGTACCGATTACAGCTCGTCGTAGGCCACCGTCGGGCGTCCCATGCTGATCTCGAGGTTTCCGTTCTGCGTGCGGAGTTCGTCCATCAGGGCTTTTACGGAAGCGCCCGGCTTCGTGGTTACGTGGTAGCTGACTTTGTACATACTGCCCATGTTGGTGGTCTTCACTTCGTCAATTGTGAAGGCGCTGAGGTACTTGCCGAGGATCGGATCGAATTTGCCTTCAAAGTCGAGATTCTCGGGGACTGTGATCTTCAGAACGCGTTCCTGCTTTGAGGAGTCTCCGAAGCCGGTCAGGTTCAGTGCCAGCATCAGCAGAGAGATCACCAGTGTGAAGATTGCTGCGATTCCGATGTATCCCATACCGGTTGCAAGGCCGACGGCCATGGCCTGGAAGATACATGCGATCTCCTGACCACGTCCGGGAGCGGAGCGGAATCGTACCAGGCTGAAGGCGCCGGCAACCGCAACGCCTGCGCCGAGGTTGCCGTTCACCAGCATGATCACCATCTGCACCGCTGCCGGAAGTACCGCCAGGGTTATCAGAAAACTCTTGGAGCATTTGTTCCTGATCTTGTACAGGAGGGCGATCACCAGGCCGCAGATGATGGAGCAGCCGGTGGCGATCAGGAAGTTTGCTCCGGTGATGGTTGTCGTTGTAAAAATGGTATCGAATATATTAGTCATGGGTTTCACCCCTTTCTTCATTCCTGCCTTTGAGAGCGCCTTCTGCGTTGGTGGGTGTATACGGAACCGAAATTTCTGATGAAATTTCGGAACCTACCTTTGAGAGCGCCTTCGGTAGGCGCTCTCAAATCCTCCCTTCGGTCGGACACCAACGCCTTCTGCGTTGGTGGGTGTATACGGAACCGAAATTTCTGATGAAATTTCGGTTCCTACGCATAAGCAACAGTGCCGTCGTGGCCGTTCTGCAGTGCCTGTCCTGCCATCTGGTAGATGTATGCGCCTGCCAGGCGGCGGCTCATCATCACTTCATATCCTCGTCCGTACTTGGAGAAGGATACCGGGAAGATCCCAAGTTCACTGAAGATCCGGGACAGTTCCATCGGAAATGCATTTGCGATCTTCACTTCCATCAGCCTCTGCCCGGGCTTCAGGAGGTCTTCGCCTTTCGGTCCTTCCTTCAGGGACAGGTGATCGGTTCTCCAAAGGATCTGCCGGTCAAAGGTGATCCGGAGATTGGGATCCTCGATCCCTGCCATGGCGATCCGCTTGTAGGAGATGGCCATCGCCGGACGGATTCCTGCGTAGCCGGTCTTAAATGCATCGATCTCGGATTTGATCTGCGAGGTCTGCATCAGCTCTCCGCGTCCGTCCAGATAATCCTTCGCTCTTCTGTAAGGTGCATCGATGCGGCGCTTGTAAACCACACCTTTGTATTTCTTCTTGATCTCGATAAAGGATGTGGACTCGTCCTTTGCGGTGCCGTAGCTACGAAGTCTGAGCTTTTCTTTATAGAGAGGCTTTTCCAGAGATGTGCGGATCAGGCTGAAATCCGGCGTGTCGTAGTAGATGTTCAGGATGTCGCTCTCGCCGTACTTATCCACCTGTGCGATCCCCTGCAGCCGCTGCTGCAGTGCCTCATACTGCTCTTCGCTGAGGAGATATTTAATTTCGGTTCTTTTGAAAACTTCCTGAAATGTACTCATGACCGACTCCTTTTTTGATTCCATTCTTCGCGCCTTTCGGCGCTTCGTAATATCTGTCTTTCCTTGCTTGTTGATGCCATGATACAGTCCCAAACTGAAAGAAAACTTAAAAAACCAAAAAAACTTAAAAAAACAAAGCAATGACATGGGTCCGGAGGCGTTTTCGTTTTGGATCATACCGTTCATATGGCGGAAATGACCGTTCACCCGGATTTGCTTTCTTTCTCCGATTGAATCCTATATAGTCGGATTCACAGGGAGCGACAAGACGATGCGCACAGCACACAGGCCGAATCCCCGAAACTGAAACTAACGGCACTTCACAAAAAAGGAGATCGTCATGAAAGAATCAACCGCGATCCGGACATCCGGACTGACCAAAAAATACAATGAGAAAACGGCTGTGGATCATCTGGATCTGACCATCCGGGAGGGCGAGCTTTTCGCTCTGCTGGGGGTAAACGGAGCCGGCAAGACCACTACCATCCGCATGCTGTCCTGCCTCTCCTCTCCCACCGAGGGAACGGCAGAGGTTTTCGGACACGAGGTAAGCCAGGAGCCGGACACGGTGAAGAGTCTGATCGGTATCTCCACTCAGGATACGGCGGTGGCCGAGAAGCTGACCGTGGAAGAAAACCTGCGGTTCATGGCAGAGATCTACGGAAAGACGCGGGAATCCGCTGACAGGATCATTCAGGATTTCGGACTGGATGAGGTTCGCCGCAAGAGGGCGAAGACCCTGTCCGGTGGCTGGAAGCGCCGACTCTCCATCGCCATGGCACTGATCGGTGAGCCGAAGGTACTCTTCCTGGACGAGCCCACCCTGGGCATGGACGTCCTGGCCCGCAGGGAGCTGTGGAAGATCATCGAGGAGCTGAAAGGCAAGACCACCATCATCCTCACCACACACTATATGGAAGAAGCCGAGGCCCTGTCCGACCGGATCGGAGTCATGATCAACGGAAGGCTGGTAGCTCTGGGCACGTTAGCAGAGCTGGAAGAAAAAACCGGGAAGAAGGGGCTGGAGGAAGTATTCATTTCCCTGGCTGAGTAATAACACATACAGCATTCGTCTCGCCGGCGGATCACGCATATAGAATTCGTTTCATCTGCCTGCGATCTACGTATAAGGAGAATCAACATGAATAAGACCGTAAGCTTTGCAAAAAGAAATCTCATGGAAATGTCCCGCGACGCGCTGAGCTACATTTTCTGCGTTGCATTTCCGGTAGTGATGCTGATCATCATGAGCCTGGTGAATTCCACCATCCCGAAGGAATCCGGCAATACCGTGTTCCAAATCGACAGTCTGGCGGGCGGTGTGGCTGTCTTCGGGCAGTCCTTCATCATGCTTTTCACCGCGCTGCAGGTTGCCACGGACCGCGGAAGTTCCTTCCTGATCCGCCTGTATGCATCCCCCATGAAGAGCCGGAATTTCACCAACGGATACATCCTGCCCATGCTGGTGATCGCACTGATCCAGGGCGTTATCACCCATATCGCAGCCTATATCATTTCTCTGATCGTCGGTTATGATCTGAACCCACTGGGACTGCTGTTGGCACTGGTTACCGCACTCCCCTCCGCAGTGTTCTTCATCGCGCTGGGACTGATCTTCGGAACCCTCTTCAATGAGAAATCCGCGCCGGGCATGTGCTCCGTTATCATTTCCCTCGGTTCCTTCCTGGGCGGCTTCTTCTTCGACGCAGAGCATGCCACAGGTGCCATGGGTATCATTTGCCGCTCGCAGCCTCTGTACTACTGCACCAAGACTGTCCGCAGCACCATCAAGATGGACTTCTCCTGGGATGCTTTCGGACTGCCGATGCTGATCGTCTGCGGAAGCGCAATGGTGCTCATCGTGCTTGCGATCGTACTCTTCAAGAGAAAGATGCACGCGGATCTCGCATAGTTTTTCAGTGTCCTCGGCGCTGCGGTCCGACCACTGATGCTGTCCTCGGAAAAGCATCAGTGGCAAGGGCAATGTGCCGAGGACACTATCGCTCATTATTTGCGAAAACCTTCGGAATAGAGTATACTCATTCCGGAGGTTCAACACATGGATATCAAGACGGTGATAAACGAAAAATATAAGGAGACCGAGCTCCACGTCTGCAAGGACCGTCTGGACGACGAGGTCCAGGGCATCGTGGATACTCTGCATTCGATGTATGATGCTGCATTTACGGGAACGGATGAAGTAGGCAATCGGTGCATGCTCCGTCCCGCAGAGATCTTCAGCTTCTATGCGGAAGGTCAGCACGTCATCGCGCTTGGGAGTGAACACCGATATACCATGAATGAAAAGCTCTACCAGCTGGAAAGCCTGCTGGAAACTCAGGGATTTGTCCGGATCTCCAAATCCGAACTGGTGAATTTCCGGAAGATCAAGGCACTGGACTTAGGCGTTACCGGTACCATCAAGGTGATCCTGCGAAACGGGTATGAAACCTACACTTCCCGCCGCAACGTGGCAAAGATCAAGGAACTGCTGAGAAAGGAGAACGTATGAAAAGATATATCAAACGCGGACTCTTCAGCTTCGCCATTTCCGCCTTCTGCGGACTGATCGCACATCTGATCATTGACGCGATCATGAATGCATCCTCGCAGGAATCTTTCTTCGCCATGTCGCCGGATTTCCGCGCACTCTTCCCGACGCCGGCCATCGCAGCCTATGTGAACATCCTTCTCTACGGCGTCATCGGATTCTTCTTTGCATTTATGACCTTTTTATTCGACCTGAGCCGGATCGGTCTTCTGGTCCAATGGGTGATCTATTTTGTGACCACCGCAGGCGTATGCGTGGCCATCACCATCCTGCTGTGGCAGCTGCACCGCTATCCAAGGGCGCTGATCCTGACTATGTGCGGTTACTCAGTCACCTACGTGATCATGGCCATCAGTCAATTTAGGACCTTGAAGCGGGACGTGGCGGCGATTAACGCAGAGTTGGAATCTACGACCTAATGCGACGCTTTCTGAACACCGGACTGAATGCCTGCATGTTTCAAGCTCATAACTCATAAACTCATAACGTAGTCCATAAAAAAACATCCGGCACGGTGATCGATCCACCGCTGCCGGATGTTTTCGTATATCCATATCTTATTATGATGCCGGATCCAACGCTTTTGCCTCGGATCCATGATCCAGCGTCCGGATCATTCATCCCTATCATGATCATACGCCTTCTCGTTTCCACCTCACGGACATCAGCGCCAGCACCAGCGATACGCCCATGCCGATGAGAGACAGGTTTGACACGATGCCCTCCGGCACGCCCCAGTCGGTAAGTGTACTTCCGAGAAATGTACCGACCAGTCCGAAGCATCCACCCACCGCTACCGCCGCAAGCCACAGCGGTTTTTTGATGCCTTTCTTTTTGTATGCCAGAATGGCGATGAGAAGCGGGAAGATCACTCCCGGGGTGTAAATGGAATACGCTCCCGAAAGGATGTTGATGATATTTCCGCTTCCCAGAAGGGCGATGGCAGTTGCGATGCCGCCGATGCCCAGCACCGCAAAGCGGATAACCGTGGCACTCTTCTTCCCCAGGATATCCCGGGAGAAGATGGTCGCCGCGTTGATGATGCATGTGTCCGTGGAGGAAAGAATGGCGGAAAGCAGTCCCAGGCTCATGATCACGCTGATCCATTTCGGCAGCAGGGAGATCACGTACATTAAGGTCTTCTGACCAGCCATTTCCTCTGCCGTCACATGTCCCCTGGCCCAAAGGCCGATCATGGTGATGAGAAATGCCACCGCCAGAAGTGCCACGCCTGCGATGCCTGCAGACCGCCGTGCGGTGCGTCCGTCCTTTGAGAGGAAGTTCCGGGACAGAATGTCAGGTCCGAGGAAATACACGCCCCCGATGATAAAGAACTGGGTGAAGAGATTCATGGGCCCGTAGGAATCGTTCAGAAGTTCCACACGCTCCGCCGCATCCGCTGCGGAACCGGGCGTCGATGCGAAGAGCCAGATCACCATCAGCAGGATCCCTGCAAGGATCACTACCAGCTGCACCCGGTCGGTCTTCACCACCGACAACTGACCGCCCAGCGCTGTGTATGCGATGACGATCACGGACAGAAGGAGCATCAGCCATTTACTGCTGCTTCCTGTAGCAAAGGTCACCAGACTGTGCATGGCCACCAGCTGGCCGGCCACCACGCCCACCCAGGCGATGGTAATGAGCGCTGCCAGAAGAACGGAGGCTGCGCGCCCCACCGTGATCTCCGCCAGATGGGGCAGCGTGTCCGCGCCGATGTTCCGTACCTTCTCCGACAGCAGCAGTGACTGCAGGAACAGTCCCACTGCTCCGAACACCAGCCACCAGATTCCCGGGAAGCCGATGCTGTACACGGTGTCGGTGATGCCGATAGTGGCAGAAGCCCCCAGCATCGTAGCCAATAATGTCATGCTGACCGTCACGGTCCCCTGTCTCTTTCCGGCCACTGCATAATCCGTAAAGCTCTTTGCCTTTCGGGCATCCACGATCCCGATCCCGATCATGATGAGGATATAGATCCCCATGCAAATGATAAACCACCAGTTCATTTCCGTCGCCTGCCTAATCCTGTTTTTCTACGCTTATCTCGTAGTTTCCTGTCATATCTTCCGATCCGTCGCTGAACGTGCATACCGATTTTATATGCACACATTACGTCAAAATCCCTGGAGCAACACAACCATATAACGACGTGAGGGAACTGACAACGTTAGTGAGTATATCAAAAAAAATGCGTTTCGTCAACCAAAACATCTCTCATGGTTGACGAAACGCAGCGTTATTATATATTCATCCGGCTGAACCAACTCAATCTATTTAATCCAATTCCTCTGACCGAATCTATCAGAAACTCAGATCCTTCGTAATAAGCTTCATGTCCGTGAAATAACTCATGTATACCACACGGTTTGATTTATCACTTACCGTCATCACGAAGCAGGTATTCTTCGCGGTGTCGCAGTAGTAATACGACTTGGAGCTTCCACCCATCAGATCATTCATCACATTAAATGATGAGTCATATTTGAAGGTCATCTTCTCCAGTGCATCCTTCTCCGGATCATTGATCCCGACATCGAAGAACCGGTAATCACGTCCGTCGGTGGCTACGCCCACCTGTTCCCCGTTGATGTAGATTACTTCCAGTCCCTCCGCCGAGCGAACCGTTACGGTTCCGCCGGAGTACTGCTGGATCTTTTTCACGCGCTCCGGAGCATCCTTGAATTCCAGCTTCAGGTAATCCGCAAGCTCCGACTCTTTATAATTGAGATAGGAGGTGATATCCTGCCCACCGGAGCCCACCAGATACATCACGACCTTGTAAGCGCCGAAGCCAAGGCCGACGATGAGCAATAGTCCGATGATCTTGTACAGGATTCCCAGTTTTGAGCTGGCAACCTTTTTAGATTGTGTCCCCGCAGCCGCCATATCCACATAGGTGGGAAGGTCCCGCCGAAGTTCGTCGGTATGATCTCCGTACTTCGCGATCCGCTCCTCTTCCTGCCGCTCCTTCTCTATCTGTTCTTCTGTTTTTTTTAATTCATACGCCATATTCTTCTATCTTTACCTTGCATAGCCTCATCCGTAATCACAACCACCATTCTATTCGGTATCATATCCGTGATTTCATCCGCGAACCCTTGATCAGACATTCACATCCGACCACTTCTTGTGAGCCAGGAACCCGAATCCCAACGCGTTCGGGCCGGTGTGGGCACCGATGGTGTTGTTGATCATGGCCACGTTGTATTTCCGGTTGACCTTGATCCCCAGCTCTGCCTCCACGCGATCTGCCAGTTCCTCGGCATCGTCCCGGTTGTAGGTGTACACCACATACATGTACTTCGGGTCCGGCTGCATTTCCCTGGCGATCCGGAGGATCTCGTTCACTGCACGCTTCCGGGTACGCACCTTCTTCAGAGGCACGATCTTGCCTTCTTCGTTCAGATACAGGATGGGCTTGATATCAAGCAGAGTTCCAAATGCCCCGCTGAAGGGATTCAGACGTCCGCCGCGCACCAGATATTTCAGGTCGTCCACCACAAACATACCCTGGAAATCCTGCTTGATGGACTCGATATAGTCCCGGATCTCCTCCATGGTGCGGCCTTCCTTCTGCATGTCCCGCGCCACATAGAGCATCAGCCCCGCGCCGCCGGATTCATTCAGCGAATCCATGACGATGATCTTCGATCCCGGATACTCCTGCATCAGCTCCTGTCCTACGTTGTGGCAGGTCTGATAGCTCATGGAAAGCCCGGAGGAACAGATAATGGCCAGGATGTCCTTTCCCTTCTTCAGTTCCTCTTCAAAGGTCCGTCTGGCACGGTCCGGATTGACACCGGAAGATTTCGCGGTCTCCCCGTCTGCCAGGCGCTTGTAAAATGTCTCTTCGTCGAGCAGGATCTCGTCCCCGTAGACCACATCATCTCCTTCAAAATAGTAGTACTGGGGCAGGATCACGATTCCTTCGTCTTTCGCATATTCCGGATGGACGTCGGTATTGACGTCGGTGAATAATGTAAACTCCCTCATCTAAACCTTCCCTGTCGATGCCGTTTTGAACCGAAAACGTAAGTCAATCCCTTCGATGATACGAGGGGATTCTTCGGCTACGCCTCAGAATGACAGGTTTCTCCTTCACATTATAGTATAGTCGGACACAAGCGTCCCCGATGTTTGTGTGCTCGATTATCTACTGCATACTCTCGGTGATCAGCGGCACCATCTGTTTCTTTCGGGAAACCACGCCCGGAAGGAACACGCTCTTATGATCCTTGGAGGTTACGTTGAAGCCGGCTTCCAGGAGCACCTCGGCGCCGGTTCCGGAGAACAGCACGTCCGAGGATTCCTTCAAAATGTTTGTCACCATGAAAAACAGAAGATCCACATCGTCCTGCTCCCGGAGCTTGTCCATTTCCGGCTGGACCTGCTGCTTGATGGTCTCGACCTCGTTGGAGTCCATGGTGCTGATCTGACCCACGGCGATGGTGTGCTTGCCGGCGGTGAATTTCTTGAAATCCTGATGCAGGATCTCGCTGGCGGTCTTGCCGCCCAGATTGCTGCCTGCCTGGAACATGGCCTTCGCCAGTTCTTCCGGATCAACGCCCGCGATCCGTGCCAGGCCTTCTCCCGCCACCTGATCCGCATGGGTACAGGTAGGCGACCGGTACAGCAGCGTATCGGAAATGATGGCCGACAGCATCAGTCCCGCGATGTCTTTCGGAATGTCGATTCCCTCGTCCCAGAACATCTGATAGATAATGGTGCAGGTACAGCCCACCGGCTGGTTCCGGAAGAATACGGGCTTTGTGGTGGTGACGGTGCCGAGGCGGTGGTGATCGATGATCTCCAGCAGTTCCGCGGACTCGATGCCGTTCACGGCCTGACTCTTCTCGTTATGATCCACAAGGATGACCTTCTTCTTGGATGCACCCAGGAAGTTTCTTCGGCTGACCATGCCCTTGTAATGCCCTGCGGAATCCACCACAGGGAAATACCTGTGCCGGGTGCCTGCCATGATGGGCAGCACGTCCTCGATATAGTCATCCGCCTTAAAGGTCTGCAGATCTTTGGACCGCATAAAATAACGGATGGGCATACTCTGGTAGATCAGACGCGCCACGGTAAAGGTGTCATGGGGCGTCACGATGATCTTGCAGCCCTTCTCCATTGCCAGCTTCTTGATGCTCTCCGTTACCTTCGCTCCCGCACAGACGATGATGCAGTCCGCCTCCATTTCGATGGCGCAAAGCTGGGACTCATAACGATTCCCCAGGATCACGATGTCATGGGGAGCGATTTCATTTTCCATGGCGTCGGGTGTTCCGGAGGCGATCAGGACCTTGCCCTGGGTCTGGACATCACCGACTTCACCCACCAGCATGACGCCGTCCAGTGTGGCAACGATGTTGGTATACGATGTTTTCGCGTCGGAAATGGTATTCGCCTCATAGGATCCCATGTAGGATTCCATGATGTCGCCGGTGGTGATCAGGGCCGCCAGGCGCTCTCCTTCGGTGATGCAGAGCGTTACGACCTTGTTCGCCTTCATGATCTCCCAGGCGTCCTTCAAGGACATATTCTCAGGGACACCGCTGATGCGACGCATTTCCATGTCGCGGACCTGTGTCCGGACATCACCAATAAACCGGGGCGGCTGCACGCCGAACCGGTCCAGGACGTATTGCGTCTCGCTGCTGATATTTCCGCAACGGGCGGCTATGAATCTTTCCTGTGGTTCCTTCTGCTGTTTCAGATAGGTATACGCGATCGCGGATGCGATGGAATCCGTATCCGGATTTTTATGTCCGATGACATAGGTTGGTCTGACCGTTTGTGCATTCATGTACTGTTTCCTGACTGGCACAAAGAAAGACAACCGACGCGCGGACGCGCCGGTTGCATTTCTGATTGTTGTTCCTGAATATTGTCTGCCTATGATTCAAATTCAAGTGATTCAAATTCAAATGATTCAAATTCAAATGATTCAAATTCAAATGATTCGAATTCAGATTACTCGATCGTAAGGATATCTGCGAAGCCTGTAACCTCAAATACCTCACTGACAACTTCCTGAACATTGGTCACCTTCATGGAACCCTGCTGGTTCATGGTCTTCTGTGCCCAAAGCAGTACACGAAGTCCTGCAGATGAAATGTAATCCAGCTTTCCGAGATCGATGGTCAGCTCTGTTACGCCGCTCAGAGAATCCTTCAGCTCCTGCTCAAGTTCCGGAGCCGTTGTCGTGTCGAGACGGCCCTCGATGGCTACTGTCAGCTGGCTTCCGTTTTGTTCCTTGTTGATTGTCATTTTTACTCTACCTCCTTTTTGGGATGGATTATTTCTTAATCGTATGTATTGTATCACAAAATGCCCTGATACACAAAGAAAAATAATGCAGGAAATCGGGATTTTCACAGTTTTTTTTATTTGTGATCCAAAATATGCGAAAATCGTACGGATTTCGTACGCAGACCATACGCGGATCACATATCCCACTTTGCATTTCCGTGAAAAACGTCTATAATTGGAGGCAGATTTATCCGCCGGATGCAAACGCCTGTTGCCCCGGCTGATGATGCATAACGCGCACACTTCGTGTGCAATGTGCCGCTCATCATGATATATCTATGAAAATGCCTGCGCCGCAGGCAAACAGAAAGGGGCATCGAGCATGCTGGAGAAAATCTTCCACCTGAAGGAACACGGTACCAACGTGAAGACGGAGATCCTCGCCGGGATCACCACCTTCCTCTCCATGGCCTACATTCTGGCCGTCAATCCGAACATTTTGGGAAATGTCATGAATGCCAACGGTGTCTTCCTGGCCACCGCCATCGCCTCCGCCGTTGCCACCTTCATCATGGGCTTCTGGGCGAATTATCCCATCGGGCTCTCGGCAGGCATGGGACTGAACGCATACTTTGCCTTCACCGTCTGCATCGGTGAGCTGGGTGATGAACCCGACGCTTTCCGGATCGCACTCACGGCGGTATTTGTGGAAGGTGTCATTTTCATCCTCATGTCCCTGTTCAAATTTCGGGAAGCCATCATCAACGGCATCCCCACAAATCTGAAATACGGCATCTCCACGGGTATCGGTCTCTTCATCGCACTGATCGGTATGCTGGGCGCAAATATCGTCATTTCCGATGAATCCACCACCATCGCCATGGGCGACCTCTCGTCCCCCACGGTGGTTCTTGCGCTGGTGGGATTTCTGTTCATTGCCATTCTTGGGCATTTTAAAGTAAAGGGCGCCGTGCTTTACGGAATCCTCGTCACCTGGATCCTGGGGATCATCGCCAGAAGATCGGCTGGTACAAAGTGGATCCCGCTGCCGGGGTCTATTCTCTGGTGCCCTCCTTCGAAGGTTCCTTCGGTTTCAGCGGCCTAGGTGATACAGCCTTCAAATTCAATTTTGCCTGGGCCGCAGACCACATCGTACAGTTCATCGCCATCGTCTTCAGCTTCCTGTTCATGGATCTTTTTGATACCGTCGGCACGGTCGTCGGTGTTGCCGACAAAGCGAATCTGCTGGACGAAAATGGGAATCTTCCCAAGGCCGGCAGAGTCTTCATGGCGGACGCCGTAGGTACCACCGTGGGTGCCTGCCTCGGAACCTCCACCGTGTCCAGTTTTGTGGAGTCCAGCACCGGCGTGGCTGCCGGCGGACGGACCGGGCTCACCGCCATCACCACAGGCGCATTATTCCTGGTCTCCATCGTCCTTTCTCCGCTCTTCCTTGCGATCCCGAGCTTCGCCACCGCTCCGGCGCTGATCTACGTCGGGATGCTGATGTTCTCCAGCTGCAAGAAGATCGAATTTGAGAAGGATACAGCCGACACCGTCAGCGCCTACATGTCCATCGTCATGATGCCGCTAACCTACTCCATCGCAAACGGGATCATGTTCGGCGTTCTCTCCTGGGTGCTCATCAAAGTCTTCACCGGCAAGGCAAAGCAGGTAAGCCCCATCATGTACGGGATATTTGTGTTGTTTGTGCTGAGAGTCGCAGCGCTGGTGACGGGTTTTATGTGAGAAACATAAGCCGAAGGATCCTGTCACGGATTCAGGCAAACACCGCTTGAATCGAAGCGGTAAGTCTTGCCTCCGATCTTCCGGGTTCCGGTGACCATGGCACCTGAGGTATCAAAGAAATACCATTTGCCGCCAAGCTTCTTCCAGCCGATACGCATGGCTCCGGAGGTTTCAAAGAAATACCATTTGCCGCCAAGTTTCTTCCAGCCGGTCTGCATCACGCCCGACGCATTAAACCAATACCATTTTCCGCTGATCTTCTGCCAGCCGGTGACTAATTCTCCCTCGGAATCATAGTAATACCATTTTCCGCCGCTCTTCTGCCAGCCGGTGGGAAGCTTCGGGATCACGATATGTTCCCGACTGACCTCACCTCCACAGCGATCGCAGTAGACTACTTTGTCGTAGCCGCCTTCCTCTTTCGTGGTGGGAGGCGTCTGTTTTTCGTACTTAGTTTCCGCCGACGGAAGATGGTGCGCAAGGTCCAGACTCACGGTCATGACGCTGCCGCCCATGGAATTCGACTGCAGACTTTCCCCACCGGGAATTCCAAACCATATACAGGTATCGATCCGTTCAACCTTTGTGTCCGGACTTAGGATCCCATACCGCGGAAGCTGAAATCCCTCCGCCAGTTCTGGGAACGCCTCTTCCAGCACTTTCCC
>JAILAR010000121.1 GCA_024681515.1 Eubacterium sp. | reverse complement strand
CTATGTGATGTGTGCGGTTGCATTTGAAAAGGCACTTTATGATACCGGCAGGGAGAAGATCACATATTATGAGATCGAGGCTTTGTGGGAACATTTCCTGGAAGGAATTTCAGAAGAGAAACGGGAGATCTGGGAGCGTGCACTCCGGATCGAGATTGCGGAGAAGAAGATCCTGCATGGGATCACGGAGACGGATCATGCGCGAGATCCGAATGGAATCGTGAATGACAAACTGTCACTCCTGAGCGTGTACGAGTCCGGGGAGTGAGGGCATCAATAATATAAAACTTCTTAATTTTTGGAGTCGCTGCCCGGGCGGCTCCATTTTTTTTTGCAGGAAATCGTGGCACACATCCGCATATGGTCAACCACCGTGTTAAAAATAATAAGGTTGTATAGAAGGGAGAGGATGCGTATGAAATCTTTTTACCAAATGGTACAGGATGCGGATGAATCAAACGTTATGTTTTTTCTGGCGCATGACATTTATCTGAACATGTTTCCCAGTGTTTCGAAAGCGAGATTTGTCCGCTATTTCAAACAGGGAATGGGTCTGTTTGCATATCAGCGGGATCATGTGAAGGGAAAGTCAGAACATAACAGGTCTTCGAAGGTTCTGCTTTTTACTACCGGAAAGTACATCAATGTAAATCTTTTAAAGGAGGGACATTGGGACTGGCCGATTAAGGTGCGGCTGTTTGAGTATGATCTGATCAATTGCTGCGTATGTGATCCCCGGGAGCTGAAACGTGTATTTGGAAGAAAAAGCATGCGGATTTGCAGGGCGAATTCGCTTCGGTACGGTATCGCTCATCCGGAATGTGGGAGATATGTGGTTCCGGATGTGTGTCTGAAGGAATTCGGAGAGGAACGGGTTCTTTCGGCCGCTCTCTATTGGATCGTTGATGAGTGC
The DNA here is from genome assembly GCA_024681515.1 of Eubacterium sp. Classification (GTDB taxonomy): domain Bacteria; phylum Bacillota; class Clostridia; order Lachnospirales; family Lachnospiraceae; genus Eubacterium_Q. The sequence continues at coordinate 9,712 of JAILAR010000121.1, read as the reverse complement.
AGGGTATCTGAGGTCGGGAGAGTAAATGATGATGTCTGTGAGGAATACTGGCAGAAGTGTCGGGAGTATTTTGAGCTTCCATGGATCAAAGTAGAAAAAGAGGGCCGATATTACGAAAGCAGGCGCAGGAACAGTGAGCTGGCGGAAGGCTTCAAAGAGATATACAGGGAGATGTGAGTATGACAGAAGTTGATCTTTTTCGAACTTATAATGCAGGATACTATGACTATTTTGAGAATATCAAAATGTGCATGCGTTCCATGATGATCGATATCCGGAAGGATCCGGTAATGAATCGTGTTGCGCTCTTTCTTACGGTTACTTCGATGATGGTGGGAGGAAGACCGGTGCGTTATCAGGTCAAGTACTGCGAGGCTTTGGAGTTTGCCGAGAACTATGTATCGGAAGCTGCTTTGTGCCGTCTGGAGTCGACACTGGCCGGAACCCTTGTACTGAAAGCGTTTAATCTGCTGAATGGAACTGCGATGACGCCGGATGAATTCGCAGCGTATGACAGGGTACTCTCGCATTTCTTTCCCTACGATATCTCATTTATGAATAAACTTGAACAGAAATTCATTCGTGAGCGGTATACGCTCTCGAAGAAGAAACTCGAGTCGCTGTACTTCACCGAGCATTACAGCGAGGAGGAGAAGAAGGAAGAGAAAAAGAAAGAAGAAAAGAAGAATTCTCCCCACGGGATCGCGGAATACCTTCGCGGATATGTGGTGGGACAGGATGAAGCGGTAGACATGATGGCCAATGTGGTATTCCAGTTCATGTATTATCGTAATCATGGGACCACCCCTCCGAAGAGCTACAATGTCATTTTGGTCGGAGATTCCGGAACGGGTAAGACCACCATGATCCATGCGCTTTCGAAGCTGATTCCCGTACGGGAGAAGGATTCTACCGGGTATTCGGAGACAGGCTATATCGGCAAGGATCCGAAGGATCTGGTTGACTGCATCGGACGCGGAGAGATCGTGTTCTTCGATGAATTTGACAAGATCCTTATGCCCAGCTATGACAAGTCAGGGAGAAACTGCCACCTCGAGATCCAGGGCTGCTTTTTTAAGGCCATGGAGGATGCGCGGGGAATGAATATCTTTGCAGGTGCTTTTGAGGGAATCGATGCCATCGTTGAAAGGCGCCTGAAAAAGGCAAACCATTTCATGGGCTTTAATTCCGACTTTGAAGAGTCGGAAGAGCCCCTGGAGATCACTCAGGAGGATCTGGTTGCTTTCGGAGCCACAAGAGAGTTCATGGGTCGTATCGATGTGATCATCCGGATGCGGAAGTTGACGCAGGAAGATTTTGTGAAGATCCTCAGGGAGAGCAAATGCAGTCCGGTTCTGGCAGAGGTTCAGATCGCAAAGGACTGCTATGGTATCGATCTGGAACTGACGGACAGCTTTTACAGTGAGCTGGCGGAGATCGCGATCCGGAATCCGGTCGGTGCCCGTGCTATCAAGCAGCACCTTACAAGAACGGTGGATCCGATCCTGGCGAAGGCACTGTCTCTGGGTATGAAGAAGGTGACGCTCAGAGGCCTGGAAGAAGAGCCGGAACTTCACGGGGTGTTCAGGGCTTGATCCGGACGGGTGTTTGTCTGATATGACGGATTCCGGATGGTATGGATAGCATGGTTCGTCACATTGCACAACGGGCGGAAACGATTTTTGTAGATATCGTTTCTTGCCCGTTTTCCTTTTTTTTGTTACTATGAGTGTAGAAACTAAAAAAAGAAAAATCGTTTCCGTAATCGATTTCAATAGTGTTGCGCGAACGGATAACGAAGATTAAAGTGCGGAATATATAGGGGGGGCTTATGGAATTAAAAGAACGGATCATGGAAGGAGCTGTTACCTGCTTTCAGGAGAAGGGAATCAAGTTTACGATGGATGACCTGGCGGAGAAGCTGGGGATGAGCAAGAAGACCATTTACACGGTGGTCGAGGGCAAGGACGAACTCCTTGTGGAAATGGTGGAGCATGTTTTCGCATCGATCAAGGAGAGCGAGGAAGATGTGCTTTGGGATGAGAATCTGACCACCGTGGATAAGATCCGGAAGATCCTTGGGGTGTTCCCGGATGCATACAGGGATATCAATTTCCAAGGGGTATTTGAGCTGCGTGACAAATACCCGGAGATCTACAGCATCGTGGAAGAACGGCTGGAAACGGGCTGGGAAGCGACCATCGCCTTACTGGAACAGGGAATGACCGAAGGCGTGATCCGGAAGATCAACATTCCGATCTTCAAGATGATGTTTGAAGCTTCTCTGGAACAGTTCTTCAAGCGGGATATCCTGCAGCGGAACGGCATCAGTTATCAGGATGCATTGGAAGAAGTAGTAGAGATCCTGGTGGACGGGATCGTGGCGTGATCGCGCATAATTCACAGCGAAGCGTGCGATGCATGATGAAGAATAAATAAACTCATACAGGAGAAGGGAGCTGCATATGTCACAGCGTTCGGAAGAAATCTTCGGAAATGAAATGTCTCGCAAGGTGGTCCGCAAGGCGGAGCGCTCAAAGGAGAGTTTAGTTAAGAAATTCGGTGATGACAGTGAGGTGGATTATCAGGCATATACCGAGGAAAATCCTTATATCGGAGGACTGCTGGGGGTACGAAACCTTAAGGTAGAGGCTCCGAAGGCAGGGGAAGAAGCAGAGGAAGAGGCACGCGGCTTCGACCTTCAGAAGGGCATCATCGTCGGGAACATCCGCATGGGCTTCGGGCATTACCGGATCTCCATGGCCATCGCTTCCGCGGCCCATGCCATGGGGTATACCCCTTATTGGATGGACCTGAATTCCTATCCGGAGACAACATGCACGAAGGTAATCTCCGCACAGAACGATCTCTATTCCATGGGATCGCGGATGTCGCAGAAGAGTAAGATCTTTAACAAGGTGGTCTGGGAGCCGATCAATTACGAGGGCTTCCGCCAGCTTTCCTACAACGCATCGGATCAGGCAAATGCAGAGCTGATGGCTCCGGTATTTAAGAACGTTCCGAAGGAACTTCCGCTGGTTGCCACACATGTGTGGCCGGCACAGGCAGCTCTTCATGCAGGAATGAAATATGTGGTGAACGCCATCCCGGACAACTGGCCTATGGCGCTGCATCTGGCAGAGGGAAGCCTCCACACGGTGCAGACCCATTACGCATATCAGGGCTACCGGATGCTGAACGGTATGCAGAAGAAGAAAGTCCTGCAGTCCATGCCTGAGGATACGCTGGTCTATACCGGACATTATGTGGATCATGAGCTGGTAGAGAATATCGAGAAGGACTGCGAGGCACGTCTGCAGAGAAAGAAGGACGGACAGCCCATGCGTTTCCTCCTTACCATCGGCGGCGCAGGAGCGCAGGGAGAGATCTTTAAGAGCATCCTGCAGGCGCTGATGTCGCGGATCCGCAGGAAAGAGGTTGCGCTGTATGTCAATGTCGGCGACTATGCCGAAGTCTGGGACAAGCTGCTTCTGGAAGTGAAGGGGCTGAATAAAGTCAGCCGGACACATTTCAATGACTGGAAAGCAACGCAGGAATTCGCAGAGAAGGCGCTGACCGGAAGAGTTGTAGGCGTACATGCATTTGCGCATGAAAATATCTTTGAGGCGGTGTATGCAACGAACCTGCTGATGCGCAGCGCGGATGTGCTGGTAACAAAGCCCAGTGAACTGAGCTTCTATCCGATTCCGAAGCTATTCATCCAGCGCGTGGGCGGACACGAGCAGTGGGGTGCGATCCACTCCGCCGAGATCGGCGACGGCACGCTGGAACTGAGAGACATCCCCCATGTACTGCAGGGGCTGGAGCTCTTCATCGAGGAAGAGAGCATGCTGCGGGGAATGTGCGAGAGTATCGTTGAGAATAAGAAGTTGGGGATCTATAGCGGTGCGTATAAGGCAGTGGAACTTGCCATGAAGCTGCGAGAGGAAGAGTAAAAGTTGGAGTGATGTTTTCACGGAGCGCGTAAGCGCGAAGTGTGGAATAGGAGAAGAGTATGAATCTTACTTTTAAGGAGAAAGCCGCTTACGGCCTGGGTGCCGTGGGCAAGGACATGGTCTATATGCTTTCGGCCAGCTATGTCCTGTATTATTTCCAGGATATACTCGGCGTGTCTGCGGTTGCTATGGGCGTGATCCTTCTTGTAGCAAGAATCTTTGATGCATTTAATGACCCGATCATGGGCATCGTGGTTGCGAAGACCAAGACAAGATGGGGCAAGTTCAGACCCTGGCTCTTTATCGGAACCGTAACAAATGCGGTCATTCTTGTCCTGATGTTTTCGGCACCGCCGTCGATGGACGGCAAGGGGATGGTCGCTTACGCGGCGATCACGTACATCCTCTGGGGCGTTACCTATACCATGATGGATATCCCGTACTGGTCCATGATCCCTGCGTTTACCCAGGGCGGACGAGAGAGAGAGAAGCTCTCGGCGCTGGCTCGTTCCTGCGCAGGCGTCGGTTCGGCACTGGTCACCATCATCACGGTCATGGCAGTATCTGCCATCGGTACCATGATGACCGGGAAAAGCAGCGACAATGTTACAAAGAATATCAGCTCAAGTGATAAGAATCTGACTGCTTACGTTATTCAGCTGGATGATGACGGAAATGCCACCTCCAGCGTTCAGGAATACGGCAGCGGCGCAAATCAGCTGACGGTCTCCCTGACGGGAACGGAGAAGGTATTCGAGGACAAGATCATTTTCTCGAATGACAATGCGGATTATACATTTACGCTGAATGAAGTGACGGCAAAGACGAGTAAGATCGAGTTTGTCATGGATTCGGAAAGCGAAGCGGATGCAGCAGTTGCGTTCTATGTGGATAAGGAAGCCTATGGTACGATCACGGCGTCTGATAATCTCTCCGGAACGCTGACGATGACATCTACCAAGGAAGTGGAGAGAGTCGGCTTCAAGTATTTCTCCATCGTGATCGCAGTGCTGTTCGTTGTATTTACCATCATCACCTGTGTATGCATTAAGGAGAAGTCTTCGGTGGATATGAAGACAGCTTCCGTAGGGCAGATGTTTAAGGCTCTGGTGCAGAACGATCAGGCGATGACCATCGTACTGACCATCGTACTTGTAAATACCGCGACCTACATCACCTCGAACCTGCTGATCTATTTCTTCAAATACGATCTTGCCGGTTCCAACTGGCAGGGCAATTATACGTTGTTCAACACCTTCGCGGGTGGAATTCAGATCATCGCAATGATGTTCCTGTTCCCGCTGCTCCGGAAGGTATTCAATACACTGAAGATCTTCTATGTCTGTGTATTTTCGGCCATCGGTGGTTACATCATCCTTCTTGCGATGGCGCTGGCGGGAACCAAGAGCGTTCTTCCGTTCTTCGTACCCGGATTCTTCATCATGGGTGCTGTCGGGATCCTGAACGTTATTGTAACGATCTTCCTTGCGAATACCGTGGATTACGGTGAATTCAAGAACCGGAGACGGGATGAGTCGGTGATCTTCTCCATGCAGACCTTCGTGGTGAAGCTGGCTTCCGGTATCGCGGCCATGGTTGCGTCCATTTGCCTGACCGTATTCAGTATCCAGGAAAGCAGCGATGTGGAAATGTCTTTCAAGGTTCTTCTCGATAAGGTGAAGGATCTGCAGAATAATGTGGTTGCGACCATCGATTCCGGTGCGGTTACCGGTCTCCGCCTTGTCATGACGCTGACACCGATCTTTGTGCTCATCATCGCATTGATCGTCTTCAAGGCAAAATATATCCTGACGGACGAGAAGCTTGCAGAGCTCTCGAAGGTAAATGCAGAGCGCCGGCAGAGCGAGCAGGAGGGCTGATGATAAGAAAGATACGAAACAAATTGTTCGTTCTGGATACGAAGCACACGACCTATGCATTTCGTGTGCTTCCTACGGGGCAGCTGGAGCACCTGTACTATGGAGCGAGGATCACTCTCGATGACACGGCGGATCCGGAGGAGATCGGGCTGGCGGAGCGGCATGCCTTCGCGCCGGGGAATACCTGCCTTTATAGCGATGAGGAGAAGAGGTATACCCTGGAGGATATGCGGTTGGAATACAGTTGGCCGGGTAAGGGAGACCTTCGGGAACCGGCGGCAGTGATCCGTCATGGAGACGGCGGGCGAACTTCGGACTTTGTGTTTGAGCAGGCGCAGCTGGTACGTGGGGGTGTGACCGGAGACAGTTCGGGTGATGAAGAGCCGGATAAAGGACAGGCGGTTCTTTCCGCACTGCATAACGGCATGCCCATGTCGTACGATGAGTCCGGAAGGGCGCAGAGTCTTGTGATCACCATGATGGACCGTTCCTACGACATGGAACTTACTCTGAACTACACGGTGTATCCGGAGGTGGATGTGATCACCCGATCGGCGATGCTTACGAACCGTAGTGAGACGCCGGTGACGGTGGAACGGCTGATGAGCCTTTCTCTGGATCTGGATGCAGAGCCTTTCGTAATGTCGACCTTCAATGGGGCCTGGGCGCGGGAAATGCATCGCACGGACTCGCCGCTTGCGGCGGGAAAGCTGGTAAATGCATCTTCTTCCGGCAGTTCCTCCCATCGCGCAAATCCATTTGTCATGCTCTCAAAACCGCATACCACAGAGGATCGTGGGGATGTGTATGCGTTCAATCTGGTATACAGCGGGAATCACTACGAGGCAGCGGAGGTAAGCCCTTTCGGAAAGCTTCGGTTTGTTTCGGGTATCAATCCGGAGGGTTTCTCCTGGCGGCTGGAGCCGGGCGAGAGCTTTGCTTCTCCGGAAGCGGTGATGACCTTCTCCGACGAAGGGTTTAACGGCATGAGCCGGCAGATGCATGCCTTTGTGCGGGAGCATATCGTGCGGGGAAGATGGAAGAAGAAACCGCGGCCTGTGCTGCTGAACAGCTGGGAAGCGTCGTATTTCAAGATTGATGAAGGAAAACTCCTGAAGCTGGCGAAAGCCGGACGGGAGGTGGGTATCGAGCTATTCGTCATGGATGATGGCTGGTTCGGCGACCGGACGGATGATACGAAGGCGCTGGGTGACTGGGATGTGAATCGAAAGAAGCTTCCCGGCGGGATCGAAGGCCTTGCGGCGAAGATCGAGGATCTGGGTATGAAATTCGGTCTCTGGGTGGAGCCGGAGATGATCAGTGTGGACAGCAAACTCTACATGGAGCATCCGGACTGGGCCATGGAGATCCCCGGACATCCGCATTCCGAGGGGCGGAACCAGCGGTTTCTGGATCTGACCCGGAAGGATGTGCAGGATTTTGTTATCAAGAAGATGAGTCAGGTCTTCGGTTCAAAGGGCGTCTCCTATGTGAAATGGGACATGAACCGCAGCATGACGGATGTATACTCGGCATCTCTTCCGCCGGAGCGGCAGGGGGAGGTTGCCCATCGATATATTCTGGGACTGTACAGAATTATGTCGACCTTGACAAAGCGCTTTCCGGAGATCCTTTTTGAAGGCTGTGCTTCCGGCGGAAACCGGTTTGATCTGGGGATCCTCAGCTTCTTCCCGCAGATCTGGGCCAGTGACGACAGTGATGCAGCGGCGCGGGCAGAGATCCAGACGGGCTACAGCTACGGTTATCCCATGAGTACGGTGGCGGCACATGTGTCCGAGGTCCCGAATCATCAGACGTTGCGGCGGACACCCCTGTCCACACGTTTTAACGTGGCGGCTTTCGGTGTGCTGGGCTATGAGTGCAATCTCTGCGACATAAACAAAGAGGCGAAAGAAGAGATCACACGGCAGATCGCATTTTACAAGGAGTGGAGAAAGACCTTCTTCTTCGGGAAGTTTTACCGCGGAAGGGCTGCGGGAGTCGGTGACGGCATGGGCGGTCTTGGGATCGGCGGGGCAGGCGGTTTTGGCACCGGAGCGGCGTACAGTGTTCTCGCTCCGACCGCAGGAAATGTCACCGAGTGGACGGTGGTCTCCACGGACGGGAAGCGGGCGGCGGGGCTGATGTATCAGCTTCTGACCAGACCAAATGTTCAGACCGAGGTGTATCACGCGAAGGGACTGGATGCTGAGCAAAAGTATCATTTCCGGAATATGGAATATAAGCATAATATCAAGGATTTCGGCAGCCTGGTCAACACGGTGGCGCCGATCCATGTGAAGCAAGACAGCATGCTCCATAACGCCATCGCAAAACGCGTGAAGATGGACGGTGAGACGGAGGATGCGGTAATGTACGGGGATGCCCTGATGCGTGCCGGCGTGCACGTGGCGCAGGCCTTCTCCGGCACCGGTTACAGCGGAGAGGTACGGCACGCACCGGACTTTTCATCGAGGCTGTACCTTATAGAAGCGGAGTAGAGTTTCTATTCACGAAGATTACGGAGAGTGTTCATCAGATGATGGACGCTCTTTTTTTATTATAACTTTAAAATTTTTTCGGCAAAAAACGGGGAGTTGATTATCGGGCAGGCAAACATTGCATAGGATGAATATATACAAAAGTATCGAAAGGAGGATCTGGCAGGATGGCTGAATGTGCATGTGCTAATCAGGTTGATGTGATGTTTTGTTCCATGATCTCGGATCAGATTGCGGGAAATCAGGTGGTAACAGGCGTTTTTCGTGGTGATATCCGTATCATGCCGGATCGGACGGTGCTTCTGACAGGGCATCAGATGTATTCTGCATGGGTACATAAGAGGGTTGCTGATCTGGTCGGTTCTTTGCCGGACGGAACGAACTGGCTTTGGAAGATGGATCAGTATTATATCGATTCGATGTTTATTCTGAAAATGCAGTATGCATCGGATTATGATGCATGGAAGATGAGTGAGCGTGCCCTTCTGACACTGCAAAACTGCGTAGACCATTTGAAGCAGGATTTCTTTACTCCTTCAGGAAGTGCGTTTCTTCATCAGGTAGGTTCCTATCAGGCTGATTTATATGAAATGATGCTTCTGGCAGGCAAGGAAGCTCTGGCAGCTGCTGACAGGATTGCTCAATTCCGCGATCCCAATGCGGATCAGCCGGGGATCATCGAGAAAGACGAAGCTGCGGCGATGCTCACGGAGCAGGAGTATAACGAGATCATCCATCATCAGAATCTTCCGGCAGAGCTTAGGATGATTCGCGGCGGTCTTCATAAGCCTGAGCATTCCGCAGAACGCAAGACGGCCTTTTGGGTCTGCTCGATCGTTATTTCGGCAGTGATTGCCTGTGTTTTGTATTTTACACTCGGATTGAAGCTCTTTGGCGGTAACGATAATTTCGGAGACACCTTTGGCGATGTGTTCCATTTCTTCTGCCATATTGCCCCGGTTCTTGTGATCGCCGGAGGTATCGTCTGCGCGATCGTGTACGGTATGACCTGGGCAGAAGACGAAAATTATAACATTGTAACTTATGCACTTTCGGCAGGATCAGCGATTACGGGATGTGCGATCGGTGGGGCTTTGATTTATCTCCTGTCACTGGTGATCACGATTCTGTGGTATGCGTTGATCGTAGCGATCATTGTCGGGATCATTGTAGGGGTACTTGACAGCTGATCCGGGGTGCATCATTACAAAAAATATGTTAAAGGAGGGCGTCGGTATGAAGGAGGTAACCGCACGGAAATGGATCATGGTGCTTTCGTTTGTCGTGACATGCGTGGTTGTCGGCATGATCATAGTCGGCTTTGCTCATGGAAAAGACGTGACTAAAGAAAATAAGGAGAAAGAGGCAAAGTATA
>JAILAR010000113.1 GCA_024681515.1 Eubacterium sp. | reverse complement strand
CCCAGCGCCACCAGCAGCAGCGTGAACAGCAGCACCGGCGCCACGAACTTCACCATGACGATGAAGAGATGCTTCCGGCCCAGCCGCTCGCCGTTCTTGGTTGCCTCGTCGATGACGGTACTCGGTTTCAGCACCCAGCCGATCATGATGCAGGTGGCGATGGCCACGATAGGCATCATAACGCTGTTGCTGACGTAATCCAGGATATCCAGGATCTGCGCGTTACCGCCCTCCGGGGTGTTCGGGAGCTCTGCCTCGAAATAAAACTTGTTATAGCCCAGGCAGACGACCACTCCGATGATCAGAGCCATCGCAGACTCGAGGACAGTGGCTTTGGTACGTTTCCATTCGAATTTATCGATAAAGCTTGCAACCACCGCTTCCAAAATGGACATGGCAGAAGTGACCGCCGCAAAAAGAACCATCATGAAAAATGCCGCGCCGATGAAATCTCCCACAGGCCCCATGGCCTCAAATACAGCCGGAAGCGCCACGAACATCAGGGACGGACCGGCCTGCATACCTTCCGTGCCCTGGAACACATAGACGGCCGGGATGATCATAACACCGGCAAGGAACGCAACGACGGTATCGAAGATCTCGATCCGGTTCACGGCTTTCACCATATTTGTATCGTCACTGACATAGGAACCATAGGCGATCATGATGCCCATGGCCACGCTGATGCTGAAGAAGAGCTGTCCCAGCGCATCCATGGTGGTGGTAACGATATCGGCGAAGGTGATCCCCTCCAGATTCGGAACCACATAAACCTTCAGACCCTCCATGCCGGTGGTGGTAACACCGGCTTCATCCGTATGTTTCAGCGTCAGAGAATAGATGGAGATACCGACCACCAGAATCAGAAGGATCGGCATGATGATCCTTGATATACGCTCGATGCCCTTGCTGACCCCGAAGAAAACGACCACTGCACAGAGCAGCAGGAAGATCACCATGTAAATGATCGGCTCATACTGAGACGTGATGAGATTCACGAAGTAGGTACCGTCGGTGGCATCCTTTCCATGTCCGGTCAGATATGCAACAAAGTATTTCAGCACCCAGCCGCCGATCACGCAGTAATAGGGCATGATGATAAATGGCACCGCGCACGCGAATCTCCCGATCCAGCCGGACTTTTTGTGCAGCTTTCCGTAAGCCGTAAGCGGACTCTGCCGGGTCTTCCGGCCGATGGCCACTTCCGTCAGCAGCAGTGTGAACCCGAAGGTCACCGCCAGGATCAGATAGATCACCAGGAACAGACCACCGCCGTCCTTTGCCGCAAGCGCCGGGAAACGCCAGATATTTCCGAGGCCGACGGCACTGCCGGCCGCGGCCAGTACGAATCCGATGGAGCCTCTAAAGGATGCCCTCTTCTTCTCTTCCATGTTTCACTCCTTGTTTCATGCTTTGCGCCGGAGGCGCTCCGAGATTCGTGTGTGCAACCATGGACCTGCGCACATATTCTGTTTTATCGTATCAAAGAAACGCACCGTTTTCAACCGTCAAAACGCACACATTGTCGTACAAGATCCCATATGCAATCCCACGCGCAATCCCTCGTACAATCCCACGCACAATCCCTCGTACAATCCCTCGTACAATCTGCGCGAAATTTTGCTTGCATATTTCGGCGGTTCGTTGTACTATATAACATGCGTTTGGCGAGGTATCACGCGTCACACGTCCGAATCGGGATGTAGTTCAGGTGGTAGAACGCTTGACTGGGGGTCAAGAGGTCGCAGGTTCAAGTCCTGTCATTCCGATTTTAGAAGAAGTTCCGTCGTCGGAACTTCTTTTTTTGTGCACACCATGACCGGCCGCAGCGTGCCCAAACACAGCGTGATTATAGAAGTCGGTTCGATTCACTTAATTGGACAGAGATACCGCACTGCTCATCTGAACGAACGGAGCCGTCTGCTGTTTCACAATCCCGCCCAAATCAAAAAACAAAGAAAGACAGGGAACCGACGTCCCCTGTCATTAAGCCATGCCTGCACAGACTTTTCTCAGTCAACCGCCAGATCCACCGCCAGCCGGCTTACCAGCGTCGGGATGGTCTGCTCGAAGTTAACGCCGTACCAGGGCTCCTTCGGATCGATCTTGGTCACTGCGATGGTCTCTGCGGTGTAATCCGCTGCCAGCGCAAATGCCTTCTCCATGGACAGTCCGCGGGTCAGTCCTCCGACTGCCACCGATGCAAAGATGTCGCCGGTTCCGTGGAACGCTGCATCCACGCGATCATTCTGATAGATGAAATGCTCTCCTGTGCGGGTATCCAGTCCGTACACGCCGGTCTTGCCCTCGCTGAGGGATACGCCCGTCAGGACCACTACCTTGGAACCCAGCTTCGCCAGGCGGTCCAGCATTTCCTTCACATAGTCCTCATCGTACTCGGTCTTATACTCCATGCCGGTCATGAACGCCGCCTCGGTGATGTTCGGCACGATGATGTCCGCGCTGCCGCAGAGCCCTGCGTTCAGCTTTGCGTACTCCATGTCAAATGCCGGATAGAGCTTGCCGTTGTCGGCCATGACCGGATCGATGAAGATCAGGGTATCGTCCGTCTTGAACATGCCGAAGATCTTCTTCGTGATCTCGATCTCCTCAGCGGAACCAAGGTATCCGGTGTAAATGGCATCAAAGGTCACGCCTTCGGACTTCCAGTGCTCCACGATGGGGATCAGCTGATCCGTCAGGTCCTTTACCGTAAAATTTTTGAACATGGTGTGGGTGGACAGAACCGCCGTCGGCAGGATCACGGTCTCAACGCCCATGGCGGAGATGACCGGCAGAGCCACGGTGATCGAGCATTTGCCCATGCAGGAAATGTCCTGGATCGTTAAAATCTTCTTCATGATAAATGCCTCCTGATAATTCCTTTTTCGCGGATATATGTTGATCATGTTCCATCCGCGAAAATCATATACGCCGTAGTATACCCCACTTCCATGCATTTGAAAAGAGGTTTTTTGAACTTTTACCCATTATTTTAGTAGGTGAACTATATTTTTATGATCACGCAGTAAAAAAAGCGGGGATGACCTGCCCGGTCACCCCCGCCTTGTCTCAGTTTCTCTGATATCCAACCAACGCGCCGTTCTTTGCAAAGACATACGTTACGCCGCCGATGGTCTTCTTCCCGGTTACCATACCGTTCGCGGTAAGGTAGTATTTCTTTCCGTCGATCTGCTTCCAGCCGGTCTGCATGATCCCACTGTCAGCGAAGTAATACCACTTTCCGTCGACGCATTTCCAGCCCGTGGTCATGACGCCGCCTGCGAAATAGTACCACTTTCCGCCGATCTTACCCCAGCCATTCTGCATCGCGCCGCCGCCTGCGAAGTAATACCAGCTTCCGCCGATCTTCTTCCAGCCGGTCGCCATCACTCCGCCGCCCAGGAAATAATACCAGGTCCCGCCGATCTTCTTCCAGCCGGTCACCATCACGCCGCTGCCGGCAAAATAATACCATTTCCCGTTGATCTTGCTCCAGCCGGTGATCATGTAGCCGTCTGCGCCCACACTGTACCATTTGCCGGAGGTCTTGATCCATGCGTTTACGGCATAGGAGCCTGTGTCCAGAACATATTTCCAGCCGCCCTCCGTCTTTACCCAGCCCTGCACTGCGCCGGGAAGCTCATCCACATAGTGATAGCCTGCCCGGAAGAACCGGTCATCCTCTGCCATCCGATCTCCGCTGATGGTATAATTCCAGCCGATCCGGACCGAATGGTCATAGTTGCCCTCGGCCACCAGGAGCTTGCTTTCGTCCCGGTTGAGCACCACGAACCAGTGTCCGGTGCCGTCCGAGGGATTGCCGAGACTGACCACATCCCCTGCGCGGATCTCATTGATATCGGTGTACTCCCTGCCGATCAGGTTGGTCTGATCATAGCAGTATTTGATAAAATCCGTGCAGTAGGCCGCGCAGCCGAAATTGCCCGAAGAAACGAGGGTCGGCCGCTTGTCCCAGTCCCAGGCTGCGCCGGCCGCAAATTCCGGTTCGCTGATGAAGGCGTCAAACTTGCTGTTCCCCGTAGAGATCGCGGCAAATGCACCTGCCGGCAGGCTGCAGACCACAAACATCAGAACCAAAAGCAGGGCCAGGATCCGGTTCCTGCTGCAAAATGCCGGGTTACGTCTGCTGCTCACGCTTTGCATTCGTTCATTCATTCCAGGGTCCTCCTATTTTCTTCTCCGTCTTACCGCTCCGCCAGCAGTTCTTCCGACTTCTTCAACGCGGTATCCGTCACCACTCCATTTTCGTCGATAACCCGGATACTCATGAGGCCGCGCAGCTTCTGCGAGGTTGCGTTGGCCCGACGGAAGAGACTGATGTCCTCGGGATTATACTCCGCAAAGCTGATGCCACGCCGGTCAATGATATTTCGCATACTGTCGTTCATCATGACCATCTTGGAATCCAGCATCGCCAGCTCCTGATAGAAGCCCGTCAGCACAAATCCGATTTCACGGACGCGCGCAGAATCATCATTCATCTGCTTCGTCAGCTCTGCTGCCGCCTTTCGGTCCTTCGCCGCCTCGGCCGCCTGCTGCCGCGCGCCCTCGCCCGGAAGCATGGAATCGTCTTCCTTCGGGTACTCCGTCTCCCACAGGGTCCGCTCCAGATCCGACATTCCCGTCGCATCCAGCAAACTCTCCGTGATCCGCACCGTATCAAAGAGGATCACGTCCTTCATGCGGTTGTACGCCGCCACCAGTTCCGTCACCCGGTCGTAATTTTTCGCCAGCTGATCCGCTGCTGCCACGCAGTCCGACGCCGCCTTTTCCGTCATATGTCCGAAGAATAAAAATGCCATATTCCCTACCCCCTGCTGGTCATCAGATCTTTTGCATTTGCAGCGATGATGTTCCGCCGCTCCTTCAGGTTCTGAAGCTGCGGTTTCAGATCCGGATTCTCCACGATCTTCTCCTGGAGAAATGCGATCTGCCGTCCGACTGCCGCTTCCGCCTGCATGGTGCGCTCCATTTTCAGGAAATCCTTCTCATCCAGATCCAGCTTCCGCCGTGCTTCATCGATGACGCGCCGCTCCCCTTCCGCATAATCCTTGTCACAGAGCGCAATGGCCAGCATGTTCCATACCAGCAGACGCCCCGGGATCATATCTTCCGTCATCACATCCGAAACATTCGCCAGTTCCCTGGACACATTGTTCAGCAGCGCAAATACCGGATCCCCTTCCGGTGTGGTCAGCGCGATGTTCCGGCACTGCCACAGAATGTCCGTCCGGTAGCTGTCATAGCGGTCATCGATCAGCCGCCCCAGTTCGTCAAAGGTCGACCGCTCCGTATCCGTAATGATCCCGTCCGCTGCCATCATGTAGTACAGGATCTTCAGAGCGCTTTGCTTTTTTATCAGTTTCATTGTCACTTCTCCTTTTTTGTAGATTCCCCCGGACACGTCCCCAACCTATCGACCGCTTCCAAACTGCTTCATCCATGGCGTTCCGCTGAATTGACAGAAGCGAGGACAGATGGTACATTATTCGTGTCATACATTATTTATTATAGCCGAAAGAGACCTACATGAAAAGTAAAATGAACAAGAATTCTACAGGACCGAGGTCCATTTTTAAATTCCTTACGATCTTCCTGCTGTCCTTAGCAATCCTGATCGGTACCTTTCTCATTCTCCGCCCGAAGATGAAAACGCTGGATCTGTATTATGATTTTGGAGATGAATACGCTTCCATCGAAGTAATTCTCGAGCCGGAAGGCATCGCCACCCTGGATCGGATCTATCAGGAAGACGGCGTGGTACACGCGATTCTGAAATCCGCAGCAGAAGGCGAAGCCATGGTGCAGGTAGAATGTTATCATGACCAGGGCGCGGCGCAGGATCCCGATTCAGAGGGGAATTATTCTGCCAGCTTTTATACCAATGTCTATGTTAACCACTTCGGCATGATGTATACCGGAGCCTACGACTTCAGCGGAGTTCGCACCCTGATCCTGGCGCTGGGGCTGGTTTTCCTTGCAAGCGCCATCGCCCTGTTTTACTGGTACCGGCAGAGCCGTCGCAGCACCTTCTTCTCTTATAAGACGATCCTGGACTTCGGTCTGGGGATCTACTTCCTGGTGCAGGCCCTGGTGCTTCTCGGGGCCGTCATGGTGGACATTATCCGACCGGATCTGGGAATTCGCGGATATCATTTCTTCATACTCTGCGGATTCTCCATGTCACTGATCGTGATCGTATCCTTCCCGATCCTCTTCATTTTCTCGCTGATGCTCAGTATCAGCAATCTGGCCCTGATCAAAAAAGAAGGCCGCCGGTTCTCCAACACCCTGGGGATCCTCCTCAGTGCAGCTTTGATGCTGGGGATCCTGGCATGCGTCTACATGGTCTTCGCCTTCCCGTCCACCCTGGACTTCAACTCAAAAGATGCCGCCCTGATCCTGATCCGCGGCATCATATCAACGATCTTCTTTTACTTTGAATGCAACCTGTTCTCGACCCTGCTGCACTGCCAGCGCGCCGGCCGCCGCAGGTGGGCAGGTTACCGCAAACCAAAGAAGTCCGCAGAGAACACCGAGGTTCAAAGCTCCGAAATACGTGCACAAGGCGCCGATAAGCAGCGCTCCAACAGACGAAACAAAATATCCTTCGATAAGGACTATTTGATCATCCTCGGTTGCGGCATCCGAGAAGACGGAACCCTCTACCCCCTGCTGCAGGGACGCGCGGACTGCGCCATCGACTTCTACAAAGCCCAGCTCGAAGCCACCGGCCGGAAAGCCTTCTTCGTCCCCTCCGGAGGACAGGGACCGGACGAATGCATGCCCGAAGGCGAAGCCATCAAGAACTATCTGCTGAGCCGGGGAATTCCT
>JAILAR010000061.1 GCA_024681515.1 Eubacterium sp. | reverse complement strand
GCTCCGCAGATATCATTGTTTACGTTTTGACAGGATACCGCTCTGGGGGATCACCGCCAGAAGGATCGTTCCTATCAGGATCAGCGCCGATAAGGCATTTACATCCGGTGCCACACCGCTCTTGATACTCTCCATTACCCTCAGCGGATAGGTCTTTGTCTGTCCGTTTACAAAATAACTGATGATGACATCATCGATGGACAGTGTGAAGGATAACAGCGCCCCGCCTGTGATCCCGGGCCATAGTACAGGGAGCGTCACTTCAAAGAAGGTTCGGATCCGGTTTGCTCCCAGATCCATGCTGGCTTCTTCGATCGAGGAATCGTATCCCGAAAGTCTGGCCCTTACATTGAATACAACGAAGGGAACGCAGAAGCTTACATGTGCCAGGATCAGGGTAAGCATGCCCCTCGGTACATTGACCGCCGAGAAGATCGTCAAAAGAGAGATACCCAGTACGATCTCGGGGATGACTACCGGAATATACAGCAGACCGTCGATGATCCCTTTTCCCCTGAACTTATATCGGTACATTCCGACCGCCCCCAGAGTTCCGATGGCCGTCGCCAGAACCGTGCTGACGACCGCGATGATCAGCGTATTTCCAAAAGAGGTCAGCAGCGCGTTATTTTCAAAAAGCTTCACATACCAGTTAAATGTAAATCCCTTCCAGCTGAGATACGGTTTCGAGGTGGTGGCGTTAAATGAATTTACGATCACCACCGAAATCGGAAGGAAGAGAAACAGATATACAGCAAAGCAGAATATCCTGGAGATAACGGCTTTCAGTTTTGTTTTGCTCTTTCTGTTCATAGGCTATACTCCCAATGAATCCATGTCCCCGCCCAGCTTCTGATAGCCCTTGACTAAAAGAAGCGTGATTATGATCAGGACGATGGACAGTGCAGCTCCCAGCGGCCAGTTATTTCCGCTCTTAAACTGTCGCTCGATCAGGTTACCGATCACGTCCGAATTGCCGCCGCCCAGAATGTTTGATACAAAGAAGTATCCAAGACACGGAATGAATACCATGATACATCCGGAGAAGATCCCGCTTGCCGTAAGCGGTAACACGACCTCCCAGAAGGTCCGAAACGGTTTTGCCCCCAGATCGGAGGATGCTTCAAGCAGTGAACCGTCCAGCTTTTCGATCGCCGTATAGAGCGGCAGGATCATAAACGGGATCAGACAGTAAACCATACCCAGGATGGTAGTTCCCGTATTGTACAGGAAGTCCGCCGGCTCCGAAATGATACCCAGTGAGATCAGCAGCTTATTCAGCCATCCGGAAGATCCCAGGAATGTTCTCCATCCATAGATCCTGATCAGTGAATTCGTCCAGAACGGAATGATGATCAGCATATAGAGGATCTTCTTTGTTCTTTTGCTTTTCGCTCTTGCAATGATGTAGGCGAAAGGATATCCGATCAGCAGCGAGAGCACCGTTGTGACAAATGCTATGAGCAGTGACTGTCCGTAGATCGTCAGATAGTCCGGGCTGAGCAGTTTGCTGTAATTATCCAGACTGAAGGAAAATTCGATATTGTAATACTGATCAGTCTTACAGAAGCTCATAACCGCCACGTAGATCAGCGGGATCGCAACCAGCAGGATCAGCATTGTTGCAACGGGTCCCACCGTCACCAGGGCAGGTATCGTATTCGATTTTAATCTGTGTTTACTCTTTGCCATAGAAACATTCCTCATGCTTATGCAAACTGAATACGATCAATTGACTGGAATACGGTATGATTCATACTGTGGATCAGAACCGCATCCTCTATATTCCAATAGGGATAGATCACCTCACCGATCACAGGAAGCTCCTCTCCTGAAAGTCTCTCCACCTTCAGTTCATTTCCGTTCGGAAGCTCTATGATGCACTTCAGAACAGAGCCCACATAGATGATCTCCTTCACTGTTGCGGAAATTCCGAACTCGGGGATCGGCGTCTTCGAAAACTTCATCTTCTCGGGTCTCACCGAAACTGTGATATACTCGCCCGGGGTAAAGCCCTTTCCCATTCCGGTGATATATCCGTTCTCAATAAAGGTTGTCACCACATCATTTTTAATACTGGATATGATCCCATCAAATGTATTCGTTTCTCCTATGAAGGTTGCAACAAATCTGGTCTTGGGAGTCTCGTAGATCTCCGTCGGCGTACCAAGCTGGTCCAGGATCCCGTCATGCATGATGGCGATCCGGTCACTCATGGTCAGTGCTTCCTCCTGATCATGTGTAACGTAGATAAATGTGATGTTCAGCTTACGCTGCAGCCGTTTCAGTTCCAGCTGCATCTGCTTTCTCAGCTTCAGATCCAGGGCTCCCAGGGGTTCATCCAGAAGAAGGACCTTCGGGCGGTTGATCAGGGCTCTGGCAATGGCTACCCTCTGCTTCTGTCCGCCTGACAGCTGACTGGGATATCTTTTCTCAAAGCCCTCCAGCTGTACCAGCTCCATCATCCTCGTCACCCGCTCCTTGATCTCGGCCTTCGGAACCTTCTTCATCCGTAAACCGTAAGCGATGTTGTTGTAGATCGTCATATGCGGAAATAACGCATAGCTCTGAAACACTGTATTTACATTTCTCTCGAAAGGCTCTTTATCCTCTATGGATTCTCCCTCCACCGTGATGCTGCCCGAGGTTGGCTCCTCAAAACCCGCGATCATTCGGAGCGTTGTGGTTTTCCCACATCCTGA
Organism: Eubacterium sp.; assembly: GCA_024681515.1. Taxonomy (GTDB): domain Bacteria; phylum Bacillota; class Clostridia; order Lachnospirales; family Lachnospiraceae; genus Eubacterium_Q. Next base: position 4,690 of record JAILAR010000061.1, on the reverse strand, counting down.
CGATCCGAGAAGCGTCAGGAACTCTCCTTCCCTTACCTCCAGGTTCAGATCCTTTACAACATGGTTCGTACCGTATATTTTGTTCACGCCTTTGATCTCAACTATATTTCCCATGCCGACGCCTCCGTTTACTGTTTATCTGAAATTGGAAAGGGGCTGTCTCAGATCTGAAACAGCCCCTTTGCCATATTACACTTATTGAATAAATGGAAAAGCGTCCGGTGATCTCTCACCAGACGCCCTTGCCTTTTCTAAAAACTGAACACAGATTACCACGCTATGAATAGAATCTATTGTAAAAATCGGAACTGTTTGTCCGACTTCTGTAGTTCCCGTCACTCACCATGTCCAGGTACTTCTTCGGTGTGATTCCCGCATACTTCTTGAAATCCCTGATAAACTGCGGCTGATCGTAGTATCCTAAAAAGGTTGCGATATCCGCCATCTTCGTTGGCAGATTGTCATCCATTTTTCCATAGGACCAGGCGAGGGATCCATAGTTCAGGAACTCGACTGCGTGCTGAAACTGAAGGATCTTGCAGAAGACCTTCGGCGAAAAACCCATTTCCGCCATGAAGACCCTGTTGATATAGCGTGTCGAATAGCCGGTAATCTCTTCGAGGGATGCGATCTCGATCAGACCGTTTCTTCTGTATATGGTTTCCTTCACGACCTCCAGCAGTTCTCTCTTCCCAAAGGGCTCTTCCTTCTCATCCTCGAGCGCGGTAAATTCCTTCAAAAATACGCCTACTCTCTCATAGAATGACTTTGTTTCCTGCATCCTTCGTATCATTCTTTCGGAAAAGGTTTCCGAGTCAAGCACCCTGATCCTGTCAACCAGTTCAACCATGGAATACTTCAGAAACGACGGATGAAATCCGGGGAACAGTCTTACCCCGAACATCTCCAGATCTTCCGTTTCCGTTTTTTCGGTATACTGCAGAAATGTACCGACGGCAACCGCACGCATGTATCCATCGCTTTTTGAATAAAGAAATGTAATATCTATGCAGCCTGTCGGAACGATCCGCACGGTGGTTCCCCCGCGGATACTGCACTGAAAGAAATGGGAGATCCCCTGCTTCAGGTACACCTCCTGCATGAAGTTCTCACCATCCAGGACCATATAAGGTTGTGTGGGTCTGATTCTTTCATCTCTCATTAGATCTTCGCCTTAAATCTGTTATAGTGCAGAGCAGACAGATCGATATCCGTCTTCCCCGTAACGATCAGTTTCGCGATCTGCTCCGTACAGCCCGGAGCGATACCAAATCCATGGCCTGTAAATCCGCACTCCAGGATGAGACCCGGGGCCTCCTCAACCGTTCCGAGAACCGGAACCCCGTCATAGCATGCATCCATCCATCCTGCCCATGTCCGCACGATCTTGGCATCCGCCAGCGGCGGAAAGTATTTCATGATACCCCTGCAGATACAGGGTGCGGTCTTTGCATTGTTCACCGGCGTACCGTTATCCTTGTTATAGCGTTCCATGCCGGAGGAACCGCCGAATACAAAGGAACCGTGTTTCGTCTGATGACCGTAGAAGTCCGCCTCCGCGGTTCCCAGCATCTGATCAAACATGCGGGGCTGTGCTTCCGTGACCAGGCATTCCAGAAGACTCTTCTGCAGCGGCACATCAACGCCTATGGTTCCCAGGATCTCTCTTGATTCCAGTCCGGCTGCGATGACTACCGTCTCGCCTTCATACTCATCTCCCGCCGCCGTGATCACCTTGCGTACTTTTCCTTTTACCGTCATAAGCTTTACTACCTTTTCACCGGTAATAAACCTTACCCCGAGCCTTCTGGCCATTTTGTAATATCCGAGTGTTGTTGTCAGGGGATTGGCATGTCCGTCTGTCGGACACCAACTGGCACAGATCACCTCTTCCGAAAGATACGGATTGATCTCTCTTACCTCTTCCCCGTCGATCACCTTCACATCAAGACCGCAGGCCACCGCTCTGTCTGTAAGGCCCTGCAGTATCTCTCTGTGCTTCTTCGTTTTCCCGAGTCTCAGATTTCCGTCCTGATGATATTCGCAGTCTACCTCCAGTTCTTCGGACAATGTGGGCCAGAGCTTCTGAATCCCGTACATCACCAGCGGAATCTCCCGCGGATCCCGTCCCGACTGTCTGACACCGCCTCCGTTTCTTGAGGAGCCTCCGTTTCCAATATGGTCGGAGCCTTCCAGAACTATGACCGAGCTCCCCAGCTTCCTAAGATAATATGCCGTGGCACATCCGATGATCCCGCCACCGATGATTACTACGTCTGCTGTATTACTCATCCGGATCCACCTCCTCATTTGCAAATATCCGCATCTCGACAGGTCTCATGGGCGCCCTGGAGGTCGCCGGCTCCAATTCGGCCGGAGATACTCCCAGTTCTCTTGCCACGATTCCCTTTACCAGTCTGGAACAGGTCTGTCCCTGGCAGAGTCCCATACCTGTACGAAGGTATCTTCGAATCTCCGTAAGCGTCCACATTCCGTCATGCACAGCCTTCCTGATCTCCCCCTTGGTAATCTCCTCACATCTGCACACGAGCATGTCATCATCCGGAGCAGGGATGAAATCACCGATATCTCTGTTTCTGTCATTCACTGAATTCATACTGCACCTCCGATTTACGTCTCACTCGCCTTAAAGAAACGGGCCCGCATCACATATTCCGCCGGAACCTTCATGGTAAGAAGGTGTGTCCTGTCGAAAGCCTTCGCACTCTTCACATCGATGACCTCCGCCTCGCAAACCTTCTTCCCGTCTCTTCCCAGGGCGATCCCTGCAGTCCCGGGAGCCGGCAGAGGAAGAAATTCATAGGGGAGCGTGATGGACGCAAATCCCGGTTCATACTCCTCGTTTACGAGGAAGATCGCCTGACCGGAGCAGCTTGCCACGCACATTCCGCATCCGATACACTCCGCATCTTCGTTCAGTCTCGGAAGGGCCGTGATCTTATCTCCGATCGTGATACACTTCTTCGGACAGGAATCCTGACATGGATTACAGGGTATATTCTGCGTACATTCAATCACCGGATGAATTCCCTTTCTTCTGGTCACTCCCGGGAATCTTTCAATCTCATCATCCGACACAAATCCGTATTTCAGAAGAGTTTCCGAGATCTCAATTCCCTCATCCGTCTTTTCGATCTTCTTGCCTCGATTTCCCGGAGCAAACATTCCCTGCCTGAGTCCGTCCAGAGCCTCATCCTGCTTCGTAAGCTCCTCATTCATTTCATCTTCGTCGATATAGCCCAAAAATGCAGCTGCTGCAATTCCGGCCTTTCGTCCTTCGATCATGGCCGAGGAAGCCTCCTCGATACCGGACACATCCCCTGCCACGAAAATGCCCGGCAGCGACGTTCTCCCATCCTTATCACAGACCGGTACCTGTCCTCCGCGTTTGGGATTATCCTCCATAACCGCACCGGCCATCTTGAGCAGCTGGGACATCGGGGAAAGACCGACCGCAAGACAGATCGTATCCACATCAAAGTGCTTCTCCGTTCCTTCGATGAACCGGAAATGATCATCCACCTCCGCAATGGTCACGCCCTCGACCTTCTCTTCTCCCTCCGCTTTCACAATGGTATGGGACAGATAGAACGGTACGCCCGTCCTGGCGACCTTCGCTGCGTGGACACCGTAGCCTCCTACCTTGGGAGCCGCATCAACGATCGCAGCAACTTCACAGCCGCACTGCATCAGCTGGAAGGAAACAACCAGCCCCACATTTCCGGAACCAAGCATCAGGATCCTGCTTCCGGGCTTTACTCCGTGCAGGTTCATCATGGTCTGGGCCGCTCCCGCACCGATCACTCCGGGAAGGGTCCATCCGGGGAAAGTAACCATATTCTCGGCCGCACCGGTTGCTATGATCACCGCATCTCCTTTTACGTGGGCTATGGCATCACCGGTCTTTATCACTACCTCCTTGTCCTGATAAAGTCCCATGACCGTGGAATTCAGAGCAACCACCACTCCACAGGCACCCGCTTCCTCCAGCAGCTGCGTCCCGATATTTAATCCGCGGATCTTCGCCTTATGCTCTCTGGATCCGAAGAATTTATGAATCTGCTTGAACAGCTGCCCTCCCGGCTTCTCATTTTCATCGAACACGATCACATGCAGACCGCGTTTTGCCGCCTCGATCGCTGCGGAAAGACCCGCGGGACCCGCGCCGACTACTATAAGATCATATTTCTTCATGTCAACACTCCTCCCTACTGCTCATCAAACGGCTGATCGGATACACCATATTGCGTCTTAACTACCATCCCCTCCTTCAAGGGTGTGATGCAGGTTCTGACATTCGGTTTTCCGTCTACGATCATTACACAGTCCGTGCATCTTCCTATCGCACAGAAGATGCCGCGCGGCCTATGCTCCTTTTTTGTATACCGGTGGATCATCACTCCCGCCGCCTTCAGAGCAGCCGCGATCGGTTCTCCCTCGTAACCCCTGCAGCATTTTCCATTGTAATAAAAGGAAACCTCTTTTCCCTTCTCGACAGCCCCCAAGATCGGATGTTCTGTTATTCTGCTATTCATACGGACACCTCCCGGCCACGATACGCCTATAAAAAAATGGCGTTTTCACCGGTGGATGAAAACGCCATTGCTATCATATACACGCATGATTGTATGCTATTTCAGTTTGTTTGAATTGTATTTTTCGGAACCTC
>JAILAR010000046.1 GCA_024681515.1 Eubacterium sp. | reverse complement strand
GAGGAACGTCTGAAGGCAGTGCTGGATTCCGTGAAGAAGTCCGATGGGCAGATCATTCTCTTTATCGACGAGCTGCACACCATTGTGGGCGCCGGCAAGACCGAGGGCTCTCTGGATGCCGGAAATATGCTGAAGCCCATGCTGGCCCGCGGCGAGCTACACTGCATCGGTGCCACCACCGTGGATGAATATCGGAAATATATCGAGAAGGATAAGGCTTTGGAGCGTCGGTTCCAGCCGGTAATGGTAAATGAGCCCACCGTGGAGGATACCATTTCCATCCTGCGTGGCATCAAGAACCGCTATGAAGTATATCATGGCGTTAAGATCTCGGATGGTGCTCTGGTTTCGGCGGCAACGCTTTCGAACCGTTACATCTCCGACCGGTTCCTGCCGGATAAGGCCATCGATCTGGTGGATGAGGCCTGCGCCATGATCAAGACGGAACTGAATTCCATGCCGGCAGAGCTGGATGAGATCTTCCGGAAGATCATGCAGCTGGAGATCGAGGAAGCAGCGCTGAAGAACGAGGAAGATAACCTGTCGAAGGAACGTCTGGCAGTGCTTTCCGGAGAACTGGCAGAATTGCGCGAAAAGGCTGCGTCCATGAAGGCTACCTGGGAGCAGGAGAAATCCGAAGTAGACCGGGTATCAACGATCCGTGAAGAGATCGAGCAGACCAAGGACGAGATCCAGATCGCTCAGCGAAAATATGATCTGGCAAAGGCGGCCGAGCTGCAGTACGGCAAGCTGCCTTCCCTGGAGAAAGAACTGGATGCACTGGAGGAAAAGCTTGCAAATGAAGGCCGGCAAATGCTGCACGAGACCGTGACGGAGGATGAGATCGAGAAGATCATTTCCAAATGGACCGGCATCCCGGTGGCGAAGCTGTCCGAGTCCGAGCGTGCGAAGACCCTGCATCTTCCGGAAGAACTGCATAAGAGAGTGGTTGGTCAGGATACGGCGGTAAGCCTGGTTTCGGATGCGATTCTCCGTTCCCGGGCCGGGATCAAGGATCCTACGAAGCCCATCGGTTCCTTCCTTTTCCTTGGACCCACCGGTGTCGGCAAGACGGAGCTGGCGAAGGCTCTGGCAGAGGCGCTGTTCGATGATGAGAACAGTGTGGTCCGGATCGATATGAGTGAGTATATGGAGAAACACAGCGTGGCAAGACTGATCGGAGCGCCTCCGGGATATGTGGGTTATGATGAAGGCGGTCAGCTGACCGAGGCTGTCCGGCGGAAGCCTTACGCAGTGGTGCTTTTCGATGAGGTAGAGAAGGCACATCCGGATGTGTTCAACGTAATGCTGCAGATTCTGGATGACGGCCGGATCACGGATTCCAAGGGCAATACGGTGGATTTTAAGAATACCATCCTGATCATGACCTCCAATATCGGTTCCCAGTATCTGCTGGAAGGCATCGGTGAAGACGGTGAGTTCCTGCCGGATACCGAGCAGAAGGTGATGGGAGATCTGCGGAATTATTTCCGTCCGGAATTCCTGAACCGGCTGGATGAAACCATCCTCTTCAAACCGCTGTCTGAGAAGGAGATCGGTTCCATCGTAGAGCTTCTGATGGCGGATCTCAACAAGCGCCTGGCGGATAAAGAACTGGCGGTGAAACTGACGGATGCGGCAAAGGAAGAAGTGGTAAAGAAAGGCTACGACCCGATCTACGGCGCCCGCCCGCTGAAGCGGTATCTGCAGAAGAACGTGGAGACACTGGTGGCAAGAGCCATCCTGCAGGGGACCCTCCGGATGGGAGATACCATCACCATCGATGTCGAAGGCGGCGAACTGACAGTCAGATAATTAAGAGGATCATCCCCATGCCTCCTGAAAAAGAGCATTCTTTCACTATGAATAAAGGATCCTGTCATTTGTTTTCTGACAGGATCCTGTTTATGTTTGGAATCGCTATCGATGTGAAAAAGCGCTTGCATTTTCCCGGTAAAAGAAGTAAAGTTGAAATGGTTGTTTTTACACTTTAACACACTAAAGCAATTCAGTGAAACAGAAGGAGTACATAGAATGAAGAAGTATTTCCAGCCGGAGATCGAGACCATGCCGGTCGAGAAGATCAAGGAACTGCAGGAAGAGCGCCTGATCAAGCAGGTGGCGTATGTTTATGAGAATAACAAATACTACCATAAACTGATGGATGAGAAGGGTGTAAAGCCGGAGGATATCAAGTGCCTGGAGGATCTCTCCAAGCTGCCGTTCCTGACGAAGAACGATCTTCGCGAGGCATATCCCTACGGACTTCTGTCCTGTCCGACGAAGGACTGTGTACGGATCCAGTCCACCAGCGGTACCACAGGACGCCGTGTGGTTGCATTTTATACACAGCACGACCTGGATCTCTGGGAGGACTGCTGCGCCAGAGCACTGGTGGCAGCCGGTGCATCCGAGGAAGATGTAGTGCAGGTCTGCTACGGTTACGGTCTGTTCACCGGAGGCCCGGGACTTCACGGCGGTTCCCACAAGGTGGGAAGCCTGACCATCCCCATGTCTTCCGGAAATACAGAGCGTCAGATCCAGTTCATGCGGGATCTGGATTCTACGATCCTTTGCTGCACACCGTCTTATGCGGCTTATCTGGCAGAGCGTCTCTATGAAATGGGATGCACCAAGGATGATATCCGCCTGAAGGCAGGTATCTTCGGTGCAGAGCCCTGGACAGAGGAAATGCGGCACGAGATCGAGAGCAAACTGGGCATCAAGGCTTATGATATCTACGGATTGACCGAGATCTCCGGACCGGGTGTATCCTTCGAGTGTGAAGAGCAAAGCGGCATGCACATCAACGAAGATCATTTCATTGCCGAGATCATCAATCCGGAGACCGGTGAGGTTCTTCCGGAGGGTGAAGAAGGAGAGCTGGTATTCACCAGCATCACCAAGGAAGCTTTCCCGCTGATCCGTTACAGGACCCGTGATCTCTGCGTACTGTCCCGGAAGCAGTGCTCCTGCGGACGTACCCATATTAAGATGTGCAAACCCAAGGGACGCAGCGATGACATGCTCATCATCCGTGGCGTGAATGTATTCCCGTCCCAGATCGAAACGGTTCTGCTGAAGCAGGGCTATACACCGAACTACCAGATCCTGGTAGATCGTATCGGAAATGAAGATACCTTTGAGATCAACGTAGAGCTTTCCCAGGAGCAGTACGCGGCACTGAAGGACGGCGATGATGCGAAGGCTGAGAAGAAGCTGGTATCCGCCATGGTTGCCATGCTGGGTATCCGTCCTCGGATCCATCTGCTGGCACCTCATGCCATCGTCCGCAGCGAGGGCAAGGCTGTCCGAGTAATCGACAAGAGAAAACTGCATGACTGATATGCTATGTTAGAGAAGAAGCCGGACGGCGTGCCATGGAAATGGCACGCCGTCCGGCTTCTTCTCTATTACTTGGAGACCTTCTGTACCATGTACAGGAATTCGGTCTTGAATTCGTCGTCCATGACGCCCGGGAGAACCTTCAGGCGATCGTAGATCACCTGGTAGCTTGCGGTTCCGCTGTACTCGGACTTGCGGAGCAGCATTCCGAACTCTGCAACGCCTGCTGCGAAGGAGGTGTCGGCATCCATCTCTGCCTGCAGCATATCCTTGGTTACGGGGTAGGTGAGAAGCTTGCTCTCGGATGCATCCGGCTCCTTGTAGCGGATGTTCACTGCCAGAAGCTCGTCACTGAGTGTGGTAGTTTCGGTATCGACCTTCACATCATTTCCGTAGCGGCTTGCAACTACCGGCATAGCGTAGCCGGAATCTGCGGGGATGATCTCGTACAGTACGGTTACGGTCTGGCCGGAACCGACCTCGCCGCCGTCCTTCTTATCATTTGCGAAGTCCTCTGCTGCCATAGCGCGGTTCTCATAACCGATGAGGCGGTAACCCTTTACCTGCTCGGGATTGAATTCTACCTGGAACTTTACGTCCTTTGCCACAGTGTAGAGAGTGGACCACATTTCGTCTTTCAGTACGCGGGTTGCTTCTGCGGTGCAGTCGATGTAAGAGTAGTTGCCGTTGCCGTAATCTGCAAGGGCTTCCATCTTGCTGTCCTGATAGTTGCCGGTTCCGAAGCCCAGGCAGGAGAGGAAGACACCGGTCTCTCTCTTTTCTTCTACCAGACTGATGAGATCTGCTTCGGAGGAGACGCCTACATTCAGGTCGCCGTCGGTAGCAAGGATGATGCGGTTGTTGCCACCCTTGATGAAATACTTCTCAGCGATTTCGTATGCCTTCTTGATTCCGCCTTCGCCATTGGTACTTCCGTAGGCTTCCAGAGCATTTACTGCATTCTGGATCTTTGTGGTCTCAGAACCTTTGGCTCCTTCCAGAACTACTTCGGAATTTCCGGCGTAGGTAACAATGGATACGGTATCCTCGTCATTTAAGTTTTCTGCCAGAATGCTGAATGCTTTCTGTGCAAGGGGGAGCTTGTTGCTGTCGAACATGGATCCTGATGTATCGATCAGGAACACGATGTTGGAGCCGCCCCTCGGCTGGATCTCCTCGGCTTTCACACCGACTCGGAGAAGGAGAGCGTCCGGATTCCAGGGGCAATTGGTAAGAGCTGTGGTTACGCCGAACTTATCGCCTTCCTTCGGTGCCGCATAGTCGTAGTGGAAATAGTTGATCATTTCCTCTACGCGGATCGCATCGTCGCTGATGCCGAAGTTGTCGGTTTCTGCAAAGATCTTCCGGCGGAGATTGGTGTAGGTTGCCGTATCCACGTCTGCACCAAAGGTGGAGAAGGGACTTGTGGCAACGGACAGGAATCCGGATTCCTTAACGAGGTTGTAGTTTTCCGTATTCCATTCTACCTGCTGCCAGTCTCCGTCAGGAATGCTGTAAGAGTAGTTCGATGCACCGCTGACCTCATCACATGCTTCTGACTCCATAACAGGGGCCATGCTCAGGTTACGGGACTGTGAGCCTTTATAATAGCTATAGTCCGCATCCGCTCTGTACAGACCGTCATAGGAGGCGCCTGCCAGCGCAATCCGCTGTTCGATCTCGGACTCGGTGTAGGTGGGAGCGGGTTTCTCGGTATTCGGCTCCGGTGGGGTCAGGATTCCCCCGCCACCGGTACTGCCGCACCCTGTCAGCAGGATGCAGGTGGAAAGCAGCATGGCTGCAGTTCTTCGTATGGATTTCTTTAATTCTCTTTTCTTCATAAAAACCATCCTCCATAAAATATAATCTGTTTTGAATTTAATCTGTTTTGTTTTTTGCTTGGTTTTTCAAGCTGTTGAATAGGGTACGAGCGGATCGGAAAGATTTATGGGATAAAATGGAAAAAAATTTGAAAATTTTTCAGTGCTTATCAGAAAGGGCACAGAATTCAGCGGAGAATTCAGGCGAAAGAGCGGAATTCTGTGGCGCATACGGGCGATTGGTGGTAGAATATGAGGCGCTATATTGAACGGGTATGAATGAGGTTTTTTGAAATGAGCAGTAAAAAAGAAGTGAAAGCAGTTACGGCGGCAGACCGTCCCATCCTGAAGAATAAAATGTATCTGTATCTGACAGAGTTCTTTTCAGGGATGTCCGTCATGGCAGTGGAGCTTGGGGCCAGCCGGCTTCTGGCACCGTATTTCAGTTCCTCCCAGATCGTGTGGACGATCATCATCGGAACCATCATGATCGCCATGGCACTGGGAAATATCTACGGCGGACGGAAGGTGGACAAGAATCCGAATCCGGATCGTCTGTACGGCAGGATCATTTTTGCGGCGATCTGGATCGCCCTGATCCCGGTGGTGGGAAAATATATCATTCTGGGAATCTCGGGACTTCTGGTTTTTACTATTAGTACGAATTTCCTGGTGATCGCAGCGTTTGCAGCCTGCATGATCATTTTTGTGTTCCCGCTGTTTTTGCTGGGAACCGTAACGCCGTCCCTCTGCAAGTATACCATGGACAGCCTGGATGACAGCGGCAAGGTGGTGGGGATGCTGAATGCGTCCAATACCATCGGCAGTATCATCGGAACCTTTGTCCCGACATTTATCAGCATTCCGGCGGTGGGGACGTCCATCACGTTTTTAATCTTTGCAGGGATCCTGCTGGTGCTGGCTATCGTGTACTTCGCGTGCAGCAAGGTGTTTGTGAAGAAGGTGCCGATCGCCATGGTGCTTTTTATTCTGTGCTGTATCTTCGGGCATAGCGGGAGTTTTGCTTTCTGGCAGAAACATCTGACGGTGGAGGACGAATCCATCTACAATTATCTGCAGGTGAAGGAAGATGACCGGCGGGTGGTTCTCTCCACAAATGTCCTTTTCGGCGTTCAGTCCGTTTATCAAAAAGAAAAAGGACTTACGGGCATGTATTATGATTATGCCATGGCGGCTCCCTATATGGCAGGAATCTATGAGAAGGACCGGCCGCTGGAGGTGCTGATCCTCGGGATGGGAACCGGAACCTACGCCACGCAGTGCAAGAGGTATTTCGGGGAAATGTACGTGGAGGGAGTTGAGATCGATCAGAAGATCACGGACCTGGCCCATGAGTATTTTGATCTCCCGGAGGATGTCCCGGTGGCAACCTACGACGGACGGGCATTTCTGAATGCACTTTCCTCGGATCATTGGAAGAAGGATGGAGACTTCGGGACCGCGGACGGAAAATATGACGTGATCATGGTGGATGCTTATCAGGATATTACCATTCCCTTCCAGATGTCCACAGTGGAGTTCTTTACGCTGGTGAAAGAGCATCTGCGGGAGGACGGCGTCATGGTGGTAAATATGAATATGCGCGGTTCGGATTCGGCGGATGATTCAACGGAGCATAAAGCCCGGATCACGGACTATCTGGAGGATACCATCGCGTCGGTTTTTACGGAGGTGATAACGGTGGATGTGTCCATGAATACCAACCGGGAGCTTTTTGCGGGACAGTCCGGGATGATGGATCATTTCCGGAAGAATCTGGAGAAGGAGGAGGATGAGGAACTGCTTTCCATGATGCATACTGTGGAGGCGGACTGTAAGCTTTACACGGCAGGAGATCATATCATGACGGATGATAAAGCGCCCGTGGAGCTTCTCGGCATGCAGGTGATCGATGAGATGATCCGGGATGAGGTGGCTTACTATAAGAAGATTTATGATGAGAAGGGACTCGGAGGACTGCTGGACAGTCTGTAAAAGGGGATGGTAGATCATATGCGATATCTCGTAACGGGAAAGCAGGCGGCGGAGATCGACCGCTACACAATTGAGGAGATCGGAGTGCCCCAGCTCGTTCTGATGGAACGGGCTTCGCTTGCTGTGGCACAGGAAGTTGAGAATGTTGTACAGGACAGGAAGCATGATCGGATCCTTGTCGTTGCGGAGGGCGGAAATAACGGCGGGGACGGTGTGGCAGCAGCCAGGATCCTGCATCAAAGAGGATACAGGGTTTCTGTCTGGGCGCTAAATGGCATCTCCAGACAGTCGGAGGCTTACAGGAAGCAGGTGGAACTTGCGGAGAAGGCGGGGGTTCTGTTTGTAGATCCGCTTGACGAAATGCGTGGAAGGGAGAAAATTGCGGCCTCTATGTCCGGTGGAGATACGATGTCTGCTGAGTGTTTTGGCGAAGAGAAAAATCCGCTTGCAGGATACCGCGTGATCGTAGATGCAATCTTCGGCGTGGGACTGACCCGCGAAGTGATTGGTGTTCAGCGGGAAGCAGCAGAGGTGATCAATAGTGCAAGGCTTGCGTCCTCCGAACTGTCGGTGATCGCAGTGGATATTCCTTCGGGGATCTCATCCGAAACGGGAGAGGTGCTCGGAACTGCGGTGAAGGCAGATCGGACGGTGACCTTCGGATTTGAAAAGGT
>JAILAR010000194.1 GCA_024681515.1 Eubacterium sp. | reverse complement strand
GAATACTGTCGAAAAGAAAATAGCTACATATCTTGGGATGGATTATTCCATGCACGAATTATATATTGACAGTAATGGAAATGAACCGGAATATCCGGGATACTACAGACAGGCAGAGAAAAAACTGAAAAGAGAGCAAAGAAAACTTTCGCTTATGCAAAAGGGATCAAATAATCGGACCAAACAGCGGATAAAAGTTGCAAGACTTCATGAAAAAATCGCAAATCAGAGGAAGGACTTTCTTCACAAGCAGTCCCGACAGATAACCAATGGCTATGACTGCGTGTGTGTGGAAGATCTTGACATGAAGAAAATGTCGCAGACAATGAAGTTTGGCAAATCGATTTCGGATAATGGATGGGGGATGTTTGTATCATTTTTGCAATATAAACTGGCGGAGCAGGGGAAGAAGCTCGTAAAGGTAGACAGATATTATGCCAGCAGTCAGATATGTTCGTATTGCGGCTATGTAAATGAGGAAGTGAAAAACCTTTCAGTCAGACAGTGGATTTGTCCGGATTGTGGGGCGCATCATGACCGAGACATAAACGCGGCGATTAATATCAGAAATGAAGGCGTGAGGATTGTTTCTGTATAATATATAGAAAAGCAAAGAATGAACCGTGGGGCACACGGGGATAGCTCGCTTATGCTTAGCACATTAGTGCTATCGAACGAGAACCGACAACTCGCCGACAGGCGAGAGGAAGCCCCCACCTCTTCAGGTGGGGGAGGATGTCACAACCATTGCGGGACGTACCAAAATATCTGTGGAGTTGACGTACGTGCCGCCGCTTCGACTATTGCCTCTGAAGTCAACGACCATAGCGCAGCTGGAATTGATGCCGGGTGTCCGCAGCCACCATCCGCAGTTCAGGTCATATTTCCAATAGTCGTCAGGATCAACGTCATACATCCACTCGAAATAATCTGCTCCCTTTGACTTTGCATAATCCGTTACCTTGCACCCACGGATCTCGCTGTAACCTTTTTCTTTTCCGTCCGGAGTATCGTCATTTTTGAAATATTTTTCAGCCTCATCGTAGCTGAGAAGAAATACCTGATCCTTTGTATCGTCTCCGGCATCGGTTCCATAGACCGGATTATCATCATTCATTCTGACTGTCTTGGGAATCATAGCCTTCTCATCCGCCGTAAAAGCCGCATTCAGGAAGGTGGTTTTCAGCCATGTCCGAAGAGTACAGTCTCCCCATGTGATATCGGTATCTACGGTGTTGTACGGCTGACAATCCAGACCATACAGACTCACCACCAGAAGCCGCCCGTCCGAATATTTATTCAGAACGATCCACTGGATGTCTTCTGCGCCGTTGGAGGTATCGTTATCCTGCTCATAGCGGCCAAAGGTGATCAGATTTCCGACGTTCGCCTTCGTCAGATCCGATACCGGTTCCATCCAGACACCGTCGGTGTCGAAGATATATTCCTTACCGTCGCCATCATGATATCCTGTCATCATAACGCCGTTGTTGTAGAAGCGGTACCACTTCCCTGAGATCTTCTTCCAGCCGGTTGCCATCACGCCGCTTTTATTGAAGAAATACCAATTTCCTGAGATCTTCTTCCAGCCGGTTACCATCGCACCGCTTGAATTTAAGTAATACTTCTTCTCTCCGAGCGTCAACCAGCCGGTTACCATCTGTCCCTTATTATTAAAGAAATACCACTTCTTCCCGATCAGTTTCCAGCCCGTCACCATGTAGCCGTTTGTATCGAAATAGTACCATCTGGTTCCGATCTTCTCCCATGTGTTCTTCGCATAAGATCCGTCGGGATAAGAATACCACCAGCCCTTCGAATTATGCCTCCAGGTTCCGCCTGCTGCCTCTGCCGCATTACCACCGCCCAGGATCACCTGCGGCAGCATGAACGCAGCGATCAGCGTTCCACAAACTGCTTTTTTCCACCCTTTCATTTGTCCTCCTCCTTTACCCTGTCGGTACCGTTTGTATCCCTCGGAAGATCCCCTGCTTTTTTGGGGCGGTGTTTTTCATCTCCCGAAGGATAAACATTTTGACGTATATAATATAGCATGGTTCACACGAATTGAAAAGTGTGCCAATATGGAACGCTTTTTGTGTCAGGATGAGTGATACAATGGACTATATACTCTGACCGCTCATTGGGAGGTTCTTGATGATGAATGGGGTGCAGGTGAAAATATCAGTGTAGTTACCCTTGATCCTCAGGGTGGAACGGTCACCCCTGATGAACTGTATGTCGTGGCCGGTGAATCAGCGGAAGAACTTCCCACGCCGGTACGTGACGGCTATAAGTTCACGGGCTGGTATGACGAATACGGCTTCCTCTTCACAAATGAAACCATCATCTATGACAACATTACGCTTTATGCAGAGTGGGAAAAGGCAGATTCCGGCTGGAGGAAGGATTCCAGGCTCAGATCCCAGGCGGCGCCTGCGTTTTTATACATTTCGTTTTTGTGGTTACGGGCTTTTTGGAATCTATCGTTCTTCCAGTACCTGGAAGATATAGAATTTGAGATAGTAGCTGGCTTCATCGCCGGACCAGAGGATGGGGTGGTCGGCTGCCTGGGTGCGGTATTCTACCTGGCGGAGGCGCCGATGGGCCGCGTGGGCAGCCTGGCCGATCACGGCAGTGAAGGTTTCATAATCCATGAAATGGGAGCAGGAGCAGGTGGCGAGGTAGCCGCCGCTCCGGACCAGTTTCATTCCCTGCATATTGATCTCGCGATATCCCTTTGCAGCCTGTTTGATCTTGTCCCGGGTCTTGGTGAAGGCCGGGGGATCCAGAATTACAACATCATACTTCTCACCGTCTGAATTCAGCTTCGGGAGAAGATCCAGAACATCTGCCGCCTGGAATGTGACCCGGTCCGAGAGTCCGTTCAGGGCGGCATTTTCCGTGGCCTGTGCCACAGCCAGATCGGAGACATCAATGCCGAGAACGCTGTCAGCACCGCCCAGGCCGCAGTTCAGAGCGAAGGAGCCTGTGTGGGTAAAACAGTCCAGTACACGGACGGTTTCGCCGGCATCCTTCATACGGCGGATCAGGGACTGCATGGCCATACGGTTGCCTTTCTGATCCAGGAAGAAACCTGTCTTCTGGCCGTTTTCCACATCGACCCAGTACTTTACGCCGTTTTCCGTGATCTGCAGGCGGGGAGAGAATTCCTTCTCTTCCGTTTCATCCGGTGTATTTGCCTCCCAGAGGAGGCCTTTGGTTCGGGGCAGGCCCTCTTTTTCGCGGATCTTCGCATCGCTTCGTTCAAAGACAGCGCGGATAAAGATACCGTCTTCGGCAAGTGCCTCTCTAAGAAATTCCAGGATCTTCGGTTTCAGGCGGTCGATCCCCAAAGCCAGGGATTCAACGACCAGAACATCCTCATATTTGTCGACCACCAGTCCGGGAAGAAAATCTGCTTCTCCGAAGATCACACGGCAGGAGGAGGTGTCGATCACTGCCTTGCGATAGTTCCATGCGGCACATACCCGGGCACGCAGGAAGGCATCGTCGATCATGACGTTCGGATCCCTCGTCATCATGCGGATGGTGATCTTCGATTTCGGATTGATGAATCCCCGCCCCATGGGATAACTGTCAAAATCCTCCACGGATACGATGTCACCGGGGGTGACGGAGCTGATATCAACAATGTGCCTTGCGCCATCAGGTCCTTCGGCTGCCTCGATCCGGTCGATCTCGTTATCATAGATCCAGGCGCCGCCGGCTTTGATGGTGCGTCCTTCACCTTTTCGTAATATTACGATCAGTTCGTTCATAGGAGATTCCTCTCTTCTTGCAGCGTTTTTCTTTGCAATGCTATGTTGGAACGATTATAGCATTTTCGGATGGCTTCGACAATGTCCTCGGCACTATGGCCTGGCCACGGATGCTTTTTCTGCCGATTCTTTGTTTTGGCGTTCTTGTGTTTGATGTGTAGATATGGTACACTTACAAGATGTGGGGGACCGCATTGATCATGACGATTCAGAAGACTGGCGGCCCCGGGAGGAGAACGATGAAACGGATCAAATACCTCTTCCGCGTACTCATGGGCGGAAGCTTTAAAAGGTTCAAGGATGTGGTGGACCGGACACATGAAAAATGCGGTCAGAACCGCATAAAGACGGTGCTGGACATGCTGTGGTGCTTCATCCGCTACGGCGCCGGTGTACATGATTATCTGATCTTTGCTTTTTATGATATGAACGGACGTCAGCGGAATACCTATATCACCCGCCTCCGCAACAAGCGGATGCTGGAAATGGTGAACGACGAGTCCAAGTCCTACATCTTCAACCGTAAGGACGTATTCAATAAACTGTATAAGGACTTTCTGCACCGGGATTTCCTGTGTGTGGAAGATATGACTCCGGAGAACTTCGCAGAGTTCATGAAGGATAAGGACGTGATCTTCGCAAAGCCTTCCACCAGTGAGAGCGGCAAGGGGATCGAGAAGCTGAAGAAAGCGGATTTTGCATCCGTTGAGGCCATGTACGAATACATCCGCCAGCCGGAGAAGGATTTCGGTGTGCTGGAGCAGGAGATCAAACAGCATCACGACCTATCCACGCTGTACCCGCTGTCCATCAATACCTACCGTATCGTAACGCTTCTGGTAGACGGTAAGGCACACTATGTATACGGCGTTGCCAAGATGGGAAATGAAGGAAAGTTCGTGGACAATCTGGAGAACGGCGGACTTGGCTGCCCCATCGATCCGAAGACCGGAAAGATGTGCGGCGTGGCGCATACCTCTCCGCTGATCAATTACGATACACATCCGTATACGGGCGTGAAGCTGGTGGGATATCAGCTGCCCTATGTCCGAGAGGCCATCAAGCTCTGCCTTAAGGCTGCGCACGTGACACCGGAGGTCGGATATGTTGGCTGGGATGTGGCAGTTACGGAAGACGGACCGATCCTGGTGGAAGGAAATAATTATTCCGGCTATGATTTCTGGCAGCTTCCGGAATGGACTCCGAACAAGAGAGGGTTGTATCCGTATTTCCGTAAGATGATCAAGGGATATAAATAAATCAGAACAAGAGGACACATATATGAAGAATATGCTGAATTTCAAGAATTTCACCGCAGAGGAGCTGCAGGCAATTCTCGATCTTGCACAGGATATGAAGAAGGATCCGGCGAAGTACGCACATGCGCTGGAAGGTAAGAAGCTCTACACATTGTTTGAGAAGACCTCTACCCGGACATTCCTGTCCTTTACGACAGGCATTACCGAGATGGGTGGTTCGTATTTCAATCAGCTGTGGCGTGATTCCAATTTTGTATTGGGTGAACCCATTTCCGAGATCAAATACGTATGTCGGAACGTGGACATCATCATGGCGCGTCTCGTGAAGAATGAGACCGTGGAACTCTTCGGTGAGAACGTGACGGTTCCGTTCATCAACGGGTGCGATAATTCCTATCATCCCTGTCAGGTACTGGCGGACATGATGACCGTGATCGAGAAGTTTGGTTCCCTGGACATTCGTCTCATGTACATCGGTGCAAAGAACAATGTATTCAATTCTCTGGTGGAATTCTTTGCGAAGATGGGACAGGGTACGTTGTTCGGTCTCACACCGCTTGTAAATGATACGGCCTGCGGACCTGACTTCTATGCTGAGGCAGCGGCCACCGGTCATTACGTGGAGTTGGATCCGTCTCTTCCGATCGAAGAGATCAAACGTTACGTTGAGGATATGGATGTGCTTTATACCGATACGTGGTTGGATATGGAATTCTTCAATGACCCCGCATACCAGGAACGGAAAGCGGAGCTGATGAAGAAAATGATGCCGTATCAGTTGAATGCTGATTTTATCGGCGAAAGCAAAGCCATCGTTCTTCATGACATGCCGATGCATGTCGGTTTTGAGATTTCCGAAGAGATCGAGAAGAAGCATATGGAGCATATTCTGGATCAGGCAGAAAACCGCCGTCACGCAGAGAAGGCGGTCATGTATACGTTGTTAAAATCGTAATTGTTTGCAGGTTCGTTGGCATTTGCCGATGAACCTGTTTCCATGTCGCCCCGAGCGAAGATACATGTCATCCTGAGCGCAGCGAAGGATCCTGCCGACGAGGACGCAGAGATTCTTCGGCTTCGCCTCAGAATGACAGATATGAGAACGGACAGGAGGAAAGGTATGAAACATTTGATCGATCCCATGGACTTAAGCGAGCAGGATCTGGACGGTATCCTGCGTCGGGCGCAGGACATTATGGCGCACCCGGAGAATTACAGTGAGAAATGCAAGGGCAAGAAGATCGCGACCCTGTTTTATGAGCCGAGCACACGCACCCGTCTCTCTTTTGAGGCGGCTATGATCGAGCTGGGCGGACAGGTGCTGGGCTTCTCCGAGGCTTCTTCTTCCTCGGTATCCAAGGGAGAGAGCGTGGAGGATACGGTGCGCGTAGTCGGCTGCTTTGCAGACGTGATCGCCATGCGGCATATGAATGAGGGTGCACCGATGCTGGCCTCCATGTATTCTCCGGTTCCCATCATCAACGCGGGAGACGGCGGACACAATCATCCCACACAGACCCTGACGGATCTGCTTACTATTTTCAGTGAGAAGGGGCGGCTGGATAACTTCACCATCGGCCTCTGCGGAGATCTGAAGTTCGGTCGGACGGTTCATTCCCTGATCAAGGCGCTGTCCCGTTACAAGGGCATCAAGTTTGTTCTGATCTCACCCGAGGAACTGAAAGTGCCGGATTATATCATTTCCGAAGTACTGGAACCGGCAGGGCTGGAATATAAAGAGGTGACTTCTTTGGAGGATTCCATGCCGGAGCTGGACATCCTGTATATGACCCGCGTGCAGCGTGAGCGTTTCTTCAATGAAGCAGATTACGTTCGTTTGAAGGATACCTATATTCTGGATACCCAGAAGATGGAGCTGGCGAAGAAGGACATGATCGTCCTGCATCCGCTTCCGCGTGTAAATGAGATCGCAACCTCCGTAGACAAGGATCCACGGGCCCTGTATTTCAAACAGGTGCTGTACGGAAAATACGTCCGCGAGGCGCTGATCCTGCATTTGCTGGGATTGTAAGAATGTCATTAAGTTAAACCTGCTCTTAATCTTAATGACATTGGGGGCTGTAAGGGAAACCTGAGATTCGAGGGACGGGTTGTAAGATATAGAAAGACGGAGAGGAGATTAGTTCTATGAAGATAGACAGTATACAGAACGGAATCGTACTGGATCATATTTCCGCGGGAAAGGGCATGCAGATCTATTATGATCTGGGACTCAACAAGCTGGACTGCAGCGTGGCGATCATCCAGCGGGTGAAGAGCGAGAAGATGGGAAAGAAGGATATCATCAAGGTCGATAAGGAAGGCTACGACATCGATCTGGATGTGATCGGCTACATCGATCCCAACATCACCGTCAGCATCATCAAGGACGGGGAGACGGTGGAGAAGAAGAAGGTAGATCTGCCGAAGAAGCTGATCAATATCAAGAAATGCAAGAACCCACGGTGCATCACCGTGGTGGAGCCGGGTATCGACCATATCTTCCGCCTGGCAGATCCGACGAAGCGTATCTACCGCTGCATCTACTGCGACGAAGCGTAACTCGCGCGGACTGATAACGGAAAAGTAAAGCGTGTAAGTGGAAGCTACGCGTGAAGTATTGAATAAAAGGAGAAGCTGTATGAAAAAGGGAGTTATACGCGCGCTATGCGCAGCAACAATGCTGGGACTGACGCTTACGGCGCCGGTCTCTTATGCGGCAGAAAATGGGGATCTGCCGATCAGGAATGAGAGTGGATCCGAGACGACGCAGCCGGACACGGTGGGCGAGGGATATATCCTTTCGGAGGATGCTGATGCCCTTGGAGAGGATCCGGAAACTTCGGGGAATGCCGACAGTCTCGGAGAAGGCACGCAGGCCACGGATGCTCAGGGATCCGGTATCATGCGTTCACCGGCGATGACGGATGCTGTGACATCCGATGCAGGACGCACGGAGCCGGTGGCTTTGAACAGCGATATTTTTGCGGGATTCAGTTCGACAGCTTATTCCTTTGCACAGTATGCAAATGAGAAGAATCGAGGAATCTATACTGTCAGCAATGGTATTCTCTGGTTTACGTCCATTGATGACGGAAGTTCCGAGCAGATACTGAATCTGCGGGCTGTCATGGACGAGGAAGATTCGAATGCATATATAGGAAGTTCCTTCCGGCAGGGTTCGGTTCTGTATATTCTGGGAAATGCCTACTATACGGGAGGTGCAAGCTATTCCGTGCTCCGTTATGATATGGATGCACAGGAAACCATCGATATGTTCGCTTTGCCGGCGGAGATGGATTATCTTAGGGCGATCGGAGCCGATGCAACGGGCAGGATCTATGTGGCCGGAGATGATAAGATCTATCTTCTCTCTTCTGAGGGAGAGCTTCTCGACAGCGCAGAGACGGAGCATACGGTGTACCGCTTTACAGGCTTTGATGAGACCAACGATAACTTCTATTTTGAAGGATATCTGAATTACATTTACTGGGGTTATGACCACTGGACACATTCCCTGTTCTCGGGACGGGTCGTTAACAATAACCTGGTCCTTCAGGAAAGATACCTGGATGCCCTGTTCCAGAATCAATGGTATGATCACAACACGGCTGCAGATTTTCTCGGAGGGAAATATCTGGTCTGGTCGGCGCATTTTATGAGTCAGAAGGTGGGGGTTGTGGATTCAAACGCCTTTGATCCCACGGAGGAGGAAAATCCTCAGCTTCCCTATCTTTTCGGGATCGGCCGCTCCGAGCTGGAGGCCGATAAGTCTGATCAGGATGAATACAGCTGGGGTGTTCGTACGATATACAACAAAAACAGAGATTCCATCATCCTGTATGTCGGAAATCAGACGATCTCAGAGTTTACGCAGAAGGACGGACTGGGTGGAAGCGGTGAGGCCGATGAGATCGCGCAGGCGCTGACCTCCGAGCATGTCTTCTCCCTGTTCCTGATCGGTGATGAAGTGGTTGCCATCGAGCAGGATGCGGACAGAAATTATACCCTGGAGCGGATCCTCTGGAAGGATTCCTCGTATCTGAAGATCAAAGCGGAGAAGAAGACCGTAACTGCAGGCGGAAATATCGCCCTCAGCGCCGATTATGACAGTCAGTTTGCAGAGGCTGTTACCTGGAAGAGCAGTGATACCTCCGTTGCGACTGTAACAGCGTCCGGTCAGGTCTATGGCATAAAGGCGGGGAAGGCAGTGATCTCCGCAACGCTTAAGAACGGACTGAAGGACAAGGTGACGATCACCGTAAAGGCTGCATCCGGTGAGACCCCGGTATTCTATGCGGCAACCACAGGAACGGCCGGCAATAATGTGTCCAGGGCGAATTACGGCACCTGGTCCTGGGTAACGAACTCCTATCTTTTCGAGGACGCGGCCGGAAACCTGAATCGCGTGGAATATATGAACAAGAAGGTAGTGATCGAGAAATACTCCGCAGACGGAAAGACTTTGAAGGGAACCAAAAAACTGGCGTTGGAACTGCCGATCTTCGGTGGATTTTTCAGCGGAGCGGATGCAAACTATCTGGTGTTCGGACAGAAGAATGAGGACGAAAGCGATGAGCTGGAAGTGCTTCGGGTCGTGAAATACGACAAGAAGTGGAACCGTCTGGGCTCCGCTTCAGTAAAGGGTGCGAATACCTATATCCCGTTTGATGCGGGCAATCTGCGGATGACGGAGTATAACGGAAAACTGTACATCCACACATGTCATGAAATGTATGCAGACAGCGATGGAACGCATCACCAGGCAAATATGAGTTACGTGGTGGATGAAAGCACCATGCAGGTGACGGATTCTTATTACGAGGTCATGAACCTCAGCACCGGCTATGTAAGTCATTCCTTCAATCAGTTCATTGTGGAAAAGGATGGCCTCATCTATCGTGTGGATCATGCGGAAGGCAATAAAATGTACATGAACGGACAGGCGCTCTCTACGGTGGGCATCGTTCTGTCCCGGTTCTCGTGCGAAAACAGTCTGACGGACGTGGGCTTCACCATTCCGCTGGAGACAGACAGCAGCGGAAATTATACGGGAATCTCCATCGGAGGCTTTGAGGTGTCCTCGGAAAACTGCCTCATCGCCTATAACCAGGATATCGACGGAACCTACGGGAACAGGAATGTATATCTGGCAGTGACGGACCGTCTGTTCAACGGAACAAAGCAGGTGAAGATCAGCTCGCTTACGGCTTCCGGAACCAAAACCGCAGAGACACCGCAGCTGGTGCAGATCAATGACTATGTCTTCCTGGTCCTCTGGACGGAGCAGGATACCTCTTCCGGTCAGAGAGAAGTGCGGTATCAGCTGGTGGACGGAGCCGGAAATCTCTGCGGCCCGGCGGGTACCCTTCCGGCCTATCTGTCCGACTGCCAGCCCATCGTAACAAAGGCAGGCGTCGTTAAATGGTATGCCACCGAGAACAGCTCACCGGTGATCTATTCTCTGGATCCCTTCAGGCTTCCGGCGGAGCCTTCCAAAACAGGCTGGATCGAGTTCACGAAGGGCGTATGGATGTTCATCAAGACCGACGGTACAAAGACCGTAGGCTGGCGCAAGGTTTCGGATGTCTGGTATTTCTTTGACAGTCAGGGCATCATGCAGACCGGCTGGAAACAGGTTTCCGGAAAATGGTACTATTTCAATGAGAGCGGAGCCATGCAGACCGGCTGGAAGAAGATCAGCGGGAAGTGGTACTATCTGAACCCCAGCGGCTACATGCAGACAAAGTGGCGGAAGATCAGCGGAAAATGGTATTACTTCGGAACCTCAGGCATCATGGTCACAGGCTGGCAGCAGATCGACAAAGTCTGGTACTACTTTGATGCGGACGGCGTCATGAAGACCGGCTGGCTGCAGCTTTCCGGCAAATGGTATTTCCTGGACAGCAGCGGTGCCATGGTGACAGGAACACGGGTCATCGGCGGAAAAGAGTATACATTTACGGCGGCAGGCGTATGTACAAATCCGTAAATGAATACGTATTTTTCTAAAAAATTAGATAATAGTTTACAAAATTGTAATAAATTGGTATAATGATTCAGATTATCGGAAAGTTATGTAACCTGTATAATTTCTCCGACAGACAGAAATCTGAGAGGGATCGTTAATCATATGGAACAATACGCAATCAGGGGAGGGAATCCGCTGGAGGGCGAAGTGGTGATCGCAGGTGCGAAGAATGCCGCTCTGGGCATCCTGGCCGCGGCGATCATGACGGACGATGAAGTCGTGATCGAGAATGTGCCCTTTGTCAGTGATACCCGGACCCTTCTGAAAGCTATCGAGAATATAGGGGCAACCGTTCGTTATATAGACCGTCATACCGTATCCATCTGCGGAAAGGGGATCGCAGGGGATGAGGAGCTGTCCGTGGATGATGAGTACATCCGGAAGATCCGCGCGTCCTACTATCTGATCGGTGCGTTGCTCGGTAAATACAAATATGCAAATGTAGCGCTTCCCGGCGGCTGTGATATCGGCTCCCGGCCCATTGACCTGCACATCAAGGGCTTTGAGATCCTGGGTGCAACCGTGGACATCGTGTCCGGCGGTAAGGTAGTGGCCGAGGCAAAGCAGCTGGTGGGCTCCCATATCTATCTGGATACCGTATCGGTAGGCGCGACCATCAATATCATGCTGGCGGCAGCGCTGGCAGAGGGTAAGACCACCATCGAGAATGCGGCGAAGGAGCCGCACATCGTAGATGTGGCCAACTTCCTGAACACCATGGGCGCCAATATCAAGGGCGCAGGTACCGATGTGATCCGTGTCCGGGGTGTATCCCGCCTGCACGGTGCGGAGTACTCCATCATTCCGGATCAGATCGAAGCCGGAACCTTCATGGTCATGGCAGCCGCAACCCAGGGAAATGTTCTGGTGAAGAACGTCATCCCGAAGCATATGGAGGCGATCTCCTCCAAGCTGATCGAGATGGGTGCCAGAGTGATCGAATACGACGATTCCATCCGTGTCATGGCGGACGGAAAGCTTCGCCCGACACAGGTGAAGACCCTTCCGTATCCCGGTTTTCCGACGGATATGCAGGCGCAGATCGCTGCGGTGCTCTGCCTGGCAGAGGGAACCAGCGTGGTGACGGAGAGTATCTTCGAGAACCGTTTTCGCTATGTAAATGAGCTGACCCGCATGGGTGCAAAGATCCGCGTGGAAGGAAATACAGCCATCATCACAGGCGTTCCGAAATTCACGGGTGCCAATATGTCTGCTTCCGACTTACGTGCAGGTGCGGCCCTTGTGATCGCGGCCCTGGCAGCTGAGGGTGTCAGTGTCATTGATGACATTAAGTACGTGAAGCGCGGCTATGAGGATTTTGATACCAAGATCCGGGCGCTGGGCGGCGATATGGAGATCGTGGAATCCGAGCGGTCATTGCAGAAGTTCAAGTTAAAAGCAGTATAAAATTATAATCAGAATTATAATCAGAATAAAATCAGATTTTCGTTTAGATTTAAAACGAGAGCGCCGGATTTTCGGTTGAAAATCCGGCGTCTTTATCCCTTAAGACGGATTGTCATCTCAATCCAAACGCTATCAAATGCGTCTCATTCGACGCATTCAAAGGAGGATATACTTATGGCACAGAAACCTTATTACATCACAACAGCCATTGCCTACGCATCCGGCAAGCCGCATATCGGCAACACCTACGAGATCGTACTGGCCGATGCCATCGCACGGTATAAACGTTTCGTGGGCTACGATGTCCGCTTCCAGACCGGAACGGATGAGCATGGTCAGAAGATCGAGACCAAGGCTTTCGAAAGCCTGTCCACGCCCAAGGAATTCGTGGACGAGAAGGCGGGAGAGATCAAACGCATCTGGGATCTGATGAACACGTCCTATGACAAGTTCATCCGTACCACGGACGAGGATCATGAGAAGCAGGTTCAGAAGATCTTCAAGAAGCTGTACGATCAGGGTGATATTTATAAAGGGGAGTACGAAGGCATGTACTGTACCCCCTGTGAGTCCTTCTGGACGCCGGGCCAGTTGGTGGACGGCAAATGTCCCGACTGCGGCCGTGACGTGCATCCGGCCAAGGAAGAGGCTTACTTCTTTAAAATGAGCAAGTACGCTCCGCGCCTTATCGAGTATATCGAGAAGCATCCGGAGTTTATCCAGCCGGAATCCCGGAAGAACGAGATGGTGAATACCTTCCTGAAGCCGGGTCTCCAGGACCTCTGTGTGTCCCGGACCTCCTTCAAGTGGGGCATCCCGGTGGATTTCGATCCGAAGCACGTGGTATACGTATGGATCGATGCACTGTCCAACTACATCACCGGTTTGGGCTATGATGTGGACGGCAATCACAGCGAACTGTTCAAGAAATACTGGCCGGCGGACCTGCACCTCATCGGTAAGGATATCCTCCGGTTCCATACCATTTACTGGCCCATCATGCTGATGGCCCTGGACGTTCCGCTTCCGAAGCAGGTATTCGGCCATCCCTGGCTGATCCAGAGCGACGGCAAGATGAGCAAGTCCCGCGGAAATGTCCTTTATGCGGATGACATGGTGGATTATTTCGGCGTGGATGCGGTGCGGTATTTCCTGCTGCATGAGATGCCTTTCGAAAATGACGGTGTGGTATCCTGGGAGCTGCTGATCGAGCGGATCAATTCCGATCTGGCGAATACACTTGGAAACCTGGTGAACAGGACCATTTCCATGATCAATAAGTACTCCGGTGGCGTGGTAAACAATGCCGGCGTCACCGAGGATGTGGATACCGATCTGAAGAACTCTGTACGCGCGTACCGGATCCATGTAAATGAGTGCATGGAGAAGCTGAAATGTGCGGATGCACTGACGGAGATCTTCAATATCTTCCGCCGTCTGAACAAGTACATCGACGAAACGATGCCCTGGGTTCTGGGGAAGGATGAAGAGAAGAAGGACCGCCTGGATACCGTACTATACAATCTGGTGGAGGGCATTACCATCGGCGCGAGCCTGCTGGCACCGTTCCTTCCGGACACCGCCGACAAGATCACGGCCCAGCTTTGTACGAATAAGCGGAAATGCACGGAGCTCGGTACCTTCGGACTGTATCCGTCCGGCAATATGGTGACATCTGCGCCGGAGATCCTCTTCGCGCGGATCGATACCGAGAAGATGCTGGAAGAGATCGCCATCCGTTTCCCGGCGAAGGAGCCGGAGACGCCGAAGGAAGTGAAGAAGCCGGAGAAGCCTGAGAAGTCCGAACCGGATAAGGTGGAAGCCGTGGTGAAGGAAGAGATCACCATCGAGGAATTTGAGAAGATGCAGCTGCAGGTAGGACAGATCCTGTCCTGTGAGGAGGTTCCGAAGTCCAAGAAGCTTCTCTGCTCTCAGGTGCAGGTGGAAGGCCGCGTGCTGCAGATCGTATCCGGTATCAAGAATTTCTACAGCCCGGAAGATATGGTGGGCAAGAAGGTCGTGGTCATCACAAATCTGAAGCCTGCAAAGCTGGCCGGCATCGAATCTCAGGGCATGCTGCTCTGCGCAGAGGATGCGGAAGGCAAGCTGTCTCTGCTGACGACGGACCGCAATGATGTTCCGGCAGGGTCGATGATAAGCTAGTATTAATGAATCTAACCAAAATAATGAGATATAACCATTAAACCGAACCCCCGGCAGCAGTTGATGCCGGGGGTTCGCGTATATCGGGGGGAGTGTATGTTGGGGGATGTATATGTTGAGGAATGTATATGTCGGCAATGTCATAGATTAAGAAAAAGCCTGTCATTCTGAGGAGCGTAGCGACGAAGAATCCCCTCACTAAGTCCGGGGATTTGCATAATATGGGAAAGTGTGGTATAATATTTCCATCTGTGCGGCGAAGAGGAGGAGCACAGAGTTCGAAAGGTTCAGAAACCTTAGCGCCATGTGGCTGCGATCGGCGGTTCTCGCCTGCAGCCTGACGAGGTGAAGCGTTATCGAAAGTCGGAGTTCATGAGTGTGAGACTCACAGATTGACTGCTCCGGCTGTAAATTCGGCGGATGCGCTTCCGGACGGCAGTTCGTAAGTACTGTGACAAACCTGGACGGTGACGCCCGGACAAAACACAGTACCATGCGGTTTCTTTTTGGCGTACCTATGTGCGCGCATTCTGAGGCATGGCGCCTCC
>JAILAR010000141.1 GCA_024681515.1 Eubacterium sp. | reverse complement strand
CAATAGAGGATATTGATGAGTCAATTGATACGGACAATGCGTCGCCAGATACAGATGAGGAAGCACCCGAGGTTTTACTGAAACTGGAACCTGTTGAGATTGGCGATTATGTGGATAGTTTAAAGGCTTTGGCAAAACATTGGTACGATACATGGTTTCCGTCTGAAAGTACCACTCTTTCCGATAGAGAAAAACTTTGGATAGACAGACTGAATCGTATCGGCATAGGCTATTTCCGTCCACTGGTTACGGTTTCATTAAGTAAATGTGCCAATGAAGATGAAAAGGTAAAATTATTCACGGCGATTGAACGTTTTATTTTCGTCTTTTTCAGGCTCGCATATTACAGATCCAATTATCAGAGTTCTGTATATTATGGCGCTGCGCGTAACCTGTATAATGGAGAAACAACGATCCGGGAGATCATTGATAAACTGAATAATACGATTGATGCTCATATCCAATATGCCATCCCTTACTTTATCGCGGATATTCAAAAGAAAACGGAGGTCGGTAAGAAAGAAGGATATTATGCATGGAATTCATTAAGATATTTCCTGTATGAATATGAGTACCATTTATGGGAAAGTACAGGTGTTAAGAAGCCTTCCTGGGAGATGTTTTCAAAGTCTGAAAAGGATAAGGTTTCTATTGAGCATATTCTTCCGCAGACACCTACTAAGTGGTATTGGCGCAATCAATTTCGTCAGTTCATGGATAATGAAAATGAGATAGCTGCGTTGACCGGTTCATTGGGGAATCTGCTGCCTCTGGCGCAAAGCATCAATTCCAGTCTTCAGAATGAAAGCTTTGATGAAAAAAAGAATCCTTCTAAGCCCGGTAGACGTGGTTATACAAGTGGTTCAAATTCTGAAAATGAAGTTGCTAAGGAAGATGCGTGGGATGGCCGGCGGATATACGATCGTTGCTTACATTTGCTTTCCTTTATGGAAGAACGTTGGCGTTTTACATTGACAAAAGATCAAAAAGAAACACTGACGCTTGTCAGCTTTGTAAACGATGGGAGAGAGGTTCCGGAAGAACTTCCCTATACGGAAGAATCGGATACTTCAAATCCTTCAACAGAAAAATGACAAGGAGCGAAAGCTGACGATGGGGTTTAATACAGGAGTTTAGGGGGAGTAGCATGACTATTAAAGAAGTTGGTTTTCGGCCGTTATATCATGATATATGTGCGTTTGATTTGAATGATCAGTTGAAAGAACTGATCAAGGATTGCCCTGACGCGGCAAAGGCTTCCCATGTGGTCGTATACGGATATATTGATCCGGAAGAAGGTTTGATGCTGGAAGTGCTGGGGGCAGGAAAGCAGGCGCCGAAGTATTTTTATTTCAAAGATCCTTATGAAGGAGAGCGCATAACCATCAAGGCGTCCGATGTGGATGAAGTGGAGTTTATGTACTTCCCGGATCTTCAGCCGCGTTTCAGGAAGAAATACGATCCACGAATCGCCGAACTGAAAAAGTATGATGCAGACGAGGATCTGGAGAAGACGAGGGAATTTGCTTTTCTGGATGAGCGTAGAAACCATCTGTATCCGGATGATGTTCGAGTCGTTTTTATGAAAGAAGGCTTAAAATCGGAAGAGGTCTGGGTGCATCTGAAGGCACCGGGAGACCATTCGCTCATTGGTGTGCTTCTGAACCAGCCTTACCAGGATTATGGCGTAAATAAGGGTGATACCATCGTATTTCATGTCAGGGAGACAGAGGATGATTCTATCCTCTGTTATAAGAGCTTCAATGAACCGGGAGAGCTGACGAAGGAAGGCATGCAAGACGGAAGCTGTCTGAAAGAGTATATTCAAAACTATGAGATCGCAGAGGATAAGACGGAAGCGCAGGAACGACTGATCCGGGTGATCCGGAGCAGCAGCGTACTGGTTCCCTGCGATGTGCTGCTTTCGGATGAAGCATCGGCGATCGCGGACAGGCTGGAGAAGGAGGGAAAGACTCCGGATTCGCTGGTCGGTGAGGAGGCGGATATCTTTGCCGAAGGAGCGGAGTTCGTACCCATATTGCTTGTGGCAGATGATGGAAAGAAATATATGCCGGCCTTCACCGGCGAGGAGGAGATCGGAAAACATGCGGAGGAGAATGCAAGGGTACATACGCCTTTCATTCATGCGCTTGATATGGCACTGAGTGCGGATGATAACATCTCCGGCATCGTGATCAATCCATACACGGATGATTATCTTCTGAACAGAGAGTTGTTTGACAGTATCCGAAATGCCGAGCCTCTGTTTGAGGATGAAGATTCCTATACACAGGAAGCAGGATACTGGCAGTTCACGAACAGAGAAGATCTTCGGCTCTCCGTTAGTGTCTCGAAGATGGATATCTTCAATTATGCACTGTACGAGAATAATGTTCCGCCCATCCGGGGACTGCGTATTACCAACGAAACCGGCGATACTCTGGAAGGCTTATCGATCCGGATCACATCTACATTTGCATTTTTCAAAAAATATGAGAAGCCTTTGCCGGGCATTCCTTCCGGCAAGCCGATCCCACTTCCGGATCCGCATCTTGTGATCGACGGAAGAGCACTTGCGGAGCTTACGGAAGCAGTCAATTCGGAAATGCTTGTGGAACTCTGCAAGGACGGGGAGACTGTCTGTGGTGTAAGAGGGCAGATGAAGGTTCTGGCATATGATCAGTGGCAGGGCGGGGAAACTTACCGGGATCTCCTGCCGGCCTTTGTGTTGCCGAATCATCCGGTGATCCCTGCGCTTATGCATGATGCGGCTGACCGCCTGGCAAAGTGGAATAAACCCACACTGCTCGAGGGCTATCAGGCAAATGATCCCAACAGAGTCCGTGATCTGGCGGCGGCTGCCTATGCCGCGATCCAG
>JAILAR010000140.1 GCA_024681515.1 Eubacterium sp. | reverse complement strand
GTAATACCATTTTCCTGCAGGAGATATGCCAGCGCATATTCCGGCGTTGCGCCCTGACCGGTGGAAAGCACGGTCTTTCCTGCCAGATCCTTTATGGAATGGATGCTCTCATCTCCGGTTACGCAGTAGATCACACCCAGTGTATTTACGTACAGGGCCTTGGTCTTGCCCTCGGTCTTCTTATACAGAGTCGCTCCGAGATTTGCCGGCACCAGTGCGATGTCCAGTTCTCCCGATGCAAATGCAGCCGCGATCACGTCCGGCTGGGTCTCCATGCGGAACTCGTAGGTTCCCTTCGCCGAGCCGTCCTCGGAGGCCTTCATCAGATTTACAAGTCCCATGGTGGTGGGACCCTTCAGGGAGCCTACACGGATGGTCACATCCTCGGAAACCGGTGTTTCCGTATTCTGCGTGTCCGCCTCGCCGGCACCCTGTGTATCCGATTCACTCGTACCCTGCGTGTCTGCCTCGCTGGCCTTCTGCGTATCTGCCTCACTCGCGCCCTGCGTGTCTGCCTCGCTGGCTTTCTGCGTATCCGCTCCGCCAGACGTCGTTTTCTCGTTGGAACTTCCGCAGGCCATAAGCCCCAGCGTCAGCACCAGCAT
The DNA here is from genome assembly GCA_024681515.1 of Eubacterium sp. Classification (GTDB taxonomy): domain Bacteria; phylum Bacillota; class Clostridia; order Lachnospirales; family Lachnospiraceae; genus Eubacterium_Q. The sequence goes on along the minus strand of JAILAR010000140.1, from coordinate 1,950 downwards.
CATCAGAGCCACAAGGACTCTTCTGCCAAACACTCTGCTACTCTTTTTCTTTTCCATGATACATGTCCTTTCTTTCGGCACACCCCAACATGTAATTGTAGCACATGGCCCTGTTTCCCGCAAGGACGGGAATCCGGCGAATCCACGTTCACTGAGGTCCAGTTTCCAAGCGCCTGCCAATTTTGTGCAAAAAAAATAATTATATTGTATTAGATAATATAGCCTGTCAACAGATCACCGGCAGTTTCACTGCCCATCACAAATTAATAATTTTATTTTCAGGAGGTATTTACCATGAGAAACAAGAGAGATCGCATCGTCATCCTCAGTGCAGCCCTTGTCATTATTTGTTCTGTCGCCCTTTTACTCATCATGTTCTCCGGCTCAGGTTCGAGCAGACAGAACGAAGCCGTAATCCAGACCGAATCGTCCACCGGCACGAACTCCAGGGAAGCCCGGAGCGTCACAGAAGCGCCGACTCCCGCAGAAGTGCAGGACTCCTCAGAAGGGTGGGTCGAGGAAGTCTACCAGAAGGAAATAGAATGCTCCAACTGCCATGCACATTTTCTGAATTACGAAGAATATGAAGCGCATAAACAAAACAGTCAGGGATGTGGAACCGGTACCGGAACCGCGGTAAAGGTACTGATTGGGCGTACGGAGCACTGACACACCCGCCATAAAATCCCCTTGCAATTCGCACCCACCCGTGCGATAATAAGCGTTAACGTTCATTTGCCGGTGCGGCATCCGCTCCGGCAAATGTATTGTTAAAGCTTTTAAGGATTCGAGGCGATTTTATAACATGGACACTTTAGACATACTCCGGCAGCTGGCGATCATCATCGTCGCCGCCAAGCTCTTCGGACTTCTGGCCCGGAAATGCAAAGCGCCGCAGGTCGCGGGCGAGATCATCGCCGGCCTGCTTATCGGCCCCAGCCTGCTGAACCTGGTGGAATCATCGGACTTTCTGGCTGGCATGGCCGAGATCGGCGTTATCATCCTGATGTTTACCGCCGGATTGGAGACCAACATTTCCGATCTGAAGAAAACCGGCCTGAAGGCGACTGTCATCGCCAGCGTTGGCGTCTTCGTCCCGCTGGTCTGCGGAACACTGCTCTATATGGCATTTTACGGCTTCTCCGCCATCGGAACGGATAGCTTCTACCGCGCAGTCTTCATCGGAACGATCCTGACGGCAACCTCCGTCAGCATCACGGTTTCGACGCTCCGTGAGATGGGCAAGCTCTCCGGCGAGCTGGGACAGACCATCATGAGTGCTGCCATCATCGACGACGTGATCGGCATCATCGTGCTCACCGTGGTCATCGGTTTCAAGAAGCCGGACTCGGACGTGACCAGCGTGTTGCTGCGTACCCTGGCCTTCTTCGTCCTGGCCATCGTACTGGGCATCATCATTTACAAGCTGTTCAAATGGTATGACAATCAGCACCCCCACACCCGGCGGATTCCGATCCTGGGCATCGCGCTGGCCTTTGCCCTCTCCTATGTGGCGGACAAATTCTTCGGTGTGGCGGACATCACCGGTGCCTACGTTGCCGGCGTCATCCTTTGTTCCCTGCGGGATTCGGAGTACATCACCCAGAAGATGGACACCAACTCCTACATCATCTTCGGTCCGGTGTTCTTCTGCAGTATCGGTCTGCAGACAAATATCCGTACGCTGGACATGACGATCCTATGGTTCTCCCTGGCTTTTGTGGCCGTGGGATTACTCTCCAAGATCGTGGGCTGCGGACTGACCGCCCGCTGTCTGGGCTACCGCGGACACAATGCCCTGAAGGTGGGCGTCGGCATGATGACCCGCGGCGAGGTGGCCCTGATCGTGGCGCAGCGCGGACTGAAGGCCGACATGCTGGAGCCCGCATACTTCACCGCCGTGATCCTGCTGATCATCATCAGTTCGATCCTGACGCCGCTGCTCCTGAA
>JAILAR010000136.1 GCA_024681515.1 Eubacterium sp. | reverse complement strand
CTTTGGTCAATCACTCTGCCGAAGCTTTTCTTCTTTCTCCCGCTCCAGGATATCAAATATCTGATCCGCATCCACCCGAACCTGAATCCGGTCATCCGGCCTTTTACTTTTGTTGCCCAAAAGGCATATCGTCTCGACGTGCATGGTATGCGGAAACATGTCGACCGCTGCCACCTTCTCCACCGCAAAGCCCTCCTTCTTCAGGATGGAAATGTCCCGAGCCAGGGTTGCGGGGTCACAGGAGACATACACCAGACGCTTTGGTGCCATGGCTGCGATGGTGGAAAGCAACGCTGCGTCACAGCCCTTCCTGGGTGGATCGACCACCACCACATCTGCGCGGTAACGGTCCGGTTTTTCCGAATAAAGTTTCGGTACAACTTCTTCCGCTTTTCCCACAAAGAACTCCGCATTTGTGATCTGATTCAGCTTTGCATTCTCTTTCGCGTTGTCGATGGCCTGGGGAACGATCTCCACGCCGTAGACCTGTTTTGCCTTCTTCGCCAGGAAGAGGGAAATGGTTCCGATACCGCAGTACATGTCCCATACGGTTTCTTCTCCTGTCAGACCCGCAAAATCCAAAGCTTTAGCATACAGTTTCCGCGTCTGCACCGGATTCACCTGATAGAAGGATTCCGGAGCGATACGGAATGTGAGATCCCCGATCCGATCTTCGATATACTCCTTCCCGAAGATCACCTTGCTGTGATCTCCCAGAATCCGGTTGGTCTTTTCACGGTTGATACTGATGGCCACGGAGGTTAATTCGAGATTCACATCGGAATCCGCGAATCCCGTTGTATATGCGGTCCCACACTCATCCTGTTTATCCTGTTCCTTTGCGCCTGTCATATCGGAAGTATGCTTGTTACACGTCTCCACCGCTTCCTGCAGCTTTCGGATCAGCAACTCCTGCTCCGGAAGTTTATTACCGTTAATTACGATGCATACCATGACCTGCCCGGTGTAGAATCCCACCCGGGTCAGTACGTGACGCACCAGACCGGTGTGCTGCTCCTCGTTATACACAGCGACCTCCGCTTCTGTCAGATACTCCCGCACCGCCTGCAGGATATCCCGGTTCACCGGATGTCCGGTGGGACAGTCCGTAAGAGGGATCAGGGCGTGGGTATGCCCTGCATAGAAGCCCAAAGCCGGTCGGCCCTCCCGGTCCAGACCTACAGGAAACTGCATTTTATTCCGAAAATAACACGGCATTGGGGTTTTTATTCCGGATTCCATTCCGGATTCCATTTCGGATTCGGTTCCTGATCTCATTCCAATAATCGGCTCCATGATGGCCTCGGCATCTTCCACCCCTCCGATACGAACCAGGCAGTTCTTTACATGACTTTGAAGTAGTTCCAGCTGCTTTTCATAAGTAATATGCTGCAGCGTACAGCCACCGCAGGCACTTGCCTTTTCGCAAACAGGCATGACGCGCCAGGGAGAAGCCTCCTGCACCTCCATCAGCCGGGCATAGGCCAGATTCTTCTTTACCTTCATCATTTTTACGAGTGCACGATCTCCCACGACGCTTCCCTTCACAAATACCGTAAGTCCGTCGATATGACCGATCCCCTCGCCATCCTTGCCCATATCCTCAATGGTGATCTCACACAAATCGTTCTTCTGCATTATGTCAACCTCATATTATGGTTTTTCATTAACCGTTAGATTATGTCAACTCCCACTGACCCTCTGCCGGAAGTTATTGCAATGATTCCTTGATAGTATCATTCTATGTACCGAAATCCGCAATGTCAACCGGCTTTGTTTATTCCATACTCCGCGCCTAAAGCGCTTCAAAGATAAAACAGAAAAGAAACAGAAAAGAGCCCTGCCATAAGCAAGGCTCCCTTTCTTCTGTTGTCACACGGCCTGTAACGGGTGTATCTTGTCCTCAATGTACGGTCCCACAGCATCCTTGTCCATTCCCAGAGAAATGGCCAATTCCCCGTAAAGACTGTCCTCCGCAATATGAGAAAATCTGGAGTCCAGACTGGTCATCTTCTTTCCTTCGGCCTTTCTTTTCTGCATACGGTCATCGATCGTCTTGATAAGACTGACGATCTTCGCCGGCTCACAGGACAGGAGCGCCTGCTTGTAGGCGAGCTCACGCTTCTTTTCATCCTCTACCGGCATCTTCTCGATCGTTTGCATGTCGTCGATAAAGTCCAAAGCCTCTTTTTCAGACATAACCTTCCGGATCACGACACTCTCATTATCAACCGGAGTAAATACCTCACGGTCTCTGACATAACAAGGGATCATAGTGTAATAGATCTGTTCCCGGGAATTTCCCGAGAAGTCGATGGGACCTACGGCTTTTATTCGGCACACACCGTTCGTTCCGTACACAACGTAGTCACCGACTTCAAACATAGGTTACCGCTCCTTCAAATGATCGATCATTTTTTCCTACATTATGAATTTTAACATTTTTTTCACAAGAATGTAATAATGAAAAGTGTCCAAAAATGATAGGGTCCATCTGTGATTTTATACCAACGCCCCATCCTGCCTGAAATAAAATTCAATTTCCGATCACTGATTTTCCTATGTTCGGTGCGCCTTCCCGCTCGCCGATCCCACGATCTTCTTCACAACAATCGTAATCACCATGGTAAGTGCCATATCCGGAAGCGTACTGCCCAGCGGAGTATCCACATGCAGCAGCCAGCGATACAGTGCAAAACCGATCAGCCAGCAAATGAAACTCAGCCAGCTGATTTTTTTCTCGCCGGAATCCTCTTTCAGAATGTAATAGTCCGCCAGCATCACTGCGATCATAGGCGCAAAGACAGAGCCGATGAGATACAGAAAGTCGGTGATATTTTCCATCGGAAGGAAGATCGCACCCAGAGTCCCGATCACGGTCACCACGACAGCAAACAGTTTGGAAGGAATTTTCTTCGAGATGCTGAGGGCACTGATCCCCGCAGAATACGCGTCCAGAAATGTCGTTGTCACCGTAGACAGGACTACGATCATCAGGCCCACCGTTGCAAGGCCTGCGATCCCTCTGCCTGCCCGAAGGATGATCCCGGCGATATCTCCGGTACCAAGCCGTATCGTAGCCACCATTCCGATCAGGAACATCCACGAACTGACGATCCCATAGGTTACAGAGCTCACCATGGTTGCCGCAAAGGGTTTCTCCGCCTCACGGGTGTAATCACTGATCAGTGGGAACCAGGACAGGGGCATGGCCACTGACAGCTCTACCGCCGCCCCAAAGGAAATGGTATCTCCTGCGATCTCAGAGGTATCCTTCATCGTCCGAAAGCTCAGTACAGTGATCACGATGGTCAGCCCGAACAGGGCAATCATGGCCACGGTATTCAGTTTTCCAAGATGTGTCAGCCCGATGAGCAGCCACAAAACGATGAGTGCTCCGATGATGATAGCCCATATCGTCTTTCCGATGTCCCACAGGCCGCCCGCTGCGATCGCCCCGTCGTAGATCATGATACCGGTCCAGCCCACCAGCTGCAGCACGTTCAGTACCGCGAAAAGGATATTTCCTTTATTTCCAAAGGACATCCCTGCTGTCTCCATAGAGGATCTGCGTGTCCTTGCACCCATGAGTCCTGCCAGAAAAAGGAGGACGCAGCCGATGCCGTGTCCGATCAGGATCGCCAATGCACCTTTCCACATGCCAAGGGGCGCCAGATAGGTCCCCGTCAGGATCTCAGCGATGGAGACACCCGCCCCAAACCAGATGAGGCCGTTACTGAATGTTGATGTTTTCTTTTGTTCCATTTTTTTATTCCTTACTGCGCGCCTAAGGTGCTCCGTAAATTATCACCTCGCACGTGACTTCCGCTTACATGCCTTTGCCTTTCGTTCGAGTCCGTGCTCTGTGATAATTATATTCCATGCCTTTCTCTTTCGCTTGAGTCCGTGCTCTCTACACGTACAACAATTCGTCCGTGGGCTCCGTGATCAGGTAACCGTGATCCATGGGGCCGCTGCCGGCGCCCAGATCCAGTCCCGCAGCCAGAGCACCTGTGAGGTACTCCTTGGCATGCTTCACTGCATCCGGGAGAGAACTGCCCTGTGCCAGATTGGACGCAATGGCAGAGGAAAGGGTACAGCCGGTTCCGTGGGTATTGGGATTGTCGATCCGAATGCCGTGGAACCAGGTCTCTTTAAACTCGGAAATGCCTTGTTCTGCAGTTTCGGCTGAAGGCTCGATCAGCAGATCATTTGCATCATTCACCCGATGACCACCCTTCATCAGAACGGCAACGCCATAGTCAGCTGCGATCTTCCTCCCTGCCGTGACCATATCCTCTTCCGTGGTGATGGTAATCCGGCTGAGGACCTCAGCTTCAGGGATGTTGGGAGTGATGACGGTTGCCAGAGGGATCAGTTCCTCCTTCAATGTTGCGATGGCGTCCTCACTGATGAGGCGTGCACCGCTGGTGGCCACCATCACCGGATCCACCACGATCCGCTCCGCTTTGTATTCCCGCAGCTTTTCAGCGATCTTTCGGATCAATGCGCTGCCGGATACCATACCGATCTTCACCGCATCCGGACGGATATCGGTGAATACCGCGTCCAGCTGTGCTCCCAGAAATTCGGGAGTCACCTCCATGATGTCTGTTACGCCGGTGGTGTTCTGAGCCGTCAGAGCCGTGATGCAGGACATGCCATAGACATGATGTGCAAGCATGGTCTTCAGATCCGCCTGAATGCCGGCGCCTCCGCTGGAATCACTTCCGGCGATCGTAAGTGCTGTTCTCATAATTCCTCCTTTTCCGCCATGATGGTATGCCACCTGTGCGGTCTGTTATGATCTCACTTCGTTTTTTATAGCGATACAAGGTGGTGCCCCCGGTGTACCGCTGTACACATTCCTCTCACCCCTCGTCGGGAAAATATGAATGTGTTCTTATATTCTGAATAGTTTCACTGCCTTCTCATACAATTTCCGCGTTGCATCCGTAATATTCTTCTGCCCAAAGATAGCGCTGATAACGGAGATCCCCGCTATCCCGCTGCCGGCCAGCTGATCCATGTTCTCGTAAGTGATCCCTCCGATGGCTACTACCGGGATGGATACCGCATTACAGATTGCCCGCAAAACATCATGTGGCACTTCTACCGCGTCATCTTTGGAACCTGTGGGGAAAACCGCTCCGACCCCCAGATAGTCCGCTCCGGCCGCCTCTGCGCGCAGCGCGTCCTCCACAGTTTGTGCCGATACGCCCAGGAACCGATCCGGTCCGATGAGTTCCCGAACCTGCCCGGCCTCCATGTCTTCCTGTCCCACATGCACCCCGTCCGCACCGATCCGCAGGGCCAGTTCCACATTATCATTCACAATGAATGGGACGTGGTACTTACGGCAAAGCGCCTGCAGCTCCAAAGCTTCCGCCTCAAAGGCTGCCTCGTCCAGGGTCTTCTCCCGGATCTGCACCAGAGTCGTACCACCCTCCAGCGCCTGCCGCACCGCATGGGGCAGAGGTTCTCCCTCTGCCAGCCAGTGCCGGTCCGTCACCGCATATAACAGCAGGTCTTCGTTTTTGATATTCATATTATGTCAACCTCCAATTATGTCTGACCAGGAAATGCGTCTCTGTTGTCATTCTGAGCCCGGTGGGCGAAGAATCCTGTCGAAATCATCCCGCTATCCTGTCAGGATCCTTCGCTACGCTCAGGATGACATTCGTGCGTTTCCTTGCTATGGTTGATCGTTACTCCACACATCCACCTTTGCCCATGCTTCCAGGATCTCTCCGTCCATATTGTAGATCGCATCAATGATCCGATCCCGATAGGTCGAGTTGCCGTCCACAGCATGCATATGCGACCATCCTATTTCCCCAGCCGCACCCATCAGAGTGACCGCTGTTGCGACCGCCTCCAGCGGCTGCTCCGGATTCGCCGCCAGATATGCCGTACAGAGTCCCGAAAGCTGACAGCCGGTCCCTGTGATCCTTCCCATTTCCGGACGTCCGTTCCGGATCACGTAGGCCTTCGACCCATCTGCCACGATATCGATGGCACCGGTGATGGCGATCACGGTATCCAGCCGCGCGGCCAGATCCCTGGCAAATGCCACCGCTGCGGGCAGAGTCTCCTCCGTCACCGCATCCGCCACATCCGCATCCACACCCTTGGTGGTTCCGCTGCCGTTTGCGATCGTCTTGATCTCAGAGATATTTCCGCGGATACATGCAAATCTCACCTCCGACACCAGGCGGTCCGCCGTCTCCGTCCGCAGCTTCGATGCTCCGGTTCCCACGGGATCCAGAAGCACCGGATGGCCCAGCTCATTGGCGCGTTTTCCCGCACGGAACATGGCCTCGATACTGCTCTTGTTCAGTGTCCCGATGTTGATGTTCAGCCCCCCACAGATGGAGGTGATGTCCTCCACATCCTCCGGTTCATCCGACATGATCGGACTTCCGCCGCAGGCCAGAAGTACATTTGCCACGTCATTTACCGTGACGTAATTTGTGATGTTGTGCACCAGAGGAGACTTCCTCTGCACATTTTCCCAGCATTCTTTTAACATCTCTAAACCTCCTTGCTTCGCGCTTACGCGCTCCATGAATCAAGACGAGGCAGCCCATTCGGACTGCCTCGCATTCTTTTTCTCACCGCCGAATGCTGTTTGAAGCGGCTTCGCCGCATGGCATAAGGCTGATCCCTACGTTGGCATTATCCAAATCAGGTGCGGTCGAGACGGGATTACGCCTCCTCTCAGCCGGCTTCCGCCAACTCCCGTAATTCATATTCAGATTTTCTTATCTTCAATCAATATACCGTGCATTATAGCACTGCATTTCCGATACCGCAAGCTCTCCCGTCATTTCTCGCAGGTAAACTTCCCGTCGCTTCCCAGTGTGAAGCGTTCGCCGACCCGATGGATCGGATGAAACACGCCCCGGTACTCCGGATATTTCGACAGGAACTCCTCTCCCGCGGAATACCTCTCCCACATATGCATGGGAAATGCATGACGCACCCGTACCCGTTCCAGAAATTCCACCGGTCCCTGAAACTGTCCTTCTCCCAGCACAGGATCCATGGGCAGCATCGCCAGGTCGATCTTATCCAATCCCTCACGGAGAGCTGCACGGAGATTTTCCAGTTCAGCGAAGTATCTCTGCTGCATGGAAATGTTTCTGGATCTCTGTACATTCGTCCAGCACCAGTCATTCAGATCGCCTGCGTGGAACAGGACTCTCCCTCCGGCTTCGATCAGAAAACTCACGCCCTGATCCGTGGAACCAAAGGCTTCCACCCGAAATTCCGGGAAGGTATACTCGATGCCCGGCCGGATCCAACGGATCTCCGGCGGATCGATCCCCATTTCCTGCACTGCTTCCCGGCATAGACGATCCGGGATATCATCCGACAGGATATAGGTCGTCTTCGGATATTTCCGGATGAGCTGAAAGATCACCGACGAAAAATGATCATAGTGTGCATGACTCGCAAACACATACAGCGGTTTCGACGGATCCAGCTCCGGCAGTTCCCCCTGGTAATAATCAAAGAGCAGGTACGCACCCGGAAGTTCCACCAGATAGGAACTGTGGAAGATAAACTGCATGCGGATCTCTATTCTGTTGCCCAAATGATTCTGTTGCATATTATTCATGGCGTCAGGATTCTTCGCGCCTGCCGGCTTGGTCGATTCGACGCTTAACGCAGCACACCGTGCTGCAGCGTCCGCTTCGCTCAGAATGACATATGATATTCCTGCTAATCTGTGGATTCTTCGCTTCGCTCAGAATGACATCTTACTTTCTTACGAGAAGGGACTGTCCCGTCATTTCAGCCGGCTGAGGCATGCCCATGATCTCAAGCAACGTCGGAACGATATCGCACAGCTTTCCGCCTTCCTTCAGGGTGTAAGCCGGATCATAGTTGAACAGGATGAAGGGAACCGGATTTGTGGTGTGAGCCGTGTGCGGTGCACCGGTCTCGTAGTTCACCATCTGCTCGCAGTTTCCGTGGTCCGCGCAAATGAACAGCACGCCGTCCTTCTCCTTTACTGCCTCCGCAGCAGAGCCTACACATGCATCTACGCGCTCTACTGCTGCGATCGCTGCGGAGAGAACACCGGTGTGGCCTACCATGTCGGGGTTTGCGAAGTTGATGATGATCACATCGTATTTATCGGAGCGGATCGCCTCATTCAGCTTCTCGCTGACTTCCGGCGCACTCATTTCCGGCTGAAGGTCATAGGTCGCAACTGCCGGAGAGTTTACCAGGATACGGTCCTCATCCTTGTTGGGCTCCTCAAGACCGCCGTTGAAGAAGAAGGTTACATGCGCATACTTCTCCGTCTCGGCAAGCCGCAGCTGCTTTAAGCCGTTGGCTGCAAGGTACTCGCCGAAGGTGTTCTTGATCTCCTGCTTCTTGAAGGCCACCAGCTTGTTGGGGATGGTCTCGTCATAATCCTTGAAGCATACATAGGTCAGCGGCATGAAGCCGTTGGCACGCTTCAGGAACTTGATACACTTGGTATCGGAAGCGTCACCCGGCTGCGCTGCGATATCCTCATCGGAGAAGCAGAACGCCTTGGTGATCTCACGGGCACGGTCCGGACGGAAGTTGAAGAAGATCACGGAATCATTGGGCTTTACCAGAGATACCGGATTGCCTGCTTCGTCAGTGATCACTGTCGGAAGCACGAATTCGTCCGTTACACCGTTATCATAGGAGTTCTGCATAGCCTGGATGGGATCTGTCTCCTTCACGCCCTCACCCAGCACCAGGGAATCATATGCCTTCTGGATACGATCCCAGTTGTTATCACGGTCCATTGCGTAGTAACGTCCGGACAGGGATGCCACCTTGCCCACACCGATCTTCGCTGCCTCATCCACCAGCTGCTGCAGGTAATCCTTGCCACTTGCCGGCGGTGTATCTCTTCCGTCAAAGAAGGGGTGCAGATAAACCCGCTCAAAGCCCTGCTGTTTGCAAAGTTCCAGGATCGCATACAGGTGGGTGTTGTGGCTGTGTACACCACCGTCGGACAGAAGTCCCCACAGATGCAGATCGGAATTGTTCTTCTTGCAGTTCTCGATAGCTGCCAGAAGCTCTTCGTTCTTGAAGAATTCGCCGTCCTGGATCAGCTTTGTGATCAATGTCAGATCCTGATAAATGATCCGGCCGGAGCCCATGTTCATATGGCCGACCTCAGAGTTACCCATCTGTCCGTCCGGAAGACCGACTGCCATACCGGATGCAAAACCCGGAACGAAGGGGCATTCAGCCATCAGGCGGTCCAGGTTCGGTGTCTTTGCCATATAAGCGGCATTTGCTTCATGATTGTCCGAAAGACCGAAGCCATCCAGGATCATAAGTACAACAGGTTTTTTCATTTGTATATTCTCCTCTCGTGTGGGGTTCCTGCCTGCAGTGAGCGCTGCTCTGCTGCGGAGGATCGTAGTCTGTCAGTTAGGCACGTCTAACATGCCCCGACTTATCATTGTATCATACTTAGCCACGAATCACAAACTGATTCTTCTCGGAATCGTAAAAATATCCCGCCGCCTCCAGCTTTCCGGTGATCTCGGCCGCATCGGCGGATTCCGCCACAGCCAGTTCCCCCAGAGAAGGATACAGATCTCTGAGCTTCATATTTGCCCAGCTGAGCAGCATATAGGGGTCCTTAGGTATCGACATGATTGATCCTTTCCCGGATGATGATCCGATCGTGTTCTGAATATGGTTTTATATGTGATTCACTTTGTCTCCCTCCATGTCATGTGCTATAATTATACTGACAGTTTTTGACCGCTGCATTTACGGAAATGATCTGCATTTCCCATGCGACAAATCCAGGAGACGACACATGAACAACCGACTGTATGATATCGGGGATGAAATCTTAAAATCCATCCGGGACAACCGTACGCCACTGACGGATGCCATGGTTCATATTATTGTTGTCCTCGTCATTTCCATCAGCGTTCTCTGGCTTCTGGAAACCCTGTTCACCATGCTCCAGCGAAAGGCAGGGCGAAATGAAGCAGACCAGTACACCGTACGTTTCATTTTCACCATGATCCGATACGTCGTTCTGATCGCATCCATTCTCATCATCCTGCGAAGCTGTATCGCCGAGATCACACAGTCCAAATCTTCCAAGCTGCAGGATACCATTCTGTGGCTGCACGGCGATACCGTTACGATCTACGATTACGGCATCAAGATCCTGCTTGCTCTGATCGTATTCATCGTGTTCAACGCCTTCCAGAACGGCATCTTCAAGGTGCTGCAGCGGCACATGGACAATAAAGGTGTCCGGGAGGGATTTTCCCATTTTATCCTGAATCTTGTAAGATACATTTTACTTGCGTTTCTGACCGTGGCCTCCGCTCTCCAGCTGATGCTCACGGGCGGTGACAACCTGATCGCTCTGGCCGTCTTCATCTATCTCTGCATCATGATCGCCGTACCGACGAGGGTGATCCGGCGGATCCTTTCGAAGGAGAACCGAACCGTGGAATTCATCCTGACGCTGATCGGACGGATCGGCGCTCTTCTGGTACTGATCGCCGTCACCTTCGGGATCTACGGCGGACTGAAATATTTCCTTGGATCCGGCGGTCAGGAGATCTCCGACCTGCTTCGTTTGCAGGAGAATACCATCGCAAAGGAGTTAGGGACTGAGTTCGAATCCAATCCCGAACTTGGGAAAAGACTCTCTGCCAATTCAAAATATCATATCACCGTAAAGACCGACGGTGAACTGAATCTGATCTACCTGGACGGTAAACTGACCGGCATCAATACCTCCGGCCGTGCTTACCAGTTCTTCGGCGTGTCCGTGAACCAGCCGGAGATCACCGCCGCTCATGAAATGACCTACCGCGCGAGCGGAAACGGCTGGGAGATGGAGGATCTGATGGGCGGTGTGTCCCGATCCCATTACTACTACAACACGAAGAACAACGACTGTCTGGTCCTGACCGTCAACTCCCATTCCAACCGAGTGGCAAGCATCACTTATTATACCGACTATTTGAAGATCTCCGAATCACTGACGCTGACAACGGAGTAACGCACATGAAATCATTCAGTTTTCATTATTCTCAAAGAGCTGCGCCACATCCTGCAGGTTCTTAATGATCGGCAGATGCTGAGGACAGATACCTTCGCACTGGCCGCACTGGATGCAGGCACTGGCTTTGCCGTTTGTCTTGGCCAGATTGTCGTAGTACTCGCCCTGAGGTGTCCAGCCCTTACCCTCCACCTCCTGCAATTCCGCGTTGTACAGCGCAAAATACTTCGGGATGGGGATCCGCATGGGACAGCCGTCCACGCAGTAAGCGCAGCCGGTACAGGGGATGGCGATTTCTCCGTTGATGATGGCTACTGCCTTCCAGATCCGTTTCAGTTCTTCGTCACTCAGCGGTTTCAGATCCTGCATGTAGGAGGTATTATCCTCCACCTGCGCCAGATTGCTCATGCCGGACAGCACGAAGCGCACATTGGGCTGACTGGCCGCAAAGCGGATGGCCCAGCTGGGAACGGATGCTTCCGGATCATATTCCTTAAAAAGCTGCGATACGGCCTGCGGTACATTTGCAAGAGTTCCGCCCTTCACCGGCTCCATGACCGTGACAGGCTTGCCGTGCTTTGTGGCAACCTCGTAGCATTTCCGGGACTGGATGCCCGTGCTGTTCCAGTCCAGATAATTGATCTGCAGCTGTACGAATTCCATCTCCGGGTGCTCCGTCAGCACCTTGTCCAGAAGCTCCGGCCCATCATGAAAGGAGAATCCCATCTCCCGGATCAGGCCGGCTTTTTTCTTCTCCGCAATCCAGCTCCACACATCCATCCTGTCATAGTGTTCGATGGAGTGGCTGTTCACGTCATGGATCAGATAATAGTCGAAGAAATCCACGCCGGTCTTCCTTAGCTGGCCTTCAAAAACCGTGTCTCTCTCCTCCTTCGAACTGAAGAATGCCGAATGCAGCTTGGTTGCCAGCGTGAAGGAATCTCTGGGATAACGATCCACCAGTGCCTCCTTCGCCACTGCCTCACTGCGTCCGCCGCAATACATCAGTGCCGTATCAAAGTAGGTGAAGCCCCGTTCCATGAAAAGGTCCACCATCTTCTTCGTCTGCTCAACATCGATCTCACTCCCGATCTCCGGAAGCCGCATCAGACCAAAGCCCAGTTTTTTCGCCATAAGTACCCCCTTCTAAGCGCATGACGGCATGTCCATCCCGTCATATAACCGCATGAGCGGCAAAACAACTCCATACATGATTATAGCAGAAGCACATGGCTTCTGCTATATAATCCGGGGTATTATCTGTTTTTTCCGCCGTAAATCAGCTTACGGAATTAACCGCATCCTTCATGGACTTCACGTATTCCGCCACGTAAGGTGCTGCGTCCTTTCCGTGCTTCGCCAGCAGCTTGATGATGGCGGAACCTACGATGGCTCCGTCGGAGAGGCCGGCCATCTTCGCCGCCTGCTCGGGTGTGGAAATCCCGAAACCGATGGCGCAGGGCACATCCGTGTTCTCACGGATCACCTTCACGATGGCGCCGAGGTCCGTGGTGATCTCACTGCGGGTACCGGTGACGCCCAGGCTGGATACCAGGTAGATAAAGCCTTCCGCCTCCCTGGCGATCATGGCGATCCGGTTGTCTGAGGTGGGCGCGATCAGGGAGATCAGATCCACATCATACCTCCGGCAAATGGGAAGGAACTCTTCCTTCTCTTCATAGGGAAGATCCGGAAGGATCAGTCCGTCGATACCGATCTCGCTGCAGGTTTTGATGAATTTCTCCGCATCATAAGAAAAAACTACATTTGCGTAGGTCATGAAGACCATGGGTATGGTAACGTCCGTCCGGAGCTCCCGCGCCAGATCAAACACCTGATCCGTGGTAACACCGCCGGACAGAGCCCGAAGATTTGCTCCCTGGATCACGGGGCCTTCCGCCGTGGGATCCGAGAAAGGAATTCCCAGCTCGATCAGATCCGCTCCTGCTGCCGCCATGGCCCGAACGGTTGCTGCGGTGGTTGCCAGATCCGGATCCCCGCAGGTAATAAATGGAATGAACGCCTTCTTTCCGTCGAAGGCCTCATGAATCTTACTCATGGATGTCCTCCCCTCTGTAGCGTGCGATGGCCGCGCAGTCCTTGTCGCCTCTTCCGGAAATGGTGATCACGATGATCTTCTCCGGATCCAGTGTCGGTGCCAGCTTCCGTGCATAGGCCACTGCATGGGCCGACTCGATGGCAGGGATGATACCCTCCGTCTTCGCCAGATATTCAAAGGCCTGCACTGCTTCTTCATCCGTTACAGGCACGTACTCTGCCCGCCCGGTATCATGCAGCCATGCGTGCTCCGGTCCTACGCCCGGATAGTCCAGGCCTGCGGAGATGGAGTATACCGGCGCGATCTGTCCGTACTTGTCCTGGCAGAAATAAGACTTCATACCGTGGAAGATACCCAGTCGTCCTGTGGCAATGGTCGCCGCGGTCTCAAAGGTATCGATGCCCCGTCCTGCCGCTTCGCAGCCGATGAGGCGCACACCCTTATCCTCGATGAAATGATAGAAGCTTCCGATGGCATTGGAACCGCCGCCCACACAGGCAATAACTGCATCCGGCAGGCGACCTTCCTTCTCCATCATCTGCTCCTTGATCTCTTTTGAGATCACCGCCTGAAAATCCCGGACGATGGTCGGGAAGGGATGGGGTCCCATAACGGACCCCAGGCAATAATGGGTGTCTGCGATCCTGGAAGTCCATTCCCGCATAGCCTCGGAAACCGCGTCCTTCAGGGTACGGGTTCCCGTCTTTACCGGCACCACTTCTGCTCCCAGCAGACGCATGCGGTATACGTTCAGAGCCTGACGGATGGTATCCTCTTCGCCCATGAACACCACGCACTCCATGCCCATCAGCGCCGCTGCCGTAGCAGTTGCCACGCCGTGCTGCCCTGCACCGGTCTCTGCGATGAGCCGGGTCTTGCCCATTTTCTTTGCAAGAAGGGCCTGGCCCAGCACGTTATTGATCTTATGCGCGCCGGTGTGATTCAGATCCTCACGCTTCAGATAGATCTTTGCGCCGCCCAGATCCTTCGTCATCTTCTCCGCATAGTACAGACGGGATGGCCGTCCTGCATACTCGTTGAAGAGTTCCGTCAGTTCCCGGTTAAACTCCGGGTCATTTTTAAAATGATTGTATGCTTCTTCCAGCTCGATCACGGCGTTCATCAGCGTTTCGGGTATGTACTGCCCACCGTGAATGCCGAAGCGTCCGTTCGGATTTGTCATTGTCTTACTCACTTTCTGTACTTCTTACCACATCGATAAACTTTTCCATCTTCGCAGGATCCTTCCTGCCGTCGGTTTCGATACCGGAACTCACATCCACCACGTAAGGGTGCAGTGTTTCGATGGCCTCCCGTACATTTTCGGGGGACAGACCGCCTGCCAGGAAATAAGGCCGTGAAAAGCCCTTCAGCAGCTCCCAGTTGAAAGCTGTTCCTGTTCCGCCGGTGCCGGAATCCAGAAGGATATAATCCGCCTCGCTCTTCTCCGCCGCTGCCAGATCTTCCTTCGTATCAACGCGAAATGCCTGAATGATGGGATGATCGGTCAGTTTCCTCAGCTTTCGGATGTACTCTGTATCTTCACCGCCATGAAGCTGCACATAGTCGATGGTCCCATGATGCAGCAGATTGGCGATACGCTCCGGATCCTCACGAACGAAGACACCCACCTTGATGATGCCCGGCTCCAGAGCGGACTTCAGGAGTTCTGCCTGCCGTTCCGTCACCATCCGTTTGCTGTTTTTTGCAAATACAAAACCTACATAATCCGGACGAAGTTCATTTGCGTACTCCACGTCCTCCGTAGTCCGAAGTCCGCAGAACTTGATCTTCGTGCTTCCCTCAACATAGCTTTCCATCATAATGTATCACCTGCTTTCAACTCCAGGAGTCTCTTTTTCTTATCTTCTGCCCGCATCAGGGCCTCTCCCACCAGAACGGCGTCCACGCCGCACTGCCGGAGCAGCTGCACATCCTCCGGGCTGCTGACTCCGCTCTCCGAAACGAAGATCACATCCGGGGGCACCAGTTCCCGCAGCCGTCGGCTGTTCTCCGTATCCACGGTGAAGTCCTTCAGATTCCGATTGTTCACTCCCAGGATCTTCGCTCCGATCCGAAGAGCCGTCTCGACCTCTGCCTCATCATGCGTCTCCACCAGCACCGAAAGCCCCAGGGACGTCGCTATCGAATGATACTCTGCCAGCTGCTGCTCCGAAAGGATGGAACAGATCAGCAGTACCGCCGATGCGCCCAGCACTTTTGCCTCATAGATCATATAGGGATCCACGGTGAAATCCTTCCTGAGGCAGGGGATGTGGACCGCCTTTGCGATCTCCCGGAGGTACTCATCATTTCCCAGGAACCATTTTGGCTCCGTCAGTACGGAAATGGCATCCGCCCCGGCTGCCTCATATTCCTTTGCGATGGAAAGATACGGGAAATCCGGTGCAATAAGTCCTTTGGAGGGAGATGCCTTCTTGCATTCGCAGATAAAGGAGATGTCCTCCTTCCGAAGCGCCTGTTCAAAGGGGAAATCACCCTTGGGAAAGGTCTCTGCAAGCCGCCTCACTTCCGCTTCCGGCAGGCTTCTCTTCTTCTCTTCCACACGTATCCCGGCATATTCTGCCAGTTGATCAAGTATTGTCATAGGCTGTATCCTTTCAACGAGCATTCATCAACCATTCCGGATATTCGTCATGGGATTCTTCGCACTTCGTGCTCAGAATGACGAGCCGAAGATATCAACCCCTTTAATCACGGCCGGTTGCTTATATTTCCCGACTCACGCTTCGTCATCCGGCAGGTTGCTGACATCGATGAGCCTGCCCAGTACCTGCAGTGCCTTGCCGGAATCAATAAGCTCCGCAGCAAGTTTGATGCCGTCCGCCATGGTCTCTGCCTTGCCTGCGATGTACAGAGATGCGCCTGCATTCATCAGAACCGCATCCCTCTTCGGTCCCTTCTGACCGCTGAGGATGCCGATGGTGATCTTCGCATTCTCCTCCGGAGTGCTTCCCTCCAGATCCTTCTTCGAACAGCGGGTCAGCCCGAACTGCTCCGGTGTGATCACCGTGGTGCGGAACCATCCGTCCCGGATCTCACAGACCTTTGTGGGGGAGGACATGGAGATCTCATCCAGCTTGTCCATTCCATACACCACCATACCACGTTTTACTCCCAGGCTTACCAGAACCTGTGCCAGGGGCTCTACAAGGTACTCATCATATACGCCCAGCAGCTGCATGGAAGGCGTTCCCGGATTCGTCAGAGGGCCAAGGATATTGAACACGGTACGGAAGCCCAGCTCCTTACGGATGGCGCCCACATACTTCATGGAGGTGTGATACTTCTGTGCGAAGAAGAAGCACATACCCACTTCGTTCAGCAGCTGCACGCAGCGCTTCGGACTCTGCCGGATGTTCACACCCAGTGCCTCCAGACAGTCCGCGGTACCGCATTTGGAGGATGCCGCACGGTTTCCGTGCTTTGCCACCTTTACGCCGCCGGCCGCCGCCACCAGCGCAGATGTGGTGGAAATGTTGAAGGTATGGGCATTGTCTCCGCCGGTTCCCACGATCTCGAAGATCTCCATGCCGGTCTCTACCTTGGTTGCATGATCCCGCATGGCAGCTGCGCAGCCTGCGATCTCATCCGTGGTCTCTGCCCGGGCACTCTTGGTGGACAGTGCCGACAGGAATGCAGCATTCTGTGTGGGGGAGGTCTCGCCGCTCATGATCTCGTTCATGACTGCGTAGGCCTCATCATAGGTCAGGTCTTCCTTGTTTACGATCTTAACGATTGCTTCCTTGATCATTGTGTCTCCTCCGTTTTTTTAAATTTTCTTCGTTTTGTTCTTTTATTACATGGTTTTATCCGTTCAGGATCCTTCGCGGCATTTCATGCCGCTCAGGATGACATGCTCATATCGTTCTGAGGATGACATGCTCATGTCGTTCTGAGCCATGTGAAGCATGGCGAAGAATTCTTTCACACAGCCTTCTTCCCCAGGAAGTTGGCCAACATCTTCCGCCCATCCGGTGTCAGGATGGATTCGGGATGGAACTGCACCCCGTAAATGGGATACTCGGTATGCTCCACGGCCATGACTTCTCCATCTTCCGTAACTGCCGTAACCTTCAGTTCCTTCGGCAGCGTTGCCTCGTCCGCTGCCAGGGAATGGTATCTGGCCACCGGGAAAGTCCCCGGTAATCCCCGGAACAGCAGGCTGTCCGTATCCGCCTTCACCACCGACTGCTTACCGTGCATCAGCTGCTTCGCGTAAGTCACGGTGGCTCCGAAGGCTGCGCAGATGGCCTGATGTCCCAGACACACGCCCAGCGTCGGGATCTCCCGGCCCAAAGTTTTTGCCGCCTCGATGATGATTCCTGCATCCTCCGGTCTTCCGGGGCCCGGAGAAAGGATGATCCGGTCCGGTGCGAGTGCACGGATCTCATCTACCGTCATCTCATCATTCCGGATCACCTTGATGTCCGGATCCAGTTCTCCGATCAGCTGGAAAAGGTTATAGGAGAAGCTGTCATAATTATCGATCAGTAATATCATCTCAGTTCTCCCTCCTTTCCGGTTCTCTCGATTCCGATGTCCCATCCGATCCATTTTCATTCATTCCCGCCGCCATTTGTAATGCGGTGAGAGACGCTCTCGCCTTGTTCAGGCATTCCTGGTATTCCTTCTCCGGATCGGAATCCGCCACGATGCCGGCTCCGCTCCGAACGAATACCTTTCCGTTCTTATTGTATACGATACGGATGGCGATACAGGTATCCATATTTCCCGTGAAATCGATGTATCCGATGGCGCCTCCGTAAATGCCCCGTTTGTTGCCCTCCAGATCTCCGATGAGCTGGCAAGCCCGGATCTTCGGTGCTCCGGACAATGTTCCTGCCGGAAGCACGGACTCGATGGCATGCAGCGCATCTTTGTCCTCCCGGATCTCCCCGCGCACCGTGGAACCGATGTGCATTACGTGAGAGAAACGCTCGATGGAATGCAGCTTTTCAACCTGTACCGTACCGAATTTTGAGATGCGTCCAAGATCATTTCTGCCCAGATCCACCAGCATGTTATGCTCCGCCAGTTCCTTCTCGTCTGCCAGCAGCTCCGTCTCCAGCGCCTGATCCTCCTCGGGAGTCTTTCCTCTGGGGCGGGTCCCCGCCAGAGGAAATGTGTGCAGCACTCCGTCCTCCAGCTTCACCAGTGTCTCCGGAGAAGCTCCTGCCACCTCCACATCCGTTCCAGCGAAGTAGAACATGTAGGGCGACGGATTGATGGTCCGAAGGATCCGGTAGGTATCCAGCAGGCTTCCCTCAAAGGGGGCCGACAGACGGTTGGAAAGCACGATCTGGAAGATATCTCCTTCGCGGATGTGGCTCTTGCCCCGCTCCACCATTTCACAGAAATGCTCTTTGTCGAAGAGGGGTGTTACCTCTCCCAACAAACGGCTGACCGGCTCCTCCTTCTTCTTACCATGAATCAGAAGTTCCTTTAATTCCTTCAGCCGGAGGGCGGCACGCTCATACTCAGTCTCGACCGCATCCAGCTTGATGTTCACCATGAGAATGATCTTCTGGCGGACATTGTCGAATGCGATGACTTCGTCGAAAAGCATCAGGTCCATGTCCTTAAACTCTTCGTTATCCTCCACTTCTCTGCGGATGGTGGGCTCGCTGTAGCCGAGATAATCAAAGGCAAAGTAGCCTACCAGGCCGCCTGTGAAAGGCGGAAGCTCCGGGATCCTGGGGCTGCGATATTCAGCCAGCAGTTCCCGCAGTTTTTCGGAAGGATCCTGCGTGGTAAATTTCAGATCTCCCACCTTCATCTCCCCGTCCCTGCATGTGATCTCCAGCTTCGGCTCATAGCCCAGGAAGGTGTATCTGCCCCAGGTCTCGCTGGCCTGGGCGGATTCCAGCAGATAACAATGGGTGGATACGGATTTCAGGATCCGCATGGTTTCAATGGGTGTGGTAAAATCCGACAGAAGTTCCGTGCTCACCGGGCATACCTTGTAGTCCCCGGTAGCCGCGATCTTCCGTACCTGTTCCAGACTCGGTGTGATGTTCATACCTTTTCTCCTTTCAGTCAAACATAAAGAAACCCTGGCAAAGCAAATGCTCTGCCAGGGACGAATAATCATACACTATCCGCGGTGCCACCCTGTTTTACGGTCTCTGATCAACGTTCTGTATGACCTGCCGTACGCTCTGTAGGATACCAACATATCCTCGGCACGTTACGCCTGCCTCACGTCGCAGAATACTCTGCAGCTCCCGGGATCGCATGACGTATTCTCTCGCACATCCCTGTCAGCTTCATTTGACTGCGCCCTCCGCGGTCCATTTGACAACTTGTTTCCAATCCGGCTCTCACCTTCCCGGACTCTCTGTATGGGCATCACTGCCGTTATCTCCGCTTCATCGGTTTGAAGTATTAAACTGACTGTATGATAGCACCGGCTCCCCTCTGTGTCAACTTGTTTTTTGAACGAATCACCGGTATCACTCAAGTTCGAAATTCAGGCGCCCGTCCTCGCAGGAACCGCTGGTCTCTACGATGACGTATACTGTTCCCTGATTGAGCGGTTCATAGATCGTCTCCGGAAGTTCCTCTCCTGCCCGGAGGGTGCAGAGAAGACGCTTCTCTTCCTTGGACTGGTTGTCGTCGATGTAGATTTTCAGTTCGCCGGCGGTGATCTTGCCCGAGTATCTGAGCCGTCCCTTCGTATCACTGTCGTTCTTCAGTGTATGAACCATGGTTCCCTCGAAATCAGAGAAGGACATGGATGCCTCGTGTTTGGTATTGGTATGAACAAACATCGTAGCTTTCCAGTGAGATGTATATCTGCAGCCTTCCAGACTGAAACAGAGGATCAGAATGATTGCCGCTGCCGCTAATTTACGAGTTCTTTTCATATGACCTCCATTCAACACTTCGCGCACTGAGACGTGCTCCGTGAATTATCATGCGTAAAGCATACACCTCCTCTCATACAAAAAACAGTGACCGCAGTCATATTCTGACCATGATCACTGTTTCTCATTACATCTATGCTTACTCCTTGCATTTTACGATATCGAACCAGTCATAAAATCCGTAGTTCCCGTCATTGTAACGGATGGCCAGCACCCGGTCTCCGGTTTTCAGAACACCGTAACACCGCTGCGATACCTTCAGTCTCCGCCGGTCCCCGTAGCTGTCCGGGATATCCACTTCAATATAAAAACCACTGCCATAACTTCTTCGGATCACCCGTTCCTTATCCGTCACGGTAGAAACGGTCACCTGATACGCATCCGTCAGGATCCTCTTCCGGATCTTACCCAGGAAGAGTGCTTTTATAAGACAGATTCCTGCAAGATCAATCCTGTTTCTCCATTACTCCATCGAATTCTGTACACCCAGGAATACCGGTACGCCGCTGGCATCGTCTACGATGGCGTAGACGAAAGGACGATCCAGCTTCACAAAGATGGGTTCCTCCATCGGAATTGCTTCTGCCTCATCCATGGTCACTACCGTAGCGGCTGCCGCCTTCGTTCCATGGCGATCCACCTCGATCATGGTCTTATGGATCACGGTACCGATCTTCACCGGCGAACTGTCATCCGTAACCATGGCCTGAAAATGCGCATTATCCGTATACGCTTCCTGAACCCCCAGGTTCTTCAGCAGATCGTTCAGCACGGATTCGTACTCCACCTTGAACTCCGGCATGGTCACATATACATCATTATATTCCGGAGCCAGATAAGCCTCTGCGAAGCTGGTGGGATCCTCAGCGATCTTCTTCATGTAATCCGCTGTGCTCATGCCCTCCGTGGGAAGGATACCCACGAAGGAATACTGTCCGCCCTTGTATGGCTTGATGAAACCGACGCCGCCTGCCAGCTTGATGGCACGATCCTCCTGACTGTAAAGCATGGCAACCGTCTTCTCTTCCCCATTGGCATTGGTGAACTTCCCGTTCTCATCCACCTGGGTTTCCTCATACTGCACTGCCCACTCACCGTCAAATGCCAGAGCATTTACCAGTGCAATCCTTGCTTCAGGAGACAGATCTTCCAGGATCTCCGGGATCCGCTCCCGGGTATTCTCCTTCACCCACTGATTGATAGCTTCCACGGTGCTTGTGTCAAAGGGTGCCTGGAAGAGCTCCGTCTTATAATAGTTTACAGCATCTCGGATGTAGGTATCCCGAAGTTTCACACGACCGTTGTCATTTACCCAGATGGAATTTGCCACATTCCAGCTGGCATCCTTGCTCTCCATCATGCGTTTGGCGAAGGTAGCCATCTCTTCATTCAGCACCGCCGGATCATCACCACCGCCCGGGAAGAGCACATTCATCAGTTCCTTCCTGGTGGCGCTGTCCGGATCCGAACCTGTGGCACACATACCCAGTGCCATCTGTATGGAAATGGGACTGATCAGGTAATTTCCGTTGGGATCATTCGCAAGCTCCATGCTCCTGGAGAGAAGCACCTCTCCGCTCCTGGAAAGAGCTGCCCCATGTACTCCCTGCATCGGTGTCTCGGGAATCTCGATCTTCTCTGCGTTTGCCGAAAGGTTGGTAATGCCCGCACCGTAATTCGGCTTCTCCGGCTCAACCACATTGCCCGGATCCGAGGTCGTTCCTGCACGCTGCGGATCGGTCGCTGTGCTCCCGCCGCCTGTGCTTCCGCATCCCGTTATCATCATTCCCAGTGTCAGCGCGATCGCTGCCAGCTTTACTGTTCTCTTTTTCATGGTATTCCTCCTTGCTCATATACCATTCATACCATTCGCCATGCTGCCCTCTCCGGGTGCTTTGCTCGCGTGTGATGATAATGATACGAGCCTTCAGTTCGGATTTATGGAAAAAATACAAAACTTTTTTCAAAATGATAATAAGATTACAGATGCTTCGCTGCCAGCCACTCAAAGAGATGGATCTCCTCCCCCTTAAACTCCTTTGTCACCCGGTCATCCAACACCGGCACCCAGGACCAGTGGCCGAAATATTCATACGGGAGCCCCTTCGAATCAAAGCCCATTACCTGCGGAAGGCGGCTGTATACAAAATTATTACGCTTACCCATTTTCTCACTAAGGGCATCCGCAAATGCCGGACCGCCCTCACTGTCCCGCAGCGGCACCGTCGTGTCCGTGGCCGCAGCCGTAACCCACATGGGAACCTTTGCAAACTCCCTGATCCGCTTCGGAGTCATCCACGCCTGATGATAGGCGGGACAGATGGGAAATGCCGCCGCAAATGTGTCCGGCATGGCCAGCATCATATTCAGTGTCATGAATCCCCCGTTGGAACACCCGCCGATATAGATCCGGCTCCGGTCGATCTCCGGATGCAGCTGAAGATATTTCCGGATCAGGCCCTTCAGGACTTCCGTATAGAAGGATCTTCCGTTTGATGCGAATACGTTTTCATCCTTCCAGTGCTGTTGTCCGTCCGTATCCATCCACATGGTCGGACACTGGGGAGCCAGCACCGCCGCACCGTTTTCAGGGAAATACTGCTGCACCGTCACCTCCGACAATGCGGTAACGCGGTTTCCGAGAAGCACCAGGGTCGGATCAGTGCCGCCTTCTCCCAATCCATGCAGCCAGATGATCAGCGGCAGTGTCCCCTTGCGGGTCGTGCGAACCCCTTTCCGGTTATGATATGCCTCCGGAAGATAGTCCATGTATTCCAGCGTGATGTCAAATTTCGTGTACGCCTTTCTTCGGGTGAACCGTTCCAATATCGGACATACGACACGGGTGCACTGCAGCCCCGGGAGCTTCCACTCACGGTACTCATTTCTCTCTTTTATATGATCATACACAAAGCCCTGTGTCCATTCGATCTCGGGCCCCGACACGGGAAATACCGCTTCGTACGTTCCGTTTTCCGAAGGATTCCCCTTCTCATCCGAGCGGATCACCGCCCGGATCTCCCCGGGAAAGCGGTAGCTCCGGATCCATGCATGATCCTTCTCCGTTTCTGCCTTTATGATCATGCAGTGCAGCACCGGCCCGTAATCCTCCGGCTGCAGGACTGCCGTAAATGTCAGCATCTTTTTATTCTTCTGATCCATATGCCCTCCCCCTTTTATCTGTTTATGCCGCGGATTCCCAGACTATAGCATCCGCCCCGATTCTCTCTATTGATTAATTATAACAATTATTCTATCAGTTGATCCTACTGCCTCATTCTACTATCCGAAAAAAATACCGTCAACTTTCACTTTTTTGACGTTTACATAAATCTTTTGTTGTGCTTCTTTTCCAGATGTGATAAATTAAAAATATCAAATAACCCGCTTTGATGTGCGTTGTCAAACGGGAAGAGAGAAGGAGGTACTTATGGAAAGCGTACGGAAGTACATCGCCGAATTCATCGGCACATTTATCCTTGTCACCCTCGGCTGCGGCACGGCCATGCTGGTCGGCTGCGATTCAACAAATGGCGGCGGCTACATTCTCACGGCTCTCGCCTTCGGTCTGGCTATCGTGGCCATGGCCTACAGTGTCGGAAACATTTCCGGCGGACATGTGAACCCCGCGGTTTCACTGGCAGTACTTATGAACGGCGGAATGAGCGTGGCTGATTTCTTCGGTTATCTCTTCTTCCAGTGCCTCGGCGCCATCGCAGGAAGCGGCGTTCTGGCCATGATCTTCAACATGGGTGAAGTAACGGACATGACCGGCGGATACGGAACCAACGGTCTGGGCGGCGTAAGCGGAAATGCCGGCGCCGGAATCCTCGTTGAGGTCGTTCTCACATTCATCTTTGTTCTTGCGATCCTCGGTGTCACCTCCAAGAACCAGAATCACGGTTCCTTCGGCGGTCTGGTCATCGGTCTCTCTCTGACAGGCGTACACATCCTCGGCATCGGCCTTACGGGCACTTCCGTAAATCCGGCCCGCAGCCTGGGCCCCGCTCTGATCGCAGCCATGAACGGTAACACCGACGCACTGAGCTGTGTATGGGTATTCATCGTAGGTCCGTTCATCGGTGCCGCACTGGCAGCCGTGATCCACATGCTTATCGAAGGGAATTTCGGAAAGAGTACTGTGGAAGAATAACCTGTGATCCCACGTCGGAAGAACACATTTTTAAAGCAAATATCAGACGAGTATGAAGGGCTGATCCTTCATACTCGTTTTTATTTAAAATCAGCACAAAAAACCGGTGACCAAACGGGAATAATGTGCTATAATGACTATGTCTGTTGTGATGGGGGTCACATGCAGCAGAAAACATCTAAAAAACTATAATAGAGAGGCAACAGATATGCAAATACGAAATCTTCAGAACACGATCGCAGAGTGTATCGCGTATGCAGACGAGGTCAACAAGAACGGAAATGTCTTCCCGGACGACGCACGGACACCGCTCCGTGACCTGCTCCGATATGACATGATCGTTTTCCTGGGACATCTGTACGAGCCGGGCAATCCGGAAACCGCAGATCAGATCCAGTATATCGAAACCAATCTCCGCATGCGTACCGGCGAACGTTTTGCTGAATTTGTAAGAGAAAAATGCAGCGACCACGACTATCTGAAGGAGCCGCCGAAATCCCTGACTTATTTCATCCGTGCAGATCTGGATCCCAACTCCGGTGTGCGCGAAGGAAATGTTGCAAAGTCCAAATTCATCGTGGATGCATTCCGGAAACTCGGCGACGGTTTCCTGAACTACGACAAGGTTCATGAAACCACAAAGAAGCTCCTCTCCGACCATATCGAGGTCCTGAACAACGCACTGAAGGATGCAGGCGTTAATGTTCCTTCCTCCCGTGCACAGGCCAAGATGCAGGAGATGGAACGTACCGGTTCCAACAAGAGTACCGAGCATTTCAACAACACCGGCGATGCCGACATCGGAAGAGTCAACTCCTTCGATGCTAAGACCGGACGTTTCGTATCCAAGAATGCGGTCAACGTATCCGGCTACAACATCATGAAAAAGCGTGCGGACGATATCTCCGAGTTCGCCAACTTCCAGAAGCAGGAACAGGACGGACCGGATCTGCACCGTGGTAAGAACCGTGTCGGCGGAAACCGCAGAGGCTCCGATGAATCCGAAGAGCTGGATAAGCCGTTAGACGAGCTCATTGCCGAGCTGCAGGCACTGACCGGACTGTCTTCCGTTAAGGATGACGTTATGCATCTGGTCAACATCATCAAGGTGCGCCGTCTCCGTGAGATGAAGGGTCTGAAGCGGATCGACATGTCCTTCCACCTGGTATTCACGGGCAACCCCGGTACCGGTAAGACCACCGTGGCACGTCTGCTTGCAAAGATCTACAAGCAGCTGGGCGTTGTAAGCCGCGGACATTTCATCGAGGTAGACCGTTCCGGACTGGTAGACCACTTCTCCGGTGGTACTGCCATGAAGACCACCGAGGTCATCAACCGCGCCATCGGCGGTATCCTCTTCATCGACGAGGCTTACTCCCTGACCCACAACAAGGAGTCAGGCGACTACGGACAGGAAGCTGTCGACACACTGCTGAAGCGTATGGAGGACGACCGTGATGACTTCATCGTCATCGTTGCCGGATACACCAAGGAAATGGTGGAATTCATCGAGTCCAACCCGGGTCTTCGTTCCCGTTTCAACAAGTATATCCACTTCCCGGATTATGAAGCCGGCGAGCTGATGGAGATCTTCAAGTACATGTGCAAGGAGACAGACTACGTTCTGACCCCGAATGCCGCTACCATGGCAGAGGCTTATCTCCGCGGCATGGTTGACGGAAAGACCAAGAACTTCGCAAATGCGCGTCTCGTTCGTAACTACTTCGAGCGGTGTATCGACCGTCAGGCAACCCGTATCGTTCAGGATGAGAACATGACGGAAGACGATCTACTGACCTTCGTCCGCGAAGACATGATCGAGTCCGAAACCCATGCAGCTTTGGAAAGACCGCAGGATGACTAAAGATCAGCCGGGTACTGTTCACAGCAGACGAAAAAAGACCACAACCGAGCGATCGCGCTCAAGGTTGTGGTCTTTTTTTCGACAGTTCCCGTAGGCCACGATCCGTCGAAGCCTACACGGTTTCCTTCTTCCGCCGTCTTCTCTCCTCCCTCTTCGGAAGATAGAACGCCCAGAAATATCCGATCAGAATAACCGGGATCGCAGCCAGTACATCCAGAATGGAATGCTGCTTGATAAACACGACGGAAACACATACCAGAATGGCTTCCGCCCAAAAATAGATCATCCATTTCCTGCTCGACAGATGCTTCGTCTCTCTTGCCGCCAGAACAACTCCAAACGCTGTCGAGACATGCTCGGACGGACACACATTGGTCGGATGATCCGTACCATAGATCTGTTCAACGATCCAGGTAAAAAAGTTGTGCCTTGGAAATTCCTTCGGCCACATATCATGCCCTGTGGGCCAGAACAGAAAGATGAACAGTGCCAGTGTCAGCGTCAGCATAAAGTATTTCATGAGTTTGATGAAAACAGGCACTTCAAATCCGCAGGTATAGAGTACCATCAGGATCCAGAACGGAAACCATATGATGTACGGAAGGACCAGATACTCGCAGAACGGGATCTTATCATCCAGTGAACACTTTACAATGGTAAATCCGCTGTCCAAAGCCATCTTCTCGGACCAGAAAAAGGAGAACACAAAAAACGGCCAGAACAAAAGGAGAAAAAGATGGCGGTAACGCAGGTCCAGGATGTTTTTAAATCGAAAGCCCTTGTAAGCCCAGTCCGATCTGACCTCAGCAATCCAGGCTTTTATCATTCCCTGCTTCTTCCCGGGCTGCTCTGCCCGGTTTTGTTTTTGATTCTGATTCACGATTTCTGACATTTTATAACTGTTTCTCCAGGTAATCTACCACATCCTGAACCACGGCGAAGGTTGCCAGTTCCTCATCCGGGATCGTGATCCCCCGCTCCTCCTCCAGTGTCAGAAGGATCTGCAGGACATCGATGGAATCCGCACCCAGTTCCTCCTTGATCTTGGAATCCGGGCGGATCACCGACGGATCCTTGATCTTCAGTTGTTTTGCAAGCATATTTCTGATCTCTTCAAACATCTCTCTTCCCCTTTATCGATACTTTTGATATCATATCCTGCGCGAAACGCGCTTTTTCTTATGACCTGTTCCACGATTTATGATTCCTGATCGCACAGTGCGATGGAGTCCCGGATCTTCTCGTTCATCCCACCCTTCAGCAGCATGCACGCCTGCTCGATACTTACCTTCGTGGCGATCCGGTCACTGCTTCCGTGTCCCTTTACGATCACCTTCTCCATACCAAGAAGTGCACATCCGCCGTAATTCAGATAGTTCATGAATTCTTTTTCTTCCTGGAACATCTTCTTCATCAGAAGACCGCCCAGCTGATATTTCTTCTTTGAGTTGATATCTCTTTTCAGGCGCTTCAGGACTTCCAGTGCGGTACCCTCCGCACATTTACAGAGGACATTTCCGGAGAAGCCGTCCGCTACCACCAGATCAAACTCACCGTTTAAGAATTCCCTCGCTTCCATGTTGCCGCAGAAGTTGATCCCGGGAGTTTTCTCCAGAAGTTTATAGGCTTCTCTTCTCAGGTCATCGCCCTTTTCTTCTTCTTTGCCGATGTTCAGCAGACCCACCTTCGGATTCTTGATCCCCCGGAAGGTCTCCATATAATGTGTGCCCATGATGGCAAACTGCTGCAACATTTCCGGTGTTACATCAACATTGGCGCCGCTGTCGCAGACCCCCACCGGACCGCCGGCCATATTCGGTACCATGGGACAAAATGCAGGACGGCGCACGCCCTCGATCCGCCCGATCCTCAGAGTCGCCGCTGCCACCAGAACCCCCGTGGCACCGTTGGACACCATCGCATCCACGGATTCGTCCTCACGGAGCATCCGGATGGCCCGGATCATGGAGCTGTTCTTCTTCAGCCGAACGGCATCGATCGGCTTGTCATTTCCGGTGACCTCTTCCGGCGCATGAACGATCTCGATCCGCGGTGTGCGGACACGCCGCCGGGTAAGGATCTCACGGATCTTCTCTTCATCCCCCACAAGGACGATGCGCAGATCCTTATTATTCTTCAGGGCCAGGACCGCGCCCTCTACCTCTGCAGCCGGGCTGTTGTCTCCACCCAGGCAATCTACGATTATCTTCATCTTACAACTCCTGTTTCATGTTTTTCTGCTTCCGCCGTTCCCGTAAATTTATTTCTTTCTGTGAAGGGTCCGCATCGGCGGATCTCCATAGAATCCCACGATCAGCGTTCCCGGACCGACAGAGGAACCCACTCCGGATTCCACAAAGCTGTAACGGAAATGGAACTCCGTATTGATCCCCTTTTCCTTACACTTCTGTTTGATCATCTCACCCAGCGCCCTTGCATCTTCTTCGCAGTCCGCATGGGAGATTCCGATATTTGAGCAGCCCTCCGGCCGGATGTACTCTGCACAGAGTTCGGCAGTGCGTTCCATGGACGTCTTCCGTCCCCGAACTTTTTCAATGGCCACATTATTTCCAATCTCATCATAAACGACTATGGGTTTGATACTGAACGCCCCGCCGAAGAATGCGGCAGATGCGCTGATACGTCCCGCCTTTCGAAGGTAACTGAGACGGTCCACCGTGCCTACCTCATTATAGCAATCCTTCTCCTTCTCGATCCAGGCCGCCACATCGTCAATACTCTCTCCACGGTCCCGCTTGCTGCAGGCCTCGATCACCATCATTCCCATGGAATCCATGCAGCCGTGGCTGTCAATGCAGATGATCTTTGCATCCGGATACTCTGTCTGCAGCTTCTGTGCAGCTCGAATGCTCTCCTTATACGAATTGGACAGTGCCCCCGTACAGGAAACGGACAGCACATCCTCCCCGTCCGCCAGAGCCGCACGGAACGCCGCTTCATACTGGGCTTCCGTTGCCTGAGAAGACCGCATGTTTGCACCGTTTCGAATGATCTCGTAATAATCCTTCGCGCTGATGTATGTCCAGTCTCCACTGGCCAGATATTCCTTATCATTGATGTAAATGTGAAACGGAATGATCTCCCGGATCCCCGCCTGTTTCATCTCCTCACTGGTGATGTTGCTGCTGGAATCCGTAAATACAGCAAAACTCTTCATAGCATAGCCCCCCTCGTGCCTGTCACTCAAGAATTACAATAATGTCATACAGTTCCTGCTGACCTTCGATCTCGTAAAACTCCTTATCCTTCCACTTCTCCGCAAAAAGTCTCCGGGTCTTATCCCGATCCTCGTCCGTGATGCCTTCCCCGTAGATCACCGTTGCGATGCCCCTGTCTTCGATCCCCATCTTATCGCAGAGGTCTCCCAAAGCCTCCACCTTATCCGCTGAAGCTGACATCAACTGATTTCGGGATATACCCAGATAGTCATCCTCTGAGACCGTGAACTCCATGGACTCGTACTCCCTGCATGCCTTGCAGACCATACCTGTTTCCGCATATTCCATATTTGCGATGAAGTTGTCCCGAACCTCTTCTGCAGTATCAAAACTGATATCCAACATGGACATGGCCGTGTAGGCCTGTCCCAGACTCCTGGAAGGGATCACGTACACCTTCGAGTCCTTATACAGGGAAGCCGCCTGTTCCGCCGCCATAACGATATTCGCATTATTCGGGAAGACAAAGATCGCATCTGCGTTCAGCCGATCGAAGCAGTCCATGAAATCCTGCGCCGAAGGGTTCTTTCCCTGTCCGCCCACCAGGATCTCGTCCGCACCCATTTCCCTGAAAATGTCTATGATCCCCTGTCCGTTGGTCACTACACAGGTGGCGTACTTACTGCGTTTCTTTTTTACGACGGGGATGGAACTCTCTCTCTTCTCAGTGTGCCTGAGCAGCAGCTCATCCTGTGACCCCTCCGCAGCCGGATCCGCCGTCTCCTGTTTCTCCGCCAGCTGGATCACATGGTTGTTATGCTGCAGCATCATATTTTCGATCTTAAGCGTCAGGAATTCACCGAACTGCTGGCAGAACTCCATGGCCTTTGAGGGCGTCATGGTATGCACATGCACCTTCACGATAGTGTCATCCTTGAAGCATACGATGGAATCTCCGATGGTGGACAGATAATCGATGATCACCTTTTCATCAAAATGCTCCACATCGGTCTTCGCATGCATCAGCCGGAGCAGGAATTCCGTACAGTAGCCGAACTCCAGCCTGCTGTCCGCGGTAAAAAGCGACAGATCCATCTTCGGGGCCGCTGCGGCAGGTTCTGCCGCCACACCGCTCTCCTCTGCAGAAGACTGTACGGCTTTCTTCTCCCCGTTGACCACGCCTGCAACACCCTCTGCGATCATATAGAGTCCCGCGCCGCCGCTGTCAACCACGCCGGCCTCCTTCAGAACATCCAGAAGTTCCGGAGTATTGGCCAGCGAATCATGCATGACCTCCAGCATATAATCCGCGTACTCTCCCAGCGTCGTATCCTCATCCGAGAAACGAAGCAGCTGTGTGGATTCCCGGGCCACCGTAAGAATGGTCCCCTCCACCGGCGTTACCACAGTCTCATACGCCCGTTCCACCCCTGCATTAAAGGCCTCCGTCAGCTCCTGAAGTGTCACACGTTCCTTCTCCCGAAGTGCTGCACAAAGCCCGGCAAAAAGCTGGGACAGGATGACGCCGCTGTTGCCCCGGGCTGCCAGCAGCATTCCTCTGGAAAGTGCCTCCGCCTTCCGCCAGAGAAGCGGACTATCCTCCCTCTGCATCTCCCGGATACCACCTAAAATCGTCAGATACATATTATCCCCGGTATCCCCGTCCGGGATCGGGAAAACGTTCAGATCATTGACCTTCTGGATATTGGCCTTCAGCCAGGCCGCTCCACCCAGAAGGAAGATCTCAAACATTTCTCCGTCGATATATTTGTATTCCGTATAGTTCATGGTCATCCGTTTCCTGTTTCTGTTTATTTTTCAATCCTCTTTTTGAACACGCGTCTCCGCTTATTCTGCCGCTTATCGAAATGCTTCAGGATGTTCAGCATATTATAGTTATTTTCCAGGATCAGATTCGTCTCCAGATGATCCAGATCACTCTCAATGAGCAGATTCACCAGCAGTCCGATCATCACCATGACCACGCCCTTTGCCTCATACTCCGGAAGAACGCCGATGAGTCCCAGATCCATTACCTTCGGATGTTTTTTATCCTGCAGGAACCGCTTCAGGAACATCGGCGTGATGTGTCCGTTGGATTTTTGGACCGCCTCCGAGATGGACGGGAACATAAGGGCAAATGCAACCATCTGACGGTTCCTGTCATACAGCATCACCAGATCCTGGGGCCGGACGATCAGATTAAAATCCTTGATGTAATTATCGATGATCTCCTCATTCAGCGGCATGGTTCCATACAGTTTGGAATACGCCGTCTCTACGATCTTGAACACACCATGGATGTGATCATCGATTATTTCCTGATTGGACTTCGCCTGAACCAGTTCCAGACCGAAACGATCCAGAAGGCGCCTGCTGATCTCCACCAGCTGATCCGCACGCTCCTCCGGTGCGCGGAGCTGGAACTCCAGCCAGTCCGCATCCTTCTCGAAACCATATGCCTCGAGTAATTTCTGATAATACGGGTAATTGTACTGCTCCTCAAAGGTCTGGGGCTGGTCAAAGCCTTCCACTAAGAGACCTTCCCGTTCCAGATCCGAATAACCGAGAGGACCGACCAGTTCCTCCATCCCCTTCTCCCGGGCCCAGCGCTCCAAACGCTGAAAGAGAGCCGCTGCAACATTCACATCGTCAATGGCATCGAAACGGGTGAAACGGACACGTTTCTGTCCCCATTTTTCGTTTGCTTCCCGTTGGATGATGCCCTGGATCCGTCCTACCACCTCTCCGTCCTTCAAAGCCAGGAAGCATGCAGTATCGCATACTTTGTTGAACGGATACTCCGGATCGAAAATATCGAATTCGCCGCCGTAGAACATGGGCACATAGTATTCGTTTCCTTTATACAGTTTTAGAGGAAAATGCACAAATGCGCGTTGTTCCTTCTTCGTCTTCACCTCTCTGATCTTGATCATATGCTCCCCCTCGGTTCATATTACCTATTCCGTTTTTGAGCCATGCCTCATTTTACGCGCAAAAGCCCGGAGCCCGCGACGGTCAACCATTCGCAGAACCAGGCTTTTATCCCTATCATTTCTATCTGTGTTTTGCATGGAAGCTGACGCCCACCGTATCCGGACCGCAGTGACTTCCGGCGGTCGGATTGACAACGGTGATCTCGATCCGAAGCTTCACACCGAATTTTTCGATCAGAAGATCCGCCAGCTTCTTCGCCAGCTCCGGAGCATCTGCATGTGCCACGATCACCCTGTGGCTGTAGATATCATCCGCAAGTTCCTCCACATAAGCGACCAGACGCTCGATGGCGTTGATCCGTCCCCGTTCTTTTCCGATGCTGACCATCTTTCCGTTCTCATCCATGTGGATGATGGGACGTACACCGATCATATTTCCCATGACACCTGCCATACCGGACACCCGTCCGCTGCGGCGGAAGAAGGTCAGATTGTCCGCAAAGAAGTAAACCGCAAAGCGATCCACTTCCTCCTTTGCCCAGGCCAGGATCTCGTTTATATCCTTCCCAGCTTTGTAAAGATCTCCGATCTCCTTCACGATATTCAGGCTGCCGATGGTGATCCCCTTCGTGTCAACGGTATAAAACTTCCGCTGCGGGTACTTTACCCTCAGCTCTTCCACCGCCTGATCCATGGCCGCAAAGGTTGCCGACATGGCCCGGGAGAAATGCACATACAGGATATCATTTCCCTCCGCAAATACCGGTTCAAAATACTCCATATAGTTCATGGGATTGATGGCGCTGGTAGAAGGCAGTGTTCCCTCTCTCAGCTGCTGATAAAACCCGTGGGAATCAAAGTCCTGAAAATCCACATATGGATAGGTCTCTGTCCCACTGATGGAATAGGGCATGCTGATCATCCGATATCCGAGTTCTTCCGCTTCCTGCGGTGTAAGATCCGTATCGGTATCCGTAAAAAGAACTAACATTTCATGTCCTCCGAGTTTATTGTTTGAATTGATTTTGTATCTGATCCTTTATCTACTCTTCGATATTGGAGCCGATATTGGAGCCGATATTTGACCCGGAATTACCGGCCGTCGGGAAAATGTTTTTATGCCGCACGATCTTCATGCTGGCATTCTTGATGAATTCCTCATCCCTGAGTTTTACACGGACGATCTGCTTGTACAGCGGCCGTCCCTTATTTACCTTATCCTTCAGGGCGTCGAAGTATTCCTGATCTCCCAAATGCTCTTCCACCGGGAAGATCTCCGCTATGATCTTCGACTGCTCATCATAAACCAGAACTTCCTGCACCGCATCGTCCCTGGCCAGATCCATTTCCAGTTCCTCCGGTGAGATATTCTCTCCGTTAGACAGAATGATCAGATTCTTCTTACGACCCGTCAGCATGATAAAGCCGTCATCCGTAATGTATCCGAGATCGCCCGTATGATACCAGCCATCCTTCAGTACCAGATCCGTAGCTTCCGGATCGTTGTAGTACCCTTTCATGACCAGATCTCCGCGGAAGACCACTTCTCCCTCATCCGTGATCCGTGCGTCGACTCCCGGAACGATCTGTCCCACGGATCCGTCCAGATGATGGAACGGACGGTTCACTGCCGTACAAGGCGAACACTCCGTAGTTCCGTAACCGTTCAGGATCTCGATCCCCCAGGTTCGGAATTCCTGTACATACATGGGATCCAACGGTGCTCCACCGCAGATGATATACTGCAGATTTCCGCCGAACACCTTGCGGATGGAATCGTAGGTCAGTTTTCGTACATCGATACCGATCTTCCGGATGGCGTTGGTACTCTTCATCAGAGTTCGGAACGCTTTCTCCTTGCCGCGCTTCCGGATCTCCGCCCAGATCTGACGATGGAAGAATTCCACAAAAAGCGGAACCAGAAACATGGTCTGAGGTTGGAATTCCTCCATGTTATTCTTCACCAATTTCAGGCTCTTATTGATAAAGACCGTCTGCCCATGGTAAAGCACCATCATGATACCGACGATCAGTCCGAAAGCATGATGGAACGGAAGTACCGCAAGAACATTTCCTTCCAGGCGGAACAACTTGCAGGTATTGTTGATTTCGAAGGCGATATTCTTATTCGTCAGTTCCACACCCTTGCTGAAACCGGAGGTACCCGAAGTAAAGAGGATCGCCGCCGTTCTGTCCGGCTGCACATTGTATTTTTTATAATCGGTCTTCCCCTTGTTCAGCTGGCCGCGGCCTTCGTCAAGATACGCCTCAAAATCATCCATGCAGTAGATCCTTCGTCCGGATTTTTTCCGGATCTTGGATCTGCAGGAGCCGCTGACCATGACCGCATCGCATTTTCCTTTTTTCAGCAGCTCCTGGATCTCATCCTCCGGAAGCCCCTTATCGATGGCAACTGCAACCAGACCGCCGCAGACTGCCGCAAGAAATGTTACGATCCATTCGTAGGAGTTCTCACCGATGATGGCGATATTTTTCCCCTGCAGCTTCCGCGCATACATCCAGGTACCCAAAGCATTTACATCATTGTAAAGATCAATATAGTCCTTGTTCATCTCGCCGCCCTTCACGGGATAGATAAAGGCAGACTTATCCGGATGTGCCTCTGCTTTAACCGCCAGAAGATCTTTCAGGTCGCGGATCTCAGGATTCTCATAATAGGGATATTTCTTATTTCTCATGCTCGTTCCTCTTGTCATGTATCCGAAACTTCATAATTCCGTGACTTAGCCACACAGAGTTTATTTTAACTCATCTCATCAAAATACGCAATTATAACTATTATAATATGTCAGGATTCTGCTGTTTTATACAGATATTGATCTTAGTTATTCGATTTTTATACAATTTCTTTGGGAACAACCTGTTGTTTTTCTTCCCGTACAGTGATAATATCTTGTTTAGTAGTAGGGTAGATTCATCGCTTCATGGAATACAGATCCATGAAAAAATGAGCAAATATTACACAGGAGGATTATGAAATGAAGAAACAGTTCAAGTATGTTGCGCTTGCCGCTGTTCTTGCAGCAGCGTCCTTAGCTCCCGCTTTCGGATCTGAGGCAAAGGTAAGCGGAAAATGGGTAAACAGCAAGAAGGGTTACTGGTACAGATTCAGCGACGGTTCCTATGCTGAGAAGGAATGGATCAACGGTTACTGGATCAGAGCCAACGGCTACTGGGACGGCGTTAAGACGAAGGCCAAATGGATCAACACAGATGGCAAGTGGATGTACGGGTATGGCGATTGGTGCGCAAAGAAGAAGTGGCAGAAGATCGACGGTGACTGGTACTACTTTGACGCAGACGGTTATCTGATCACCGATCAGTTCTTCGGTGGCTACAAGTTTGCCAAGAGCGGTAAGATGGTCGATTCGGGCTATGGCTGGCATCAGACCAAAGACGGCAAATGGTGGTACGGCAAGAGCGGTAAGTCCGGCGAATATGTAAAAGACGGCTGGTTCAAGATTGCTACCAAGATCTACCATTTTGATGAAAAAGGATATTTAGACGTATGGACCATCAAGTGGATTGACAGTACGGTCTTCTCATTTGACTCCAGCGGTAATCCGAAAGCTCAGACACATGTTGTTCCTTCCGCTACCATCGAAGGAAGCATCGAGTTCACCATTACGGATAAGAACAAGAAGGATGCAGCCGAGGATATGGATCTGTTCCTGACCATGGCTACTGAGCCCGGCACCACCAAGGTAATGTATGTGGACGGCGTTGCAAAGACCATCAAGCACGTTGAAGATGAAACCAATGGTGATTACATCGCCATCGACGACGAACCGCTGGTTGAATATGTGGCAAGATGCAAGACCAAGAAAGTCGTTGTAACCGGTTCCGGTTCCACACAGAAGCTGTTCAACGCTCTCAGCGTAGTCGGACTTGCAGACGGAGCAAATTACAACTACAAGGTAAAGATCGGCAACTCCACCTTCTCCAAGTTCGCAGTTACCGACGAAAAGATGACCTTCTCGGTTGACGGATCCAACTACAAGGCTCTGATCGCTCTGGATACGATGGAATGCTGGTTCCACACCGATGTCACAGGCAAGCCGTTCTATCAGGCTCTGGTTGATGCAGGCGTGATCTCCAGTGATGTAACA
Source organism: Eubacterium sp. (assembly GCA_024681515.1). Lineage (GTDB taxonomy): Bacteria > Bacillota > Clostridia > Lachnospirales > Lachnospiraceae > Eubacterium_Q. Next base: position 10,210 of record JAILAR010000136.1, on the reverse strand, counting down.
CAGGTATTCACAATGCCGTTCCCCGGAATGCCCGGATACGAAGAGTATGATTATGACAATCTGGAAAACAATTAAATATCAGAAACCAGGTATCGTAAACTAAATTAAAACCAAATCAAATAAGCTGTCAGGCGGAATGCCCGGCAGCTTATTTTTTTGCCCGGGCACCTTATTTTTCCTTGTGAAATACCCTCTTTTTTGGTATGATAGATGTGTCTTATTCTATATTTCAGGAGGGAAACCTATGGGGAAGTTAAATGCCGCCGCTGCGGCAAGGATCCGAGAGATCTGCGACCGTTATAAGGACGAGAAGACCCCTCTCATGATGATCCTCAGCGATATCCAGAACGAATATGGATACATCCCGCTGGAGGTCCAGGAGGTCGTCTCCGAAAAGACCGGAATCTCTGTAGCAGAGATCTACGGAGTAGTCACATTCTACTCCTTCTTCTCACTTAAACCAAAGGGAAAATATGTCATCGGCTGCTGCCTGGGAACCGCTTGCTACGTCAAGGGTGCACAGCAGGTGATCGACAAGTTCTCCGAGCTGCTGGGCGTCGGCCCCGGACAGACCACGGAGGACGGACTCTTTACCATCGACGCGCTCCGCTGCATCGGAGCCTGCGGTATCGCTCCGGCGGTCAGCATCAACGGAAAGGTATACCCGAAGGTATCCGTAAACCAGGTGCATGACATCGTAGCTTCCTACCAGGATGCAGAGAAAGGAGCAAACGCATGATCAAAGATATCAAAACTCTGGAAAGCTCCATTGCGTCCTGTACAAAAGCCATGGACGACAAGTTCAGCGGTGCGGACGGCAAGCGTCACATCGTGCTCTGCGGCGGTACCGGCTGTCTCTCCAACAATTCCATGGAGATCAAGGAACGCTTTGAAAAGATCCTGAAGGCAGAAGGCCTGGACGATCAGGTAACGGTAAATATCGTCGGTTGCTTCGGCTTCTGTTCCCAGGGTCCGTTCGTTAAGATCTATCCCGAAGATACACTCTATCGTCTGGTCAAGGTGGAGGACGTAGACGAGATCATCCATACCGACATCGTTAACCATACGGTGGTATACCGCCTGCTCTATGTAGACACCGCCACCGGCGAGAAGGTCAAAAAGCAGGAGGATATCAATTTCTATAAGAAACAGCGCCGTGTAGCTCTTCACAGCTGCGGCGAGATCAATCCCGAAGACCTGAATGAAGCACTGGGTTCCGGTGCATTCCAGGGCTTAAAGCGCGCTCTCTCCATGACCCCGCAGGAGGTCATCGACGAAGTTCTGGCTTCCGGCATCCGCGGACGCGGCGGCGCAGGATTCCCCTCCGGACGGAAATGGCAGTTTGCACGTAACGTGGAAAGTGACGAAAAGTATGTTGTCTGCAACGGTGACGAGGGTGATCCGGGTGCGTTCATGGATCGAAGCATCCTCGAAGGAAATCCGCTGGCAGTCATCGAAGGTATGATGATCGCCGGCTATGCCATCGGCGCAAAAGAAGGCTATTTCTATGTCCGTGCAGAGTACCCCATCGCCGTGAATCGTCTTCGCAACGCGATCCAGCAGGCAAGAAAAGACGGCCTTCTTGGTGAGAACATTCTTGGAACCGACTTCTCTTTCGACTGTCATCTTCGCCTCGGCGCCGGTGCTTTCGTCTGCGGTGAGGAAACTGCGCTTCTGAATTCCATCGAAGGAAAGCGCGGCATGCCCCGTCCCCGTCCGCCGTTCCCGGCAGTGAAGGGTCTCTGGGAGAAGCCGACCATCATCAATAACGTGGAGACACTGGCCTGCATCCCCTTCATTCTTCGGGAAGGCGCAGAGGAATTTGCAAAGGTGGGAACCGAGAAGTCCAAGGGTACCAAGGTATTTGCTCTCGGCGGTAAGGTCAATAACGTAGGTCTTGTGGAGGTTCCCATGGGAACGACCCTCCGCGAGCTGATCTATGATATCGGCGGCGGTATCCCGGGCGGCAAGAAATTCAAGGCCATCCAGACCGGCGGTCCCTCCGGCGGATGTCTTACCGAGGAATTCCTGGATGAGCCCATCGACTTCGACAATCTGGTAGCCAAGGGCTCCATGATGGGTTCCGGCGGTGCCATCGTCATGGACGAGGATAACTGTATGGTAGACGTTGCCAAGTTCTACATGGAATTCATCTGCGATGAATCCTGCGGCAAATGCTCCCCCTGCCGGATCGGTACCAAGCGTATGCTGGAGATCCTGACACGGATCACCGAGGGCAAGGGCACCATGAAGGATCTGGATCAGCTGGAAGAGCTGGCAAAGACCGTAAAGGCCAATTCGCTCTGCGCATTGGGTCAGACGGCTGCCAATCCGGTCACATCCACGCTGACACATTTCCGTGACGAATACATCGCGCACATCCGTGATAAGAAGTGTCCGTCCCATGTCTGCAAGAACCTGATGGAATACGTAATCGACAAGAACAAATGCGTGGGCTGCGGCCTCTGCGCAAGGGGTTGTCCGGTAAATGCGATCCAGAAGACGGACTATACACCGGAAGGCCACAAGCTGCCCTCCTACACCATCGACACTTCGAAGTGCATCAAGTGCGGCGCCTGCATCAGCACCTGCCGTATGCGTGCGATCTCGAAGCAGTAAAGGAAGGGGGACAGAAATATGGCAAAGATCAATATCAAAATCGAAGGCATTCCCTACGAGGTAGAGGAAGGCATGACCATACTGGAAGCTGCAAAGTCCTGCGGATACGAGATCCCGTCACTCTGCACCTTCAACCACGGCGAGTGCAACCTGGGCTCCTGCCGTGTCTGCCTGGTAGAGGCTACCGGCGCCAGAGGACTGGTTGCCAGCTGCGTTTACCCGGTATCCGAGGGCATGGAAGTCCGCATCTCCTCTCCCACTGCCGTTGAGGCACGCCGCGAGAGCGTTGAACTGCTGCTCTCCAACCACAACAAGAACTGTCAGCAGTGTGAGAAAAATGAATACTGTGAGCTGCTGAACGTAGCCAAGCTCACCGGCGCAAGAGACGATGCCTTTGCAGGCATGCACAGCAAGACCTATGTGGACCGTCTGGCTCCGGGTCTGGTACGGGACACTTCCAAATGTATCCTCTGCGGCCGCTGCGTGGCACGCTGCCAGAATGCACACGGACTGGGAATCCTGGGCTTTGAGAACCGCGGCTTCAACACCGTGGTATCTCCGGCAGAGAACCGCAGTTTCGCGGATTCTCCCTGTATCCAGTGCGGTCAGTGCGTAAATGTCTGCCCCACCGGTGCGCTGATGGAGCATTCCGAGATCGATCTGGTGGACGAGGCAATGCGGAGCGGCAATCATGTGATCGTACAGGTAGCTCCGGCCGTTCGTGCAGCCCTGGGCGAAGAATTCGGTTATCCGGTAGGAACACCGGTAACCGGTAAGATGATCGCAGCTCTGCGTCGTCTGGGCTTTGAGAAGGTTTACGATGTGAATTTCGGTGCGGACCTGACCATCATGGAAGAAGGCCATGAGCTCATCAGCCGGATGCAGAACGGTGGCGTTCTTCCCATGATCACCTCCTGTTCTCCGGGATGGATCAACTATGCAGAATATAATTACGGGGATCTGCTTCCCCATCTGTCCTCCTGCAAGTCTCCTCACGAGATGCAGGGCGCTATCATCAAGTCCTGGTGGGCTGAGCAGAAAGGCATCGATCCGAAGGACATCTTCGTGGTATCCGTTATGCCCTGCGTGGCAAAGAAGTTCGAGCGTCAGCGTGAGCAGCTTCAGGTAAACGGTCTCCCGGATGTGGATGCAGTCATCACCACCCGTGAGCTGGCAAAGATGATCAAGCGAAGCGGTATCATGTTCACCCGTCTTCCCGAGGAAGACTGGGATCCGGACATCATGGGCGATTACTCCGGTGCAGGCGTCATCTTCGGTGTTACCGGCGGCGTTATGGAGGCTGCTCTCCGTACCGTATACTTCAAGCTCACCGGCAAGGAGAAGGATACCATCACCTTTGAAGAAGTGCGCGGCCATGAGGCAGGTATCCGCGAGGCATCACTGGACATTAACGGTACCACAGTGAATGTAGCCATCGCTTCCGGCATGAAATCCGCAAAGGTTCTGCTGGAAGAGATCAAAGCAGGCAAGTCCAAATATCATTTCATCGAGATCATGGGCTGCCCGGGCGGATGTATCAACGGCGGCGGCCAGCCCTATGTACGGCCCTGCTTCCTGCCCAACGAGGACGATGACATCATCGATACCTATAAGGAGAAACGTGCAAAGGCACTCTACTCCGAGGATGAGCGGCAGACGGTACGTCAGTCCCACAACAACCCGCAGATCATCGAGCTCTATGACAAGTTCCTGGGAGCACCGAACACACATAAGGCTCACAAGCTGCTGCATACCACCTATGCGGCAAGGGAAGGATTCAACTAAAATATATAATCCCGAAAATAAAAAGGATCCCGTCACTAACTTAAGTGATGGGATCCTTCGCTTTGCTCAGGATGGCATGATCGCCTGCTCAGGATGACATGTCAGGTTATTCCGGCATTTTATGGATCACTTTATATTCCATATCCCGACGGATCTGCGAATCGATATCACTGACACCGACCACCAGCTTCGGTCCGTCCACTTCCTGGACCATTGCAGCCTTGAGATTGATAAAGTTGGGTTTTCCATTGATCATCAACCGATAGATCATCATAAAGACACCGTTCTCTTCGATCTCCTCGATCATCTTCTCTTTCGTGAAAAACTGCTCAAAGAGCGGAAGGTCCTCCGGGCAGATGATCCGCAGGGTCTCCTCTCTGGAAGCCGCGAAGAAGTCATCCCCTCCCTTGGCGATTTTCAGCTCGTCAAACTCCGTAGTCGCGTCATATTCTTCGAAGTGTCCGGTCTTCGGATCCACAATGTAGATCACAATATAATTACCGGTCAGGGCCGCGATCCTCGCATAGGAGATACGTTCCTCACGCAGCCGTTCCAGATGCTTCTGGGCCTGCATCTGCGCATCGATGTTGCTGACACCGATAATGATATAGTTATCATTATTGCTCATTCGCACAACCTTCATATGCACATAAACCGGCGCACCGTTCACCAGCAGACGATAGGTACAGGTAAAGGATCCGTTTTCATCCAGATTACGCAGGATATTCTCCTTATGGAATACTTCGGCAAAATGTTTCGCATCCTCCGGATAAATATACTGCATGGCATCCCTTCGGCTGGCCGCAAAAAAGTCGGTCCCACGCCGTTCCACCACCAGCGCATCCGCCGAAGGATCCGGCGTATACTCAATGAAGTTTTCCGTTTCGAGGTTTACATAATACATATGGATATAGTCCGTAGACAGACTGTTTGCAACGTCCGAATAGGTCACGCCCTGCCCGGTATCGTGGGAAATGCCCAGGATCACAACACCGCAGGCCGTCACGCCTGTCACCGGATTGTAATCGATCCGACGGATAAAGGCGCGGATCGTGGAATCACTTCCCAGGCGTTCATCCAGGAATACCCTTTCTCCGGTATCGGCACATCTCTTCAGTGCCTTTGCAAACGCGGAACCGAAGCCATCCAGGAAGATTGCATAGGGAACAGGTGAATCCACATCGTCCTGATGAAACGTGCTCATCAGGTACTCACGATAGGACTCGTTACAGCGGATCACCTTGAGGAACGTATCATCGATCCCCACCACAGCCATGGGCAGAGTATTGAAATACTGCCCCATAGAACCCTGCTCTTCTCTGGTCAGCGCCACGGCATCATACAGATTGATCCGTCCGATGGCTTCAAAATACTCGGATTCTTCCGGATTCTCAAAGCCGATCTGGGTTCCCTTCTCATACCGCTCAAAGATCCCCTCCATGGAAATGGGTTTGCAGTAATAATACCCCTGAATCTTCGTACATCCGACCCGGGACAGGAAATCCACCTGATCCTGACGCTCCACGCCCTCGGAAACCGTCTCGATCCCGAGTCCCAGCGCCATCCGCATCAGTTCCGTGATGATCACGCGGCTCTTCTCGTCATTGTTAAACTGCTTCATAAACCGCATATCCAGCTTGATCACATCAAACTGAATACTCTGCAGCACGTCCAATGAAGAATATCCGCTTCCGAAGTCATCCATCCAAACCTGGAAGCCCTGGCTCCGGAATCGCTCCACCTGTTTCTTCATGAAATCAAAATCACTTCCCAGCACGCTTTCCGTGATCTCGATGGTGAGCAGCCGCCGCGGAACTCCCGCCGCATCCATTTTTTTGCAGATCTCTTCTACCATATCGCAGGCATCAAAATCCGTCCGGGACAGGTTCACCGAATTCGGAACCAGGTAGAGTCCCATCTGCGCCTGCGCTTTGAGCTTCTTTATAATGAGGTCTACCATGTGCAGATCCACCTTGTAGATCAGCTTGGCGTCCTCCAGCACCGGAATGAATTCTGCCGGGGACAGCATCCCCTTCACGGGATCGATCCACCGGGCCAGCGCCTCCTCATCGCAGACACGGCCATTTGCCGTCCGCACAAGGGGCTGAAAATACGCCTGGAGCCAGCCCTCTTCGATGGCCTGATCCAGATGATCGATCACATACTGTCGATTGGTCTCATACTCCAGCATGGATTTATCAAACTTTACGCTTGCGGAACAGCTTGCATTCTTAATGGTGTTACATGCATACCGGGCCCGGTCACAGGCAAGACTGGTATCTATATAGCCCATATCACTTGGATAAATGCCTACGCGCACGGATACGCCGCGCTTACCGGTCATGACCTCAAATTCCATGAAGAGGCTTTCCAGAGTTCGATCCAACCCGTCCGTGTAGGAAAAGAATACATAATTGTCCTGGGCGATCCGGCAGGAATGCTCACTTCCGAAGTATTTTACCAGAAGATCCGCGAACAGACGGAGAAGCTTATCTCCTTCCGCAAAGCCGAATTTCTTGTTGTAGTACTTCATACCGTTCAGATTCGCGAAACAAAGAGCATACCGCTTTCCGCTGCTTGCAGCCTGATCCTTGAGCGGTTTGACCAGTTCAAAGAAATAAGTCATATTCGGCAGGCCCGTCAGGAAGTCGTAGTTCGACTTCCGATGCATGCTTGACTCCTGCAGTGAGACGCTGAACTCCCTGGTCAGGAGATCCTCTTGAACGTCGCCCGATCCGATATAGGCCCCCTCGTCCGTATACCAGACCATGGCAAGACGTACCCCGTCCTCCGGATAGATGTGTCTGCCTTTTGCGTGGATCACCCGGTATTCACCAATCTTCTTGGAACGGTAGATCACATTATAATCTCCGTCTTCCGCAGCAAAAAACAGGGCTTCCTTTTCAATCCGTGCCACATCATCCGGATGGACATCGCGGTACATATTGTTATCCATCAGATCATACGCTGCCTCCCGGTCATCACAACCGAAAAGTTCCATAAAACCAGCAGACAAGGCAATGGTAACCACCCGCTGATCAACGAACTGATAGATCGCATACGGCACAGGGCTTTGCTCCAGTAATGAGAATTCAATTGGATTGTATTTATATCTCTTCATACGCCCCCCAAAGTACAGAAAATACCAAGTTTATTATACTATAATCCCACATGGGGTGCAATGATTTCATGCGTTTTTCCGGCACAACCGCACCGATTTTCCATGTAGACGGACCCGGAACGTATGGTAGAATAGAACCGTAGAATAATGCCAAGGAGGGACCATGAGAACTCTGATCAACAATAACTGGATATTTGCGGAATACGCACCCGAAATGGCACCGGAAACGGCGCTTCGCGACCTGGCATCAAGCCAAAGCATTGAAGGACCTGACGGTTCGGAAAAAGCTGTCTTCCGCCCCGTTGATATTCCCCATGACTGGATGATCACGGACGTTCATAACCTGTACCGTTCCTCCGTAGGCGCCTATGCACGTGTGCTTACGCTGGACGCATCGAAGCATAACTCCGTCTTCTTTGAAGGGGTCTATATGCGCACCACCGTCTATCTGAACGGTCAGGAGATCTTCTTCTGGCCTTATGGGTATACGTCCTTTGAAGTGGATCTGACCCCCTACCAGAGGGAGGGGGCGAATGAACTTCTGGTCTGCGTGGATTACCGCTGCCCCAATACCCGATGGTATTCCGGCGCCGGGATCTTCCGGGATGTGTGGCTGCTAACGAAAGAGTCTCTGCGGATTCCGGAGGGAGGCGTGTATGTGCACGCGGAGGAAGTCCTGCCGGAGGACGCAATGACTTCCGGCGAGCCGGACGGTGTGACGGTACCGACTTCACAGACTGCTTCATCGTCCACTGCATGCAACCGGTCAAATGAACCGAATGCCACAAGTCGAACCTTCCGTGTCATCATCGATACAGAGATATCCTCCACGGAGACACTCTCCTGCGAAATGTTTCATACCATCCGGGACGCCGAGGGACAGGTAGTTGCCTCCTCCCGCGGTCTTCAGTCCGTGAGCGCTGATCCGGTCGGAGAGCCGGATCCCTTGCCGGGACCCGGTCCGTCCCATACGGTTCTTCCCACTGTCAACACCCAGGTTTTGACGATCAACTCTGCCGTTCGCTGGGACATCGAGGATCCATACCTTTATACGCTGGAAACCCGTCTGGTGCATGATGGCGAGACAACGGATTCTTTGACGCAGAAGATCGGTCTTCGAACCATCGAATTCACGCCGGACAATGGCTTCTTCCTGAACGGACGAAGCGTAAAGATCCATGGTGCCTGCATGCATCATGATCTGGGGGCACTGGGCGCGGCATTTAATAAAAAAGCCGCTCGCCGGCAGATTGAAAAACTGAAAGAGCTGGGGGTAAACTCCATTCGCACCAGCCACAATCCTCCGGCCATTGGACTCATGGAACTTGCTGATGAAATGGGCATCCTCATCAATTCCGATGCTTTTGATATGTGGGAGCAGCCGAAGACAGAGAATGACTACGGCATCTTCTTCCATGACTGGTGTGAGCGGGATGTGGAAGCCTGGATCCGCCGCGACCGGAACCATCCCTCCGTTATCATGTGGTCCTGCGGAAATGAGATCCCGGACACCAATAACCTTTCCGCCGTCTCCATCGCAGAGCGGCTGGTGACTGCCGTGCGCAGGCACGATCCGCGGCACAATGCATATCACACCATTGCCTCCAACTTCGTGGCCTGGGAGAACGCGCAGAAGACCCAGGATGTCTTCGAACTCTCCGGCTATAATTATCTGGAATCCGTCTATGACGAACACCACGTAAAGTTCCCGCATTGGTGTATCTACGGAAGTGAGACTGCATCCACCGTGCAGAGCCGGGGAATCTATCATTTTCCGAAGAACAACCGGCTGCTGACCTATGAGGATCAGCAGTGTTCCTCTCTGGACAACTGCTCCACCAACTGGGGCGCCCGGAGCGTGCACCGTTTCATCACGGATGACCGTGACCGCCCGTTCTGCGCAGGCCAGTATATCTGGACCGGCTGGGATTATATCGGCGAACCCACGCCCTATTTCTCGAAGAATTCCTTCTTCGGACACATCGATACCGCCGGTTTTCTGAAAGATACGGCATACATCATCAAGGCCGGATGGGTGTCCTGTGGCAAGGATCCCTTCGTGCATATCTCTCCTTACTGGGACTTCAACGAAGGACAGATGATCGATGTGGAAGTGTATTCCAATGCCCCGCGGGTGGCGCTGTTTTTCGAGCCGGAATCTCCGACAACAGCGGTAGCTCCAACACGAAAACTGATCGGTACAAAGGATCTGGATCAGGCGCATGACGCTGACTTCTCGGCGCATTTCCGCCTGCCCTATCAGAAGGGCGCGCTTCGTGCGGAGGCCTATGATACAAGCGGAAATGTGATCGCAACCGATGAATCCTGCAGTTTCGGAAACCCCACTGCCATCCGTCTTTCGGCTGAATATGGCGACCTGAAAGCCGACGGTGAGGACCTGCAGTTTATTCAGATATCGGTTTTGGACGCAAACGGCCGCGAGGTCAAAAGCGCACGGAACCGTATGCAGGTCTCCGTCTCCGGTCCCGCACGTCTGGCGGGCCTGGACAACGGCGACAGCACCGATTATGACGAATACAAGTGCACTTCCCGAAAGCTTTTCTCCGGAAAGCTGCTGGCGATCCTTGCCGCAACGAAGGAAACCGGGGACGTGACCGTAAGCGTCACATCTCCCGGTCTTGCTCCGGCAACGCTGACATTTCCGGCAGTACCGGCAGACGGACG
>JAILAR010000101.1 GCA_024681515.1 Eubacterium sp. | reverse complement strand
AAATAGCCAATCTTGGCTATATGACCATGACTGACTATTATCTGCAAGTATGTGAAAACTAAGGAACCGCCGTGTACCGAACGGTACGCACGGTGGTGTGAGAGGTCGGGGAAATTATTTAATTTCCCCTCCTACTCGATTGTGCGATTATCCGATATAGTTCAGCGGGTTCACCGGCGTTCCGTCTTCCCAGATCTCGATGTGGAGGTGGGTTCCTGCGGAGATTCCGGTATTTCCTGCATAGGCGATGACATCGCCTGCATCTACGTGGTCGCCGGCGTCATAGCCTGCGTAACCGGACAGATGCTGGTACAGGGAGGTGATCCCGTTTCCGTGGTCCACGCGGATGTAGTAGCCGCGGGCACTGCTGTAGCTCTTGTACATGACCGTACCGCCTGCGATGGCAACGATATTTGCACCGGTACTGCATCCGATATCGATTGCGCGGTGGTAGGTGGTTGCTCCGGCGGTCGGAGCGCTTCTGCCTCCGAAGTAGGAGGTGATGTGATGGCTGGACGGTACCGGCCATACCCAACCGGTCTGATTGTAGGTCGGGGTTACTTCTTCGTATTTGCTTGAAGAACTTGAACTCGAGGAACTTGAGGAGCCGGAGCTTGAAGAACTTGAACTCGAAGATCCTGAATCAGAGGAACTGGATTTTTTGGATTCCTCTTCTTTGCGGCGGGCTGCTTCTTCAGCTTCTTTTTTCTGTCTTTCCGCTTCTTCGGCAGCTCTTCTGGCAGCTTCCTTGGCTTCTTCCTGCTTCCGACGGTACTCGGCCTCCAGACGGTCGATCTCGTCCTCGCCTTCCTGGATCAGGCGGTCGTACAGGCTGATCTCGCTTTCTGCATCACCGATCAGTACCAGATACTCGGAAAGCTTTTCTCTCTTTGCATCCTGTCTGTTTTCCAGCTCAACCTGCTCGTCCTCGGCTTCCGATTTCAGATTCTCGATCGCGGCCAGATCTTCCTTCAGCTGAGCTTCTTTTTCTTCAACTTCTTTTGTGATATCGATCAGCTCCGTTAACTGACGCTGATCATACTGGGAAACCTGATCGACATATTCTGTCTGATTCAGAACGTTGGAGAAATCATCGATGGACATCATGGCGTTCAGATATCCGACCTCGCCGTTTTCGTAAGAGTAGGCGATACGTTCCATCATCCGGTCGTACTGATTCTCCTTGGAGATCTTTGCCATCTGCAGCTCGGACTTGATGATGGATACCTTGGCCTGTGCTGCATTTCTTTGCTCCGTCAGGTCTGCGATGCGATCCTCGCATTCCCCGATCTGGCAGTCCAGTTCGTAGATCGTGTCCCGAACCTCGTCAGCGGAAATGTTCAGATCCGACAGTTTTTCCTGTACCTGGGATTTCTCCCGTTCTCTCTGCTCATTCTTTTCCTTGATCTCTTCGATCTCGTCCTGTTCGTCCGCATACACGACCGCCGTTTTGGAAGGTGTGAGAGCAGGAATGGCAGGAACCGCAAACAGGGCTGCCACAAGACATGCCGTGATGACCTGTTTTGATTTTCGCATGTTATGCCTCCTGTAGTTAGTGGCCTGTGACCACCTTATAAGGGAAGTGCTCCTGTCGGAGCAACATTTGTTTGATTTAAAAATGTATCAGAAACGTAACAATTTCGTAACATTTGTATATTACCACATAAAATGCGTTATGTAAATCCCTAAAATCATGAAATCGTGTAGAAAATCCGCTTAGAAAATGTGGCACATTTCCAATGACGCTCAATGTCGGTAATTCGCACCGATGAGAAAAATCCTGTATATGTAAGGGAGGGATTCATGATACAATATCATAATCAAGGGATTGATTAAGAAACCGGAGGAGCGGGAAATGATCGAGATAAAAAATGTTACAAAAACCTACGGGAAAAAGGCCCCGGCAGTGGATGACCTGTCCTTTACCGTACAGGACGGGGAGATCGTAGGATTCATCGGGCCAAACGGTGCCGGCAAGACGACCACGATCCGGATGCTTACGGGAATCCTCCGGCCGGATCAGGGAGAGATTCGGATCAACGGGATCCCCATGGCGCCGGACGCCCTGGAAGCCAAGCGGATCGTCGGCTATATCTCCGATAATCCGGATATGTTCCTGAAGCTGACAGGGTATGAGTTCATCGGGTTTATGTCGGACATTTACGGGGTATCCGAGGCGGACCGGAAGGAGCGGACGGCATACTTTGCGGATCAGTTCGGAATGACGGAGGTGCTGGGAGACCGGATGCAGAGTTATTCCCATGGTATGCGGCAGAAAGCCATGATCGTGGCAGCGCTGGTGCATGATCCGGCGGTATGGATCCTGGATGAACCCATGATCGGTCTGGATCCGCAGTCTGCATACAATCTGAAACGGATGATGCGGGAGCACGCGGATAAGGGCAACAGCGTGCTTTTCTCCACCCATGTGCTGGAGGTGGCGGAGAAACTCTGCGACCGGGTGATCATCATTTCCCACGGGAAGCAGAGATATTACGGAATGCTGGACGAACTGAAGGCCATGCACAGGGAGTCTGATCTGGAGCAGGTATTCCTGGAGATTATGAAGGATGATGTGAGGGAAGAATGATGTGAAGGAAGAATGATGTGAAGGAAGAATGTTGTGAAGGAAGAATGATTTCGTAAATCGAAAGTGTGATGTCATGTGAATTTGGAAACGGGCAGATGCGAACAACGTATCTCGGAGGTAACGATGAACAATTACCGACGCCTGACAAAGGTGTTTTTAAAAGATATCGCCTATGATCCGCCGAAGGATAAGGGCAGAAAGGTGCAGATTTTGGTGCTGACCATATTTGCGGTGGTCTGCATCATGATCCCCATAGCCGTGGGCAGTGGTCTCTTTACCTATCTGATGACCGGCTCCCTGGTTCGGGCGGGGCATTCTGCCTTTGGGATCCAGGTGATGTTTCATCTGATCTCGATCTTTACCATGGTCTTCGGGATCAATGTGATCTTTAATGAACTGTATTTTTCGACGGATATCGACCGGCTTCTGCCGCTTCCCCTCCGTGGACGGGAGATCGCGGCGGCGAAGTTTTCGGCTGCGTATAAGATGGAAAATGTCATGCAGTTCATCCTGATCCTGGCCTGTACCATCGGCTTCGGCCTGGCTACGGACATGCCGCTCTGGCGCTGGCCCATCGCCATCCTGCTGGGACTGACACTTTCTCTGATCCCCATGCTCTACTGTGCGATCCTGGGAATCCTGCTCATGGCATTTACCAGAGTCGTGAAGTCCAGAGATACGGTACGTAAGATCTCCGTGGTCTTCATGCTGGTGGTTTTTGCACTGATGGCGCTGGCACTGACGACACTGAAGAAAGTTGACGTGGACAGCTGGATCGTAAATGCCGCCAGCCAGGACATCCCCTTTGTCCGCATCATGAATGTGGTCTTCTTTGAAAATGCACTGCTGGTGGAATTCCTGAATGACGGTGCGGTCCTGCCGATCCTGTTGTCTGTGGTGCTGCATCTTGTGATCCTGGCAATCTTCCTGTTGGTTGCCGACCGGTTTTATATCAATTCCGTAAGCCGCCTGGGAGAAGGAACCCACCGAAAGAAGAGCACGGCCCATGCGGACCGTGCCCTGCAGAATGTACTTATGAAAAGAAGTGCATTTCGAAGTTATGTGTCAAAGGAGTGGAAGATCCTCCGGCGGACACCGGTCTTCTTTACGAACTGTATCCTGATCACCTGGATCTGGCCGGTATTTGTGGTGATCGCCGGCGTGATGACCGGGACGGATATGGCTCCGGGAGCGATTCGGGACCGGATCGGAGACGGAGAGAGTGGTTTTGCACTGGCAGTCATGATCGCGGCCTTTGCGGCGCCGTTTATTATGGGTGCCATGAACAGTCTCGGTTCCAATGCCTTCTCACGTGAGGGGAAGCATTACGAGGTTCTGCAGTTCCTGCCGGTCCCTGTCCGGACCCAGTGGAATGCAAAAGCCGCTATCGGCATAGTGGTCAGCTTCCTGGGAACGGCACCTTTCTTCCTGTTTTTCGGGATCTACGGAGCAGTACCGGTCCTTCAGCTGATCCTTTACATTCTGATCGCCGCTGCGGCTTCCGTGGCCGTAACCTACATGGGAATGCTGCTGGACAGCGTCAATCCCAAGCTGGTCTGGGAGGATGCTTTGTCGGCTCTGAGGGAGAACTACAATACCTTCTTCTGTATGGCCATCGCCATCGGCATTGCGGCTGCCCTCGGAGGAATCTGCGTGGCACTGTACCTGCTTGCAGGCGTGTCCGTAACGCTTCTGGGGTGTGGGATCCTGGTGCTGACGGTGCTCTTTGATCTGTGGCTGTATCATCGGAGTATGACCCGGGGCGTGGAAAATGTGCTGCATGTGGGTACCGAGTAGAGGATAATGTCATTAAGATAAAATAAAGTCTGTCATTCTGAGGAGCGTAGCGACGAAGAATCCCTTCGCTAAGTCAGGGGATCCTTCGGCTCTTCTACGCATTCCCTGCCCATACGCGCTGCCGCGCGTACGGCACCGGAATGCTTGTACAATCTGCCTCAGGATGACATGCAGGTTTAATGACATCGGAGTAGAGGATGGCTGCTACGGCATCACTACGTGGAAGCAGTTTCCGCGTTCTGTGGCCTCCGCCCAGATCTGCCCTTTGTGTGCTTCTGCGATACCCTGTGCGATGGAGAGACCAAGGCCGTATCCGGCGATCTGTTCACGGGAGCTGTCTGCCCGGTAGAACCGGTCAAAGAGGTGAGAGATCTCTTCAGCCGTCAGAGGCGTACCTGCGTTGTCAACGGAGAGATGGATCTGTTTCCTGCTTCCGCGAAGCTTTTCCCGGCGGAGAGTCACTACGACCTCCGATTTCTCGCTGCTGTATTTCAATGCGTTATCAATGAGGATCCCCACCAGACGTCGGAGCAGCGCCCGATCACCTGTAAGGGTGATCTCGGGATCAATCTGTCCGGTGAGTGTTTTTCCTGCTTCAAAATACACGGATTCCCAGGTAAGAAGGGTATCTTCCACAATCTCGCTGAAGGCGATCTCCTGGAAGCTTTCGGGATGCTGGCCGAGGTCGCCCCGGGCCACATCCAGCAGTTCTCCGATCAGCTCCTTCATGCGGTTGCTTTCTTCCTGAACATTTTCCATGCGGTGCAGATTTCTGCGGAGCTTTCCGGCTGCCTGCGAGTCTTTCTCGATTCCGAGAGAGCTGTCTGCCAACAGATTCCCGAGAGAACGGGTTACCATGTCCGTGTTGGAACGGATCACGGTCAGAGGGGTTTTCAGTTCGTGGGACGCATCCGCCACAAATCGTTGCTGGTCATTCCATGCCCGTTCTACCGGACGGGTCGCCAGACGGGAGAACCAGAGGCTGAGCAGGAACATGACGAAGATGACCGCCAGGCTGATCCAGATGGAGCGTATCAGTTCGCTTTTCAGAAGCGACAGTTCATTGGAGATGTCTGCAAATGCCACGGCCACGGTTCCGGTATTCAGAGTTCTCTTCATGTAGCGGAGATTATGATCCACCAGACGTCCGCTGGTTTCTTCTTCCGCAACGGCGGCCTTTACGATCTCCGTTACGTCTTCCTCGGCACTGATAAAGAAAATGTTATTCTGCCGGGTGGTGACGCTCTGGTCGGTGTTGTAGTATGCGATCAGGATCGCCACACGGTCCTGCCGGTTCGTGAAGTCTGCAATCCGGCGGTCATCCCGCTGATTCTGGTATTTGCCTCCGCGCATATCTTTTCCGCCATCCGAATCTTTTGATCCGGACTGGTCGTTTGGATCTTCCGGAAGTTCCATGCCTCCGGGGAACAGATCTCCCGGAAAAAGGTCCTGCTCCGAACCCGGGATCGTCCAGGGAAAATTGGCTGTATTTAATGCATTTGTCAGGGCGGCCAGGGAATCGGATTCCATGCTTCGTTTGGATGAAAAGTACTGTACACCGAACACCACAAGCAGAAACAGAACAACAACCCCCATCATCATGGCGATAAACTTTATCCGGAGTTTATGGATCAGGGGGTTGGAGTGTTTTTTCTGTTTTGTTTTTTTCTTTTCCGGCTTGGAAGCCGCGTCCGGAGAATCGTTCTTTTTTTTCATTTGTGTGCTCCGTTTTTCTGCGAGAGTTAACGAGGCGGTTATGAAACCATAGTTCTTCCGCAATCGATTGTGTCAAATATTACATGATGCTGGGGTCAAAAGGTATTTTGCCCCCAGCTGATGATTCGCAGCACGCACACTACGTGTGCAATGTGCTGCTAAAACACTCACGGCTCTCGTCATTTTGCTGTGCAAAATGACTACGCCGTTCGTGTTTTGCGGGT
>JAILAR010000100.1 GCA_024681515.1 Eubacterium sp. | reverse complement strand
AAATAGCCAATCTTGGCTATATGACCATGACTGACTATTATCTGCAAGTATGTGAAAACTAAGGAACCGCCGTGTACCGAACGGTACGCACGGTGGTGTGAGAGGTCGGGGAAATTATTTAATTTCCCCTCCTACTCGATTTTGCGATACGATCATATTATGGCTGAATGATCATAGATGTTGATTCATTTGAGAAAAGATACGGCAACATTCTGGATCCCCATGTCATTTGCATAGGCAAGAAATGCGTCCACGTCCTTGTCTTTTCTCTTCCGATACTTCTTTATGATATCCTGAAAAGCAGCAGGATCCATGCTGCTTCGAAGGCGGATGCAGTCCGCAACACATCGATCGATGGTATAAACCTGAACGGGTCCTGCCGGTGTGTCTGCGGTGGTTATATAATCCATGATCACGCGTTCGGCAAAGTAATGCCTTCGTACGGAAAAATTCATGCTCATTCGGGAACGATCGGTACGCGAGGTCGCTACCCGGATCTGTTTTGGTTCGGTCCGAAGGAATCCCTGAAGGTACAGGCCGCTGTCCATGCAGATCACGCATTTCGGGTTTGCCAGCTGCAGTTCGTAATACCGATGATCCTTTGGCTTCGGTGTGTGATCGGCCTTCCACCAGTACACCCCGTGGGTTACATGCTCCAGACTTCCGTCATCCACCAGCCGCCGGAGCTGCAGGGTTGTGATCCCGGCGGCAAGAAGATCACCGGTTCGAAGGTATCCATTCCCGGAGGCGAAAAGTAATCTGACTTTTTCATAGGTTTTCTGTAACATCTTTCACCTCTCAATACTTCGCACGCTAATGTTCTGTTAATTGTACGATAGCTTAAATTTGACAGGATTTCAAGTACAACAGTGCCAAAAACTTGCCACAATGTCAAACTGTCAAGGCGGGCGATGGTTGCCAAAGTGGAAAAAATGTGATAATAAATAAATCAATACTGTATCAGAAATCAGGATATATTAAACGGAGGTTCGTCATACCATGCAGATCCGACTTGACAAATATCTGGCAGACGCAGGATTGGGAACAAGGAGTACGGTTCGGAAGATCATAAAGCAGGGATTGGTTTCCGTGAACGGACAATTCGTTCGGACACCGGATCACAAGGTTGACATAACGTCAGCCAGCGGCGTAAGGGTTGAGGTGAGCGGTAAGGAAGTTGTTTACGAGCCGGTGTCGTATTACATTCTGTATAAACCGGCAGGGATCCTCTCTGCATCCAGGGACGGGAGAGAAAGAACCGTAGTGGATCTGGTCCCGGAGCCCAAAAGAAGAGATCTTTTTCCGGTAGGACGACTGGATCGTGATACTGTGGGACTTCTCCTGATCACGAATGACGGAAAACTCAGTAACCGGTTGCTGGCTCCAGGGAAACATGTGGAGAAGATCTACCGGGCGGTTGTGGCAGGGCGGCTTCCGGAAGATGCGGAGCAAAGGTTTCAAGAGGGGATCGATATCGGGGATGAGACCCTGACCGCACCGGCGGGGCTCCGGATCCTCGGATCCATGACGAAGGACCGGTTTGACTGCTGCATCTCGGAGCATGGGATAACCGCGGGATCATCAGATGATTTCCCGGAGGAAGTGTCAGAGGAGGACACCCTGACGGAGGTGGAGGTGACCCTTACGGAAGGACGTTATCATCAGATAAAACGGATGTTTGAAGCGATGGACTGCTGCGTCATTTTCCTGAAACGACTTTCTATGGGCGGGCTTCTCCTTCCGAAGGATATGCGCCCCGGTGAGGTACGAAAAACAGGATATGATGCGCTGGTTCGGGAACTTGGCATTCTTCCATAATCTTCTATAAGTATGGCTTGACAAATTGCTACTGTTTATGGTACATTATCCCTTGCCGGTCAATGCGGCTTTTTTTAGTGTGCGTGTGTCCGGCAGGGCTTTTAGTTGTTAAACGTAATCTAAACAGAATCTGAAGAAATCGGAGGTGAGGCTCGTGCGCGTAAAGATCACACTTGCTTGTACAGAATGTAAGCAGAGAAATTACAATCTGACAAAAGAGAAAAAGAACCATCCGGAACGTATGGAAACGAAAAAGTACTGTCCGTTCTGCAAGGCACACACAATGCACAAAGAAACCAAATAAGGGATAATAACAAACAGGAGGCAAAAATGTCAGATAAGACAGAGAAAAAAGAAAATGCATCTCCTGCCCTGAAGAGAAGCTGGTTTCAGGGACTCAAGGTCGAGGCAAAGAAGATCACATGGCCGGATAAGAAGCGGGTTGCCCGTGAGACAACCGCGGTTGTTATTTCTGCTGTTGTTCTTGGTGCGATCACCATGGGCATCGATTTCCTTGTTGAGTACGGACTCAGTTATATTTGGTAGGCAGGTGATCAGATGGCAGATATGATGAATGAAATGAATGCAAGCGAGGAAACCTCGGAGCAGGATCTGGATCTGGATATGCTTGCGGATGCCGAAAGCCTGCTTGAAGAGGATCTGTCTCTGGATCAAGATCAGGATCAGACGGGCGAAGCTGCTTCTTCGGAGGAAAGTGAAGATGCAGATTCGGATCAGAAGGACGCAAAGGCACCTGCTTCACTGAACCTGAAGCAGCAGGGCGCTGATCAAAAACCGCACTGGTATGTTGTACACACCTATTCCGGACATGAGAATAAGGTGAAAACGGATATCGAAACAACCATCAGAAACCGTGGCCTTCAGGAACAGATGTTTGAGGTTATGGTTCCTGTCCAGGAAGTTGTCGAAACTACCAAGACCGGAAAGCGTAAGGTATCATATAGAAAGATCATGCCCTGTTATGTGCTGGTGAACATGATCATGAATGATGTTACCTGGTATGTTGTGAGAAACACCAGCGGTGTTACCGGTTTTGTAGGACCCGGATCCGAGCCGGTTCCGCTTTCTGATGAAGAGATGCGGATGTTTGGTGTGAAGAAAGATGATTTCAAGATCGATGTTGCCGTAGGAGACAAGGTACGCCTGATCTCCGGAGCATTTGAAGGAACAGAAGGCGTGATCAAGAAGATCAACGGCAAGCAGACCGTAGTCGTTGAGGCACGTATGCTTGGAGAACGTCTTGTGGATGTGGAGATCGGTCTTGACTGTATCAAAAAGTTGTAGATTTTGTTAAATAAGTGGAAGGGAAAAACCCGCTAATACCACATTTAGGAGGTACGCTAAAATGGCGAAGAAAGTAACTGGTTACGTCAAATTACAGATCCCCGCAGGAAAGGCAACTCCGGCACCCCCGGTAGGTCCTGCACTGGGTCAGCACGGAGTGAATATTCAGGAGTTCACCAAGCAGTTCAACGCAAGAACCGCTGATAAGGGTGATCTGATCATCCCGGTTGTCATCACCGTGTATGCAGACAGAAGCTTCAGCTTCATCACCAAGACACCGCCGGCACCGGTTCTTATCAAGAAGGCATGCAAGATCCAGAGCGGATCCGGCGAGCCGAATAAGAAGAAGGTTGCTAAGATCACCAAGGCTCAGCTGAAGGAGATCGCAGAAATGAAGATGCCGGATCTGAACGCCGCTTCCATCGAGGCTGCTATGAGCATGATCGCCGGAACCGCACGTTCCATGGGCGTAGAAGTTGTTGACTAAGTCTGAAATTTAGTGGAAGGAGTCAGAGGACTCCGATAATACCACGGGAGGAAAATCATGAAAAAAGGAAAAAGATATTTAGAAATTTCGAAGCTTGTTGAGAAGAACAAACTGTACGATCTCCCAGAAGCAGTTGCTATTCTGAAGAAGACTGCAAATGCAAAGTTTGATGAGACCGTAGAAGCTCACCTGAAGCTGGGTGTTGACGGACGTCACGCAGATCAGCAGGTTCGTGGTGCGGTAGTTCTCCCCCACGGTACAGGTAAGAACGTAAAGGTTCTTGTATTTGCAAAGGGTGAAAAGGTAGATCTGGCTCTTCAGGCCGGCGCTGATTATGCAGGCGGTGAAGAACTGGTACCGAAGATCCAGAACGAAGGCTGGCTTGACTTTGACGTTGTTATCGCAACTCCGGATATGATGGGTGTTGTAGGACGTCTGGGCCGTGTCCTTGGACCGAAGGGCCTTATGCCGAACCCGAAGGCCGGAACCGTAACGATGGACGTTGTAAAGGCCATCGAAGAGGTTAAGGCAGGTAAGATCGAGTATCGTCTTGACAAGTCCAATATCATTCACGTTCCGGTAGGTAAGGTATCCTTTACCGAAGAGCAGATCGTGGACAACTATAAAGCCTTAATGTATGCCGTTGTAAAAGCAAAGCCGTCAGCTGCCAAGGGTCAGTACCTGAAGAGCGTGACCATCACCTCTACCATGGGCCCCGGCATCAAACTGAATCCGATCCGTTTCACGGAGGGCTAATGTTCTGCCTGCTTTAAGCAGCAGTCAGAGTGCATTATACAATTGCATTAAAAACAGTGATTCAACAGGGACCGCAGCGGAGAGATCCGCAGCGGTCTTTTTTTGGTTTTTTATGGGGAAAAATACCCGAGAATCTAAAATCAAAGGTTGATTTTACCACTGCGATTTAGTAGAATATTCATAGGTAATTTTGTTCAAAATGGACAGACAAAATATGTCTGCCAAAGCGCAGGCAAGGAGAAGGGAGCGTTACATTATGGCAATTGAAATGGAAAAAGAAAAAGTCGAACAGGAACTGATATCCCTCGTTGAGGAAGTGATGCCGGAACTTACGGATATAGACCTTAAGAAGGATTTTGTTTCTGAGTATGGAGTGAACTCCATTTCCATCATCCGTCTGATCGTAGCAGCGGAAGAGAAGTTCGAGATCAGCTTTTCGGATTATGAGCTTGCACTGGATGGATATCAGTGCTTTGGGGATGTAGCGGCTCTGATCGCAAAGAAACTGGATGACAAGGAATAGGGGGGAGCAATACTATGGAGAACAAGAAGATTCTTGACATAACAAAACCGATGATCACATCCTGGCAGTGGCATGCAACATTGTTCTCAATCCTGTCGGACGATGAAAATGCAAAGCGCTGGATCTTCAGTAACTACATTCAGCTGCGTTGCTATAATATTCAGGAGATCTTTACGGGAGATGATATGCTTCTTGCGGATATCATGCCGGGCAGCAGCTCTCTGAAAGAGTGTCCTTATCTGATCACTTCGCTTCTGACCAAGGAGCAGATCGACAGCTACTGTGGAAATATCATTGATTTCATCATCAAGACCATCAACCTGAACGGTTATGTATACGGCGTTTTTGATGAGGCGAAGATCCTGTCGGACTCCGATGTGGAAGTGGATTACAAATTCCCTCACGAGCTGTTCATTTATGGCTATGATCTTGAAAAAGAAGTATTCCATGTAGGCGACTTCACATTCACTGATCGTTATTCCACGAACACCGTATCCTTTAAGGATGTGCAGAGAGGATATGAAGATATCACGGCTTCGGATGACCACATGTTCAAGGATGATTACAAGGGAACCAGAGGTCTGTTTGTGATCCTGAAGAACACCGATACGACCTACTATGATGTGGATATCACCCTGATCCGGGATACTCTGCGGGAGTACCTGAACTCGGAAGATACGAAGAATCATTTCCGTATGATGCGGAACCGTTTCTCTGACACCACATTCGGTGTGGATGTATATGAGAGAGTATATAAGCGGATCATGGATCAGATGCAGCGGGAAGAGCCGGATTACGATATCCGTGCACTGCATGTTATGTATGACCATAAGGTTCTGATGCTGGAGCGTCTGAAATTCCTCATGGCAAATGGATATCTGAACTATGATGAGACTCTGATCAAGAACTATGAGCTGGTTGTGAAGAACATGCAGACCGCACGGAACCTTCTGATCAAGATCTCCATCAACGACGATGTACGTCAGGCAAGCAAGTTCAAGATGTACTTCGACATCGCAAAGGAGAAAGAGGTTTCCGTATTGCTGGAGGTTCTGTCCAGACTGGATCAGAGAGCAAAATAAGCCGGTGTCTTTTTGGCAGAGAGCATGTTAAAGGTTTATCTCTATCAAGTGAATAAAGAGGATCTTGCAAGGCATGCGGAGGAATATCTCCGAGCCCTTCCGGCATGGCGTACGCAGCGCTATCACCGGATGAAGATCGAGAGCGGAAAACAGGAGGAGCTTGCGGCAGGGCTCCTCCTTCGCCATGCCCTGCTGGATGCTGCAGACATGGATCTGATGACGGTGGAGGTGACAACGAACGAGCACGGGAAACCCATGTTTTCCGTGACGAAGGATCAGCCTGGGGGACAGATCCATTTCAATATCTCACACTCTGGAGGTTATGTGTCCGTTGCCGTGGCAGATTGTCCGGTGGGAGTCGATGTGGAAACGAAATCCGACCCGGATCTGAAGGTTACCGATAGATTCTATTCAGCAGAGGAACAGGCGGCTGTACGGGGCGCAGAAGACCCGCAGAAGGTCTTTCGGAGGCTCTGGACCCGCAAAGAAGCCTATGTAAAATGCACCGGAACCGGTATCTATAATGCCGTATCTGAGATTCCGTCCCTTCCTGACGTGAGTGGGGAGTTCCTTCTGATCACACTGAAGGAGGAACCGGAATATACGCTGTCGGTCGTTGTAAAAAAGGTTGAAAACAGAACTTTGGATTCTTTGCAGATTTCGCTTGACATTGTGACGAAGTTTGATGTATAATTTAATGCGTTGTGAAAGCAACACATATGGATGCGTGCTTAGCTCAGCTGGATAGAGCGTTTGGCTACGGACCAAAAGGTCGGGGGTTCGAATCCTCTAGCACGCACACCTTTTTAAGGCTGGGAACCCTTGTAAAATAAGGGTTCCCGCTTTTTTGTGTGTATCGAAAAATGTGTTCACCTGTGTTCACCTACCTCGGGAACCCGCATAAACACTGGGCGCATTGGCATTTTGGGTGTTCCGAAAAGCACCAAAAGTCCTCTAGCATAAATGCATTTTTCAGATGAAAAATGGCAGTATTTATCGGATAAAATCCCTGTTTTGAAGAGGCTGATTTCAGGCCGAAATGTTCACTTTAGTGAACATTTTTTGCATTCTTGATCACAAAGTTGATAAATATTCCAGGTCTTCATCGGTCACTTCACGGTGCTTAATGTAGTCCATGGTCTGTGCTAACGATGCATGTCCGGCATATTGCTGGATCTTTTTTATGTTCATCTGTGCATCGTTCAGCATGGTCACGAATGTCCGGCGCATATCGTGCGGTGACTTCACAACATCCATCCCCGCCATCCTGCAGTACCGTGCAAACCGCCCATAAAAACATCTGGGAGAACAGAGTTCAATCTGTCCCTTCCGGATCCGCTGGAAAATAAGATCGCTTGGTCCGGTGGGGATTCCGTTCTGAGTGTTATACTTCTGGATGAGTCCGAAAACTTCCAAACATTTTGGAGATAATGGGATGAGCCGGTCTCCCTTAGGCGTCTTACAGTGGTTAAGTACTTCAAAACCGGTATACTTTCCGTCCTCGGTTACACACGAAACCATTTCCCGTTGGATATGGATAACATAGAACTTCTTCTTTTCTACAATATCGCCCCATTTCAAAGCACATAATTCCCCATCGCGGATGCCCAGGTGCTTGATCACCAGTATTCCGAGAGGAAGAGAACTGTGCTTCGCTTCAGCATCTTCCAATGCTATCTGCGTCACCAGTTCCAGTTCCTCTGGCGAAAATATCGTATCACAATCCTGAACGATCTTCCGGGGAACAAAACGATCTTTGTTCGGACGGAATGAGTGAAAAGGATTCATCGAAATGATACCACTCTGGATTGCGTCAATGAAAAACTGATTCAGGGTAATCAGGATATTCTTCCAGTATTTGTACTGCATATCCGGTTTAACCGTAAGACAGTGATCCAGGAAGGAGTAGGCATCCTGGCAATTCAGTTCTACCAGGGGCTTGTTGCTTATGTCAGCGGTCTGGATATAAGTCTCGTAAAGGTGTTTATCCTTTGCCCATGTCCGTGAGCTGACAGCGGTTTTCCGCCGGGCCATAAACCCTGAAAAAGTATTATTGATCGTTGCAATCCTGCTTTTTTTGAAATCGAAGATTAGGTCCTCGATGTCTTTTCTCTCTGTACGTTCGTGTTTTTTACCTTGGATTCGTGTATACCATCCACCTTTGCCATCTGCAATCAGACAGCGGTTCTCCCGATCTTCAGATTTCTGTTCACGACGTACCGCTCGCAGAAAATCATCTGCCTGTTCCTGTGTGCCTTCTACAATGACACAGCTGACCCGGCGGTTGCCGATCAAGCGGTAAACGATATCCGAACGTTTAAATCCCATATTCAGTGCATCTTCAATATCGATGGGCATGGGAAAACTTACGAGTTCCTTAGTTTTTGCGTCCATACTTTTTTCCTCCTTGGTTTGACGCGGAGGAAAACCGTATGGGAATATTGAATTGTCCTTATCAGATGGCTATCCATACAGGTGTACTCCTGTTTTTCTGAATGCCGAAGGCGAGACTGTACGCCTCCGGCATGCTTTCGTTTGGGGGAGATATTTATTCGGCAACCTATAAGCTGAAGGATGTGGACTTCCTGTCCGGATCGGATGAAGACCAGGAGGACTTTTTTATGGCTTATTCCGATGTGCTGAACAGTCTGGACAGCCGGGTATCTACCTATAAACTGACCATGTTCAACCGGAATGTGAGCCGTCTGCAGTCCGATTTTGTGGTACTTCCTACGGATGTCGGTGATGGGTATGACAATCTCCGGCAGGCGTATAACGCGATAAGGAGGCACCACAGAGCGGCAGCCGCAGGACTGATCCAGGAGAAGTTCATCACGGTAACAATAAGCAAGAAAACACCGGAACTGGCAGAGCAGTCCTTTGAAGATTTCCAGAAGAGCTTTGGCAAGCGTTTTGCCAGCCGTCTGGGATCAGGGCTTACAAGACTGGATGCGAAAGAGCGCATGCGGATCTTCTTTGATTTCTACCGCTCCGGGGATGAGCCGTTCTATGACTTTGACCTTACGGCAGCAACAAAGAGAAAATCGTCTTGGAGAGACTATGTCTGTCCGGACTTCCTGCATTTTCACATGAAGGACTTTGAGATCCATAAGAAGGTTGGACGGGTTCTGTTCTTCCGTGATTGGGGAAGATCGATCAAGGTGGAGACACTCTCCAAACTGATGGACCTGAAAGCCAATATGATGATCAGTGTTGATATCGTGCCGCTCAGTCCGGAATCCATCTGGAAGTTTCTGGAGGATTCGGAAATGTCCGCGGAATCTAATCTCGACCGCT
>JAILAR010000074.1 GCA_024681515.1 Eubacterium sp. | reverse complement strand
AATAAAGGCACCTACGGACGGGTACTGGTCATTGCCGGATCCGAGGATATCTACGGGGCGGCCTATTTAGCGGCAGAGGCGGCGCTTCGCACAGGCTGTGGGCTGGTGAAGGTCGTGACGCATGAGAACAATCGAAATGCGATCCTACAGATGCTTCCGGAGGCACTCATTTCAACTTGGTCGGAAGCGGAGAAAGATCAGTGTGTGGCAGGAACGGAAGGCTCTGACTGTGATCCGGCGAAAGTTTTGGAGGACGATATCCGCTGGGCATCGGTCATTCTCATCGGTCCCGGTCTGGGGCAGACGGACACGTCGAAGCATTTTGTAGAGACGGTGCTTCGAAAAGCAACCTGTCCTGTGATCCTGGATGCGGATGCCATTAATATCCTGTCAGAGCATACGGACTGGCTCACGGAAACGGCAGGTCAAAGACCTCTGATTCTGACTCCGCATATGCTGGAAATGACACGTCTGACCTGGGAAACGCTGCATCCGGAGCGCTCTGCGTTGGATGCACTGAAGAAGGAACGGGTCGAGATCGCGAAGAAGATCGCAATGCGATATCGGGCAACCGTGGTTTTGAAGGATGCGTGTACCGTGGTGGTGGATGGAAACACCGGTTCAGAGAGCATCGGAGGATCCGAGGTGCAGGAATCTGCAGATCGTAGGTCCAAAGAGAAATGCCGGCCGGGAATCTACCTCAATTCCTCCGGAAATGAGTCCATGGCCAAGGGGGGGAGTGGGGATGTTCTGACCGGTATGATCGCAGGGCTGATCGCCCAGGGGCTCTCCTCCGAAGAGGCGGCCCGACTGGGTGTTTATGTCCATGGACTGACAGGGGACGCTGCCCGGAAAAAACTTGGTGCCTACAGCGTGATCGCCCGGGATCTGATCGATGCGCTTTCGGAGGTGCTGTAAAGCGTTGCCCCTCTTGAAATATGATCTCTGTTCGACTATACTATATGAGGCTGTGGCGACATGCTTGCCCGGCCTCATTTGTTGTATGTCGGATATTGAATATTGAATATTCAATATTGAGTGCCGGTATAATGGATGAAGATATACAGAATAATAAAAGGAATTCAGAATCACATGGTTCAAAACGGAAACGAATGAACCACAGGTGGGAAAGAAGGCGGAGAATGCAACCCGTAAAACCTTATCACAGGATCGAGGCAAGGATCGATCTTTCAGCTATTCGGAAAAATATCACTACCGTGCAGGCGCTGAATCCTCCGGACAGGAAGACGCTTCTGGTCATTAAGGCGGATGCTTACGGGCACGGTGCGGTGACCCTGGCAGAAAAACTTGGGGATCTGGCAGATTATTTCGGTGTGGCGGAGATCGATGAAGCTGTTGAATTACGGAAAAACGGCGTCACAAAGCCGATCCTGATCCTCGGTTACACCGATGAAACGGAGTACGAAGATCTCATCAATTATGACGTGACCCAGGCGGTTTATGACGTGGAAAAATGCCGTGTGCTGTCCCGACTGGCAGAACGTATGGGAAAAAAAGCACGGGTTCATATCAAAGTAGATTCCGGTATGCACCGCATCGGATTCCTGACGGATGCGGATGGAGTGAACGCCGCAGAGCAGCTGTTCTCCATGCCCGGACTGTCCGTAGAAGGGATCTTTACCCATTTTGCCAGGGCAGATGAACTGGATAAGACCTCTGCGAATCAGCAGTATGAGGACTTCTCCCGTTTTGTGAAGGAACTGGAATCCCGCGGGCATGACCTTGGTATCCGACATATTGATAACAGCGCAGGCGCCATGGAACTGCATTCAAATGGATTTGACATGATGCGCCTCGGTATAGTAATATACGGTCTGTATCCGTCGGAAGAGGTGGATCATTCGATCCGGATCACACCGGCGATGCAGCTGACCAGCCGGATCACGCATGTGAAAATGCTGCCGGCAGGCGCGGGGATCAGTTACGGCCACACCTTTGTGACGGATCGGGAGACCCGGGTGGCTACGGTATCCGCGGGTTATGCGGATGGATATCCCAGAGCGCAGTCCGGTAAAGGACGGGTACTGATCCACGGACAGTACGCACCGATCCTCGGACGTGTATGCATGGATCAGTTCATGGTGGATGTGACACATATCCCGGAGGCTGAAGTGGGAGATACTGTGGTCCTGTTCGGAACGGACGGAGAGAATCATATCTCCGTGGAAGAAGTGGCGGAGCCTGCAAACAGCTTCAATTATGAACTGGTCTGCAATGTGGCACACCGCGTACCGCGGATATATATCGAAGACGGAGATGCGATCGGTGAAGTAAACTATCTTCGTGAACGGTAGCTTTTCGTCACAGGCAAGACGCAATCGTATTTCCAAAGTTTTGGATCGGAAGCGACGCCTGGACGAAGAAATAAAAAAAGGAGTTCTATGTTTAAAAAGAAAGACGAAGAGCAGGTCGAGGAGGAGATTCTGTCCATCGTAGAGGAGGGGCAGGATCAGGGCTTCATCCATGAGGAAGAAGCGGAAATGATCTCCAACATTCTGGACTTTGACGATAAGGATGCGCATGATATCATGACGGCCCGAAGCCGGATCTTCGCGATCGAGTCAGACGCAACCGTTGAGGAAGCTTTGCGGCGTGGTCTGGAAAGCAGTTATTCACGGTTTCCGGTGTATGAGGAGGAGATCGACAACGTTCGCGGCGTGCTTCTTCTCAAGGATCTGATGGCGGCATATCTGGACGGTCATGGGGCCGACAGCTGTGAGACGCTGATGGAAAAGCCGATCTTCATTCATCCGACCTATGATATCTCCAAACTGCTTCGGAAGATGCAGAAGGAGAAAATGCATATCGCCATCGTGGTGGATGAGTACGGTCAGACGGACGGGATCGTGACTTTGGAAGATATCATCGAGGAGATCGTCGGGACCATCCAGGATGAGCATGATGACGAAGAAGAGGAAGCCAGACGGACGGCGGATTCCGGATATGTTGTGGACGGACTCATTTCCCTGAACGATCTGACGGAAGTGCTTCCGGAGATCGAACTGCCGGAGACGGAGATCGAGACGTTAAACGGTTTTCTGCTCTACAAGCTGGGACATCTTCCGAAGGAGAACGAAGAGATCGAGATCGAATACGGAGGATATTTATTCCGGCCCATCGAGATCAAAGATCAGATGATCCGGAAGGTAAAGGTGCTTCCGGTTCCGAAGGATCTGCCGGAAAAATAGTATAAAAAAATAATAATACATAAAAAATAGAAAGAGGTTTATTTATGTCAGGACATTCCAAATTTGCAAACATCAAGCACAAGAAAGAGAAGAACGATGCGGCAAAGGGAAAGATCTTCACGATCATCGGCCGTGAGATCGCGGTTGCCGTAAAGGAAGGCGGACCGGATCCGGCCAACAATTCCAAGCTTCGCGATGTGATCGCAAAGGCGAAAGCCAATAACATGCCGAATGATACCATCGACCGCGGTATCAAGAAGGCTGCCGGTGATGCGGGAAATGTAAACTATACCGTGAATACATATGAAGGCTACGGCCCCTCCGGAACGGCCATCATCGTCAGCTGTCTGACGGATAACAAGAACCGTACCGCTTCCAACGTGCGTAACGCTTTCACAAAGGGCGGCGGAAATGTCGGAACCACCGGATGTGTCTCCTACATGTTTGACGAGAAGGGACAGATCATCGTAGCAAAAGAAGACTATGAGACAAATGCAGATGATTTCATGATGCTGGCGCTGGATGCCGGCGCAGAAGATTTCTCCGAGGAAGAGGACAGCTATGAGATCCTTACCGCACCGTCGGATTTCTCCGCAGTCCGCGAGGCACTGGAGGCGGCAGGTGTACCCATGGTCGCCGCAGAAGTAACCATGATCCCTCAGAACTACGTGACACTGACGGATGAGAAGGATATCAAAAACCTTCAAAGGATCCTCGATCTGCTGGATGAAGATGACGACGTTCAGGCGGTATATCACAACGTAGACGATTTTGATGAGTAATATGCGAAACAGCCCCGACCGAAAGGTTGGGGCTGCTTTTGCGTTTTCTGTGAAGTCTGTATCATATCAGTGGCTCGCATCGTAATCCGCAAGTGCGGCCTTTGTGAGTTCCACATCCGACGGACACGGAATATACTCCCGTCCGTATTTCTGCCGGGTCTCGTCGCCTTTGCCGGTGATCAGGATCACGGTGGGCTTTTCACACTGGGCAATGGCTGCCCGGATGGCTGCGCCTCGGTCCTCGATCATTTCTACGGGACATGCAACATACTGTGCGATGTCTTTGGAGATCTCCTCCACCGGTTCTTCTCCCGGGTCCTCTGCGCAGAGGAAGACTTTCCTGCTGAACTGTCCTGCGATGGTACCGAGGTCTCTGCGACGCACCAGTGCCTTCTTGCCGGGACATCCGAAGACGGACAGGATATCACGGTCCGGATACTCTTCCTTCATGGAAGAGAAGAGTTTTTCAAAGGACAGTTTGTTATGTGCGTAATCCACGATGGCCAGGATCTTTCCGTCCGCAGAGGAGTAGCACTCCATACGTCCCTTGGAGCGGGCACGGAAGAGTCCGGACTTAATGAATTTTACGGGGATTCCGTAGACATTCGCGATGGTGATGGCAGCCAGTGCGTTCTCCACGTTGAAGAGTCCGGGAACTGTCAGGACGAATTCCTCGTCAAAACGATCGCATTTCGCACGGAAATGAGTTTCCGCACCGATCTTCCGAATATCATAGCCATAGACATCACTGCCTTCTTTTTGACCGAAGGTGATGACGCGGTCGGATTCCTTTGCGGCTTCCATGACATCCTCATAGCGGTCGGTATCCGTGCAGACCAGAGCCGTCCTTGTCTGGCCGAAGATCCGCAGTTTGGAAGCAAAGTAGTCTTCCATGGAGGGATGCTCGATGGGGCTGATGTGGTCTTCGGAGATGTTCATGAAAACGCCGACATCAAAGGTTACTTCATCGACACGGTTATATTTCAGGGCCTGAGAAGAAACCTCCATGGTCAGAAAATCGATGTTGCTGTCCACCGCGTTCCGGAAATGCCGCATCAGTTCGACGGATTCCGGTGTGGTGATATGGGATTCCTGCAGAGACTTTCCGTCGTAGGTGTCAATGGAGGAAATGACTGCACTTTCCGGCTCTCCGCGGTCGGCGAGGAAATCATCCAGGATCGCTTTCAGATAGTAGGTGGTGGTTGATTTTCCCTTGGTTCCTGTGATCCCGGTCAGGTGGAGCTGGGTAGCCGGGGATCCGAAGAACAGATCTGCCAGATAAGGCATGGAACGCCGGATGTCGGATACCAGCATGGCCGGGAGCGTCGTGTTGTGATAAAGGGTCTCGCTGACATAGCAGACGGCACCGCGCTCTGCAGCGTCGGCCACATATTCTTCTTTGAAGGCGGCACCCTTGCAGATGAAGAGTGTGCCGGGAGTGACATCCTTGGAGTTGTAGGTGAGCCCGGTGATCAGGGTGTCCTTTATTTCCGGAAACTGTCCCTTTACGAGCAGATGCTTTTCCCGGAGGCGCCGGGCGTAGGTTTCAAGTGTATATTGTTTCATGTTCGGTCCTTTCGCTTACAGGATTAGAGTGTCAGGATTCTAGCTGTAGTACTCCTTGAAGTTTTTATACTGCCGGAAATGATTCTTCCACATCCGCAGCATCCGGTTCAGTCGGTTATCCCCTTTCAGGAAGACCGGATTCACATATTTCTTTTCCTTCAGAAGTTTGTTCAGCTTTCTGAGATTCTCTTCTTCAAAAACGTATTTTCTGGCCACGCCCTTCGGAACCATGAGCCACAGGTGCTCAGACTTCGGGGTCTGGAATTCCAGCGGGTGATCGTAAATGTATTCCTCTACCAGCAGCTTCGCGATGTTCAGCCCGGATCCGGTCACATAGAAATTGGAACGTCCCTGACGGGTGTTGATCTCAAAGAACTTGTACTTGCCGTCGCGGCGGTCGAACTTGATGTCAAAGTTGGAAAAGCCCACATAGTTGAGATCCTCCAGCAGAGCCTTGACACGGTCATAGAGATCGCTCTTCGGTTCGGTGATGATCACGGCATGGTTGCCTTTGCCATGGGGGGTATGCTCTTCCAGAAGCACATGTCCGAGGCACATCATTTTCACCTTGCCCTCATGATTGGAATAACAGGTAAGAACCCGCATGTACTCATCATTTCCGGGAATCATGTCCTGCAGGATGAGGGAATCTTCGTAACCTGCCTCGAAGATATCATTGATGACGCCGGTCAGCTGCTCCCGGTTTTTGATGGTGTAGACCTTCTCCTGCGTGTCAAAGGGATGCTCCCAGTATTCGATGCCGTTGGAAGGCTTCAGGATAATGGGAAACTTAAAGGGCAGTTCCATGTTCGGATCCATGCCTTTCCGGAAAATGACCGTTGCCGGATGATCGATCCCGTGTTTGTCGCAGAGTTCGTAGAAACGTTCCTTCTGCTGCAGGCTGTCCATCAGCGAGAAATCGATGTAGGGCGCGATGACATTTGCGGGAAGCTGATCCTTCACCTGAGACAGGGTCGCCACATAAGAATCGCCGCAGCCGATGGCAAGGATCTTTTTCTTTTTATGCTTGTTTGCAAATTCCGTGAGGGCAGGAAGGAGAACCTCCTTTTTGTCCATCTCCGGATTTGCGCTGAAATATGTGATCTTGCTGTTATAGCTGGGCCCGGTGGGAAACTTGCCGAAAACGCGGGTTTTTACGCCGTAGGCCTCGTAGAATGCGCGGGCAACACTGTAAGTGTTGATGTCGCTGGCAAATACCACGGGGATGAAAGGCTGACTCTTGAATTCCATATGAACAGATCTCCTTTTAAAAGACGGGTCCCATGGGTGTGTCTGAATAAAAAACGCCCATGGATTCCGATATATTCGCAAAAAACAGTATATCACTTTCTTTCAGATTATGGTAGAATAATCTTAAATCTGCCCGGAGATCGTGAGGGGCAGGATAAGGTATGTGATTATTTAGAAAATCAGAAAAATTCCGAACATGAAAACAGAAATCAAATCAGAAAAAACCAAGCATATGCTGGGAATCCTCGGCGGTATGGGGCCGGAGGCAACCAGCGTGCTCTATAAAAGGATCACGGACCGCACCGTGGTGTCCTGTGATCAGGAGCACATCGATATCCTGATCTATTCCCATGCGGGACTTCCGGATCGGACCGGTTGCATCCTGTGCGGAGAGAGCGAGCAGCTTTGGGAGATGCTTTTGAAAGATATCCGGATGCTGAAAAATGCAGGCTGTGAATATCTTGCCGTACCCTGTAATACATGTCATTTCTTCGGCGACCGGTTTCAGAAGGAGATGGACGGACATTTCATCAATATGATCGAGGAGACGGCGAAATACGTGGCCAGACGTCGGTATCACAAGGTGGGGATCCTTGCGACGGACGGAACCGTACAGGCGGATCTGTATCGAAAGGAACTGCTGAAACTGGATGTGGAAGCGGTGTATCCGGATGAGATCCGTCAGAAGGACGTGATGACATTGATCTATGATCAGATCAAGCGTGGCGAGAAGGGCGACAAGCATCTGTTCCAGAAAATTGCTCAGCACATGCATGCAAGAGGCTGTGAGGCGGTGGTGCTGGCCTGTACGGAGCTGTCAGTCTTCGCGGTGAACCATGAACTGACCGGGGGATTTTACATCGATGCCATGGAGGCACTGGCAGAGCAGTGCATCGAACGGTGTGGAGGTGTGTATTCGTATTAAGTAAATTTAGGGGGGAAGCGTATGAAGAAGGTTGTGATCACACTGGCAAGACAACATGGCTCCGGCGGCCTGAAGGTGGCAAAGCGCCTTGCGGAAGAACTGGGGATCTGCTGCTATGACAGCGAGATGTTCCGGCTGGTATCAAATGACGATGCCATGCACGACAATCGTGTGGCGCATGATGCGCGGATCAAAAATACGCATCTCTTCGATGTGGCGAAGGAGACCTACGATGAGCATCCGGATGATGAGCTTCGTGAAGAGGATGAATTGATCCTGATGCGGAACATGTTTGAGTATCAGTCGGATATCATACGGAAGCTGGCCGAGCAGGAATCCTGTGTGATCGTAGGGCGGTGTGCGAATTATATCCTGCGGGACCGCACGGATACGATCAGTGTGTTTGTTCATGCTCCTATGGATTTCCGGCTTCGGAGAGCTTCTTCGATCCATAATCTTCCGGAGAAGGAACTGGAAGCTTATGTCCGGAATACGGATGAGCGGAGAGCAAATTATTATCACAGTTACACCGGTGGCAACTGGCTGGATGCTTCGAATTATGAGCTGTCACTGGATGCCAGCCGTTTCGGGATCAGCGGCTGTGCGGAGATGATAAAGAAATACCTGAAGATCCGTTTCCCTGAGGAAGGATAACCTGCGCCTTCACAAAACGAAAATGTTTGGAAATGCGTCATGTATATGATAGAATATCAATATACATATTTAGCAGACAGTTCATAAGAGGGGTTACAAAAACTGTCGGAGAAAAAAAGGAGAGTAGCAGAATGAAGAAAGTCGCGTATATTGCATCCGAATGTGTACCATTCATTAAGACCGGCGGTCTGGCAGATGTTGTGGGGACGCTGCCGCAGAAGTTTGACAAAAGCGAGTATGATGTTCGGATCATCATTCCGAAGTATATGTGTCTTCCGGAGAAGTACCGGAACAATATGAAATACCTGACCCATTTCCATATGGACATCGGCTGGAAGCAGCAGTACGTCGGCGTCATGTATCTGGAATATGAAGGGGTGCCGGTATATTTTATCGATAACGAGTATTACTTCAACGGCTATAATATTTACGGCGATCTGAAATGGGATATCGAGAAATTCTGTTATTTCTCCAAGGCAGCACTTTCCATTCTGCCCAGCATCGGATTCCAGCCGGATA
This sequence comes from Eubacterium sp., assembly GCA_024681515.1. Lineage (GTDB taxonomy): Bacteria > Bacillota > Clostridia > Lachnospirales > Lachnospiraceae > Eubacterium_Q. The sequence goes on along the minus strand of JAILAR010000074.1, from coordinate 19,436 downwards.
TCATTCACTGCCATGACTGGCAGGCGGGTCTTGTGCCGGTATATCTCCGGACGATGTTTGCGAACAATCCGTTCTACAGTAACATGAAGTCCATCATGACCATTCATAACCTGCAGTTCCAGGGCAACTGGGACATCGAGACCATTCAGGATTTTTCCGGACTTCCGAGCTATGTATTTACACCGGATAAGCTGGAACTGAACAAGGATGCGTCCATGCTGAAGGGTGGTCTGGTCTATGCGGATAAGATCACGACGGTGTCGAACACCTATGCACAGGAGATCCAGACGCCATATTTCGGCGAAGGTCTGGACGGTCTGCTCCGGGCAAGGTGGCAGTCGCTGTGGGGCATCATCAACGGTATCGATTACGAGGTTTACGATCCGTCGAAGGATAAGAAGATCCCGCACAGATATAACATTAAGAACTACAAAAAAGAGAAAGTAAAGAATAAGGTGGCGCTGCAGAAGGAACTGCATCTGCCGGAAAATCCCAACGCATATATGATCGGTATCGTGTCCCGTCTGACGGATCAGAAGGGTCTGGATCTGATCGATCGTGCCATGAATGATATCATGACGGACGGAACCCAGCTGGTAGTTCTGGGAACCGGCGACCGCAGATATGAGGATATGTTCCGTTACTATCAGGGCATTCATCCGGCGAAGCTCTCCGCAAATATCTATTTCAGCGATGAACTGTCCCATAAGATCTATGCGGCCTGCGATTCCATTCTGGTACCGTCCAGATTTGAACCCTGCGGTCTGACACAGCTGATGGCACTGCGTTACGGCGCACTTCCCATCGTTCGTGAGACCGGCGGCCTGAAAGATACGGTACAGCCGTACAACGAGTTCGAAGGAACCGGAACCGGCTTCTCCTTCGCAAATTACGATCCGAGAGAACTTCTGAATACCATCAACTATTCCAAGCGGATCTTCTTTGATGACAAGGAAGCATGGGCGGCTATGCAGAAACGGGCGATGGAGCAGAACTTCAGCTGGAGCAATTCGGCGAAGATCTATGAGGAACTTTACAACCAGATCTGACATGATTCCCATCGGAACAGGATCGATGTCGGAGAATCGGATAAAAACATATGCACTGCTTCTCTCCGTGGAATGCAGTGCATATGTTTTGTTCAGGTAAGAAATGCAGGATCGTCGGAGGTAAATCTTGGCATACAATGGTATTACTGTAAGTGCGGTGGCAGAGGAGATCCGCCGCCGCGCTGTCGGAGGAAGAGTCGTAAAACTGCAGCAGCCGGAGAAGGATGAGCTGCAGATCACGATCAAAAAAGAAAAAGATACGGTACGCCTGTTGCTGTCGGCGGATGCGGGACTGGCACGGACGTGTATTACAGAGAAGCAGAAAGCGTCTCCCATGACGGCACCGGCCTTTCTTATGCTGCTTCGGAAGCATATCGGCAGCGGACGTCTGGTCTCGGTGAAACAGCCGGACTTTGAACGGATCCTGGTATTTACCTTTGAGCATCTCGATGAGATGGGGGATCCTTCCGAGAAGCGTCTGATCGTGGAAATGATGGGACGTTACAGCAATCTGATCTTTGTGGATCGGGACGGAAGGGTGCTGGACTGTGTGCACCGCGTGACTCCGGATATCAGTTCCGTTCGGACGGTTCTGCCCGGAGTGCAGTATGAATCGGCGCCTTCCCAGGGGCGGAAGAATCCTTTGGAGGAGACGAGGGAGGGGTTTCTTTCGGCTCTTTCCGCTACGGGTGGAACGGTTGCAAAGGTGATTCCGAATCTCTATACAGGATTCAGCAGGATCACGGGAGAAGAACTGGCGCACCGGGCCGGAGTAACGGGAGATACACATACCGGGGCACTTTCCGAAGCGGACAGAGAGAGGCTTGCGGATACATTTGAAGAACTGATGGATCATATCCGTTCCGGAGAGTTCACACCCTGTGTGGCATTTGAAAACGGAGATCCGAAGGAGTTCAGTGCATTTCCCCTGACTGTTTATCCGAAGGAAGGGCGGCGTGAGATGGCTTCCATCTCCGAGGCGCTGGAAAGCTTTTATGATCTGCGCAGCCGGGCAGCGCTGATCCGTCAGCGTTCTGCGGATCTGAGACAGGTGGTGAAAACAGCTCTGGAACGAACCGCAAAGAAACTGGACCTGCAGCAGGAACAGTTTCGGGATACGGAGGACAGGGATCTATTTCGCATTTACGGAGAATTGCTGAACACATATGGTTATGGACTGGAACCCGGAGCGAAGGAACTGACCTGTACCAACTACTATGACGGGCAGGAGATCACCATTCCCCTGGATCCGACGCTGACAGCAGCTGAGAACAGTAAACGGTATTTCGAGAAGTATAACAAGAAGAAGAGGACATATACGGCGCTTCTGGAACAGCTGGAGACCACAAGGCAGAATTTGGAGTATCTGAGGAGTGTTTCCCTTTCATTGACGCTGGCGGAGGATGAGTCGGATCTGGCAGAGCTGAGGAGAGAGCTTCAGGAAAGCGGTTATATCCGCCTCAGCGGATCGAAGAAAGGTAAGAGGAAAGAGGCTCCGGCCCACCCCCTGCATTTTGTGACCGAGGACGGATACCATATTTATGTGGGAAAGAATAATCTTCAGAATGAGGCGCTTACGTTTGAGTTTGCTTCCGGAAATGACATGTGGTTTCATGCCAAAAAACGGCCGGGTTCCCATGTGATCGTGAAGCGGCAGGGACGGGAGGAGCTGCCGGATCACATCTATGAGATCGCCGCAGGGCTAGCGGCATATTATTCCTCCGGACAGGACGCTCCGAAGGTGGAGGTAGACTATACGGAGAGGAAGAATCTTCACAAATCCCCGGGCCAGCCGAAAGGATTTGTGATCTATCATACGAATTATTCCATGCTGGTAACGCCGGACCGCTCCCGGGTAACGGAAGCAGGAGTCCCACAGGAATAAAATAAATCGGAGAGAAGCACGGACTTGAATGACAGAGAAATGCGTGTAAGCGGAAGATACGAGGAGGTCTTATGAAGAGTTTGTCAGGGCTGACGATCCGATATATGACAAAGAACCGGAAGCGGACAGAGCGCCTTGGGCAAATTGCAAATACTGCCGAAATATGATACAATATATACCTGTATGGGATGATTCACGGAGCATGCCTGTATGCGAAGTGTGGGAGAGGAGAGTTGCATGAAAAAACAGGGTAAAAGATTGATCACGGCTGCGTACGTCTTCCATGTCGCAGATTTCCGTGACCTATGTGGATGATGCGGGTCTGGCATACAGCAGCGGAAACTATGTGAACAACAGCGGCGTCGGAGTTCGCCCCGCAATGTGGGTGAAGATGCCGGAAGAACCGAAGTAATTCGAATGCCCGGGAAAACGGGAAACTGAGAAATCAGGAATCGGGGATCCGGTAATCGGAAATTTGAAATCCCGGAATCCTGAGACGCGGAAGGAGAAGAGTATGATCCAGAGTATGACCGGCTTCGGCCGCGCCGAACTGATCGATGAGAAGAGAAAACTGATCGTGGAGATGAAGTCCGTGAATCACAGATATGCGGATATCACGATCAAGATGCCCAGGAGACTGAACCGTTTTGAGGCAGCTGTCAGGAATGTACTGAAAGATTATATTTCCAGAGGAAAGGTGGATATCTTCATCACCTATGAGAATCTGGCAGAGGCAGAGGTGGCGGTCCGTTATAACCGGGATATTGCTGCAGAGTATGTAAAATATATCCGCGAAATGAGTGAGGAGTTCGCTCTTCAGGAGGAACTGAAGCCCACTGCCATCGGAAGGTTTCCGGAGGTGTTCTCGCTGGAGGAATCTTCTGAAGAGACCGATGATGAACTTTACTGCTGTCTGGAACAGGTGGTGCGGAAAGCAGGAGAGCAGTTTGCGCAGGCAAGAGCTGCGGAAGGGGAGAATCTGAAAAAGGACCTGCTGGATAAGATCGAGGATATGCGGAAGCTGGTCGATCGGATCGAGGAGCTTTCACCGAAGATCCTGGAGGATTATAAGACCAGACTTCGGGAAAAACTGGATGAATTCATTCAGCGAAATGATGTGGAGGAGAGCCGCATCGCAGCGGAAGTGACCATCTTTGCGGATAAGATCTGTGTGGATGAGGAGATGGTCCGTCTGCGCAGTCATGTGGACGCAGTGCGCAGCATTCTGGAGGAAGGCGGCGCCGTGGGACGGAAGCTGGACTTCATCGTTCAGGAAATGAATCGGGAAGCCAATACCACGCTTTCCAAGGCAGGATCGCTGGATGTGACGGACATCGGGATCGAGATGAAGACCCTGATCGAAAAGATCCGGGAACAGATTCAAAACCTGGAGTAAGCGCGAAGTATGGAATGGAGGATGTGGGATGAATAAAAAGGGACAGCTGATCGTGATCTCCGGTTTCTCCGGAGCCGGAAAAGGAACCGTGGTAAAACAGCTGGTGGAGCGGTATGGTTACAGCCTTTCCGTGTCCGCGACAACCAGAGCACCCAGACCGGGTGAGGTGGACGGCAAAGATTATTATTTCAAGACGGAAGCGGAATTCCGGAATCTGATCGACTATAACGGACTGATCGAGTGGGCGCAGTATGTAGATAATTTCTACGGCACTCCCCGGAAATTCGTCGAGGATGAACTTGCGGCAGGCAGAGACGTGATCCTGGAGATCGAGGTACAGGGTGCGGCGATCATCCGTAAGCAGTATCCGGATGCCATGTTATTATTCATTACAACAAAGGATGTGGCAACACTTCGGGAACGTCTGATGGGACGTGGTTCCGAAACCGAGGAACAGGTGGCAAAGCGGATCCGCAGGGCAGCAGAAGAATCCAGAATGATCAACAATTATGATTATATCGTGATCAATGATGATTTAGATACTTGCATTCAGACCGTACATTCGGTTATAATGGGCGGTAAATGCAAACGGGAACGGAATGCGGAGTTCATAGAGCAATTGCAGGCTGATTTCCGGGATGAAGCTTAGTACGCACAGAATCGGGATAAATGCGTATAATGTGCGTAAAAACATTTTAAGAGACAGGAAGGAGATAATGAGATGATTCATCCGTCTTATTCAGATCTGATGGCAGTCATTAATTCGGAGGCTGAGGGTGACCAGAAGGTGGTAGAAAGCCGTTATTCGGTTGTGATCGCAACCGCTAAAAGAGCAAGGCAGCTTGTGGCAGGAGAAGACACACCGCTGGTTCCGAATGCAGAAGGAAGAAAGCCTTTATCCATCGCTGTAGATGAGCTTTACCATGGCCTGGTAAAGATTGTCGGTGCTGACAGCTGATCCGGCAGATAAAATGATACCGGGGTCTGACGGTGTTTTGGTCCCCGGCGGATGATACATAGCGTGAGCGCTTTGTATCATCATGTAATTGCAGGTCAGACGATCTGCAGGGTGTTTCAGGAAAATGAACAGGTATGAGGGTATGTCATTCTGAGGAACGAAGTGACGAAGGATCCGGACCGGCCGGGTCCGGGCGTCTTTTTGCTTGGAATGACATTCCTTGTTTATATAAAACTATGTATGCAGACGTGATCGTAGACATTTCGCATAAGGCGGTTGACCGGACATTCTCTTACCGGATCCCTGAAGAACTGGAGGAGGACGTTTCGGTCGGTACGCAGGTGATGATCCCTTTCGGAAAAGGTGACAGGTCCAGAAAGGGCTATGTTGTTGCGCTCAGCGAAACAACGGCGTGGGATCCTTCAAAAGTAAAGGATCTGCTCGGTGTCTCGAAGGGGAGCCTTCCTGTGGAAAGCAGAATGATCCGTCTGGCGGGATGGATGCGGGAGCATTATGGCTGTACCATGATCAGTGCACTGGAAACCGTGACACCGGTAAAGCAGAAGGTGCGTTCCAGAAAGCAGAAGGTGGATGTCCGGCAGTTTGAACCTGAATTTCTTCCGATCGAGAGCTTAAACGAAGATCAGAAACAGGCGTTTGATATCTTTGCAGAAGACTTTGATGCAGGGCTTCGAAAGACGTACCTGCTGCATGGTGTAACCGGCAGCGGGAAGACGGAGGTCTATCTGCAGATGGCAAAGCATGTGATCGAAAACGGACAGAAGGTGATCGTGCTGGTGCCGGAGATCGCGCTTACTTACCAGACGGTTGCCCGGTTTCGAACGGCATTTGCCGACAGGATCGCAATCCTGCATTCGGGGCTTTCGCGCGGTGAGAAGTACCGGGAGTATGAGCAGGCGATGGAAGGCTCGGCGGACATCCTCATCGGACCCAGATCGGCGCTGTTTGCTCCGTTTACGGATCTGGGGCTGATCATAATCGATGAGGAGCATGATACGGCATACAAGAGTGATACCATGCCGAAGTACCATGCCCGGGAAGTGGCTCTGGAACGTGGTCGGATGGAGGGAGCGGCCGTTGTGCTCGGTTCAGCAACTCCTGCGGTGGAAAGCTATCGAAATGCAGAAGAAGGACGGTATACATTGCTGTCGCTTCCGGATCGCGTGGAACAGCGGGCGCTGGCGGAGACCGAAGTGGTGGACCTGAGGGAGGAGCTGAAGGAAGGAAACCGCAGTATCCTTTCACGAAAACTGTACGGAGAGATGCAGGAGGCCTTCGAGCGGGGAGAACAGGTGATGCTCTTCCTGAATCGGCGTGGGATGAGCAGTTTTGTGTCCTGCCGGAGCTGCGGAGAAGCGATACGATGCCCCAAATGTGATGTGTCTCTGGCTCTCCACGGACAAAGCACATTGCTCTGTCATTATTGCGGATATTCGGTGAAAATGCCGTCGAAATGTCCGGCATGTGGTTCCGGACTGATCGGAGGATACGGAATCGGAACGGAGCGGGTGGAACAGGAAGTGAACAAACTGTTTCCGGGTGTCCGGACGATCCGGATGGATCGGGACACCACACAGAAAAAAGGATCGCATGGTGCACTTCTGCAGGAATTCCATGACGGGAGGGCGCAGTGCCTGGTAGGCACGCAGATGATCGTTAAGGGACATGATTTCCCGGATGTGACGGTGGTTGGTGTGCTTCTTGCGGATCTGGGACTTTTTGACAGTGATTTCCGGTCCGGTGAACGATGCTATGATCTGCTTACACAGGCTGCCGGCCGCGCCGGGAGGGGGGATCGTCCGGGACATGTGGTGATCCAGACCTATCGTCCGGAGCATTATGTGATCCAGACGGCGGCAGCGCAGGATTATCTGCAGTTTTACACCTATGAGATGGCTTACCGGAGGCTGCTGGGATATCCTCCCGTGACGCATATGCTGGGCATCCTGATCAGCGCGAAGGATGAGGGACCGGCTGCGGAGTTTTCCGACAGGCTGGCAGAGGAACTGGAAACCCGGTGCAAAGACACACATATGGTCATGACCGGTCCGGGAAATGCGTATATTTACAGGCTGAACGAGGTGTATCGGAAAGTAATCTATCTTCGCTCCGAAAGCAAAGAGGAACTTATGGAGATTCCGCCGAAGCTGAAAGCTATGACGGATGAAGCGTATGAAAACAGTGGGATCGAAGTGTATTACGATTTTGATCCGCTGCATATTCTGTAATGATAAGTAAACAATGTTGCCGGGGAAATAAAAGGATTTTGACTTCGGTATCGTAACAATTCAGATGAAAGGTCAGGAAAAACAATATGGCGATCAGAAACATCAGAGTGGATGGAGATGATATTCTTCGTAAGGAGTGCAAACCGGTAAAGGAGATGACACCCCGTATCAGCGAACTTATCGATGATATGTTTGATACAATGTATGAAGCGGGCGGCGTCGGACTGGCTGCCCCGCAGGTGGGCGTTCTTCGCCGGATCGTGGTGATCGATGTTATGGATGACAATCCGCTGGTGCTGATCAATCCGGAGATCGTGGAGACGGAAGGTGAGCAGATCGGTGAGGAAGGATGCCTCTCCCTGCCGGGTCTTTCCGGCGAGGTGGCTCGTCCGGAGCGGGTGGTCTGCAAGGCGCTGGACCGGAATATGGAGCCCATCACAGTGGAGGGTACGGAGCTGCTGGCACGTTGTATCTGTCACGAACTGGATCATCTGAACGGCGTACTGTACAAAGATCTGGTCATTGACGGCCTGCACCGTGTAGAGGCACCGGAAGACGAAGATGATCTTGATGATGAAGAGGAAGAATGATCATGCACTTGGTGCCGAAAGGCGCTGGAGAGGAGCAATATAATGCGGACGATTTTCATGGGCACACCGGAGTTTGCGGTGAAGGCGCTGGAGGAGATCCACAGGGACGGCCACGAGATCGTGGCGGTCTATACGCAGCCGGATAAACCGAAAGGGAGATCCGGGAAACTCCAGCCGCCTCCGGTAAAGGTAAAAGCTCTGGAACTGGGGATCCCGGTGTTTCAGCCGGTAAAGCTTCGGGAACAGGAAAATGTAGAGCAGATCAAAGACCTGGCGCCGGAGATCATAGTTGTGGCGGCTTACGGACAGATTCTGCCGGTAAGCATTTTGGAGATCCCACCCTATGGCTGTATCAACATCCATGCGTCTCTTCTCCCGAAATATCGCGGAGCGGCGCCCATAGAACGGGCGATCCTGAACGGAGAAAAACGGACGGGTGTAACGACCATGTATATGGCGGCCGGATTGGATACCGGAGACATGATCGAGAAGTCGGAGGTTGAGATCGGACCAGAGGATACAGGGGAAAGCCTGACAGCCGCTCTGGCCGATGTCGGAGGGCGTCTGATCTGCTCCACGATCCGGAAACTGCGAGACAAAGCTGCGGTCCGTACACCGCAAAGTGAGGCGGAGGCAACCTATGCCGCAAAACTGGACAAGGAAATGGGACTTCTGGATTTTTCCCGCCCTGCATCGGAGCTGGAACGGGCGGTCCGCGCACTGTATCCCTGGCCGTGTACCTACACGACCATCGGCGGACATACGGTTAAGATCCTCGGAGCGGAGCCGACAGATCAGTCGGGGATGCCGGGAGAAATCATCGAGGTGACAAAGAAGTTTTTTACCATAGCCTGCGGTGGGGGTGCACTCCGGATCCGAAAGCTTCAGCCAGAAGGAAAGAAACCCATGGATACGGCTGCATTTCTGAACGGGAACCGGTTGGAGGTTGGAGACAAAGCAGGAGCGTAACAAGCGAAAACCACAGGTGTATGGCAGTTCGGGACTGACTTGAATGGTATCAGGTGAGGAGACAAAAAGTGGCGGAGCAGAGGCAGAAAAAAATATCGGAGAGGGACATCGCGCTTGATATCCTGCTGGATATGGAGCGCAGCGGAAGGCTTTCGTCACAGGCGTTGGAGGACGGCCTTCGCAAGATCCAGTTTGAAAAGAAAGAATCCCGTGCGTTTGTCAGCCGTCTTGTGGAGGGAACCACGGAATATCGTCTGCAGCTGGATGCCGTGCTGGATCATTACGCAAAGGTGCCTGTTGCAAAGCAGAAACCCAAGGTGCGCTGCATTCTTCGGATGAGTGCATATCAGATGCTCTATATGGACAGTGTGCCTGACAGAGCTGCCATTTCCGAAGCGGTAAGAATGATGCGTGCGCAGCATTTTGACGGGCTTTCCGGAGTGGTGAACGGGATCCTTCGAAGCGTGCAGAGAGGAATCGAGGCCGGTGATGTGGCCGCTTTGACAGGGAGCTGTCTGTCTCTCAGGTATTCTACGCCAAAGTGGCTGGTGGACCGGCTGGCAGAGGAATATGGGACGGAGAAGGCGGAGACCATACTGGCATCTTCCTTTACGGACCGATTACTGACGATCCGCTGTAATCAGAAAAAGCAGTCCCCTTCGGAGCTGCGGGCCTTTCTGGAGGAGAGAGATGTCAGTGTGCATCCCGGAAAGATCAGTTCCATGGCTCTGCAGATAGAAAATGTGGATTTTGTCCGAAAACTTCCGGGTTACAGAGAAGGACGATTTTCCGTTCAGGACGAAAGCTCCATGCGGATGGTGGAAGCGCTTGGAATATTGCCTTCGGAAGAATGCCGTCTGCTGGATGTCTGCGCGGCGCCCGGCGGCAAATCCTGCTTCGCGGCGGAACTGGGAGCTTTGGTTACTTCCAGAGACGTGTCGGAAGAGAAGGCAGACAGGATCCGTGAAAATGCAGAGCGCCTGGGACTTATGCTTCAGGTGGAAGTGCAGGATGCCACAAAGCCGTCAGAAGCAGACAGAGAGGCTTATGATATCGTCCTTGCGGATGTTCCCTGCTCCGGTCTCGGTGTTATGGGGCGTAAGAATGATATAAAATATCATGTGACACCGGAAAGCGTTACGGAACTGGCGGTCCTCGGACAAAGGATCCTGGATACGTCGGCAGAATATGTGCGGAAAGGGGGCAGGCTGATGTTCTCGACCTGCACGATCCTCCGTGAGGAAAACCAGGAGGCTGCGGAGCGGTTTCTGATGCGCCATCCGGAATATCAAAAGGTAAAGGAAATGCAGTTCCTGCAGGGCATCGATCCCTGCGATGGGTTTTATTTCTGCTTGATGGAACGCGTTTCCTGAAAAATGAAAGAAAATAATATGGATAGAGATAATCTGGATAGAGATAATCTGGATCCTGCTTCCATGACGGAGGCGGAATTAACTGAATATGTGATAAACCATGGCTGGCCGCGGTTTCGCGCTTCCCAGATCTTTGGGTGGCTTCATAAAAACCGGGTGCAGGATCCTGCGGAAATGAAGAATCTTCCCGCAGAGATCCGGACGGTGCTGGAAGGAGAGGTCCGGACGGTCCGGGAATGGAAACGCCTCGACTCAAAGGAAGACGGGACGGTGAAATTTCTCTTTCAGCTGACAGACGGACAGATCCTGGAGACGGTCTTCATGCCGTATCATCACGGCAATTCCCTTTGCATCTCCTCTCAGGCAGGATGCAGGATGGGATGTCGGTTCTGCGCGTCTACCATTGGCGGACTGGTGAGGAATCTTACACCCTCGGAAATGCTGGGCCAGGTCTATCAGGCAGTGAACCTGACGGGGCAGCGGGTGGACAACATCGTCGTCATGGGAACGGGGGAACCTCTGGATAACTATGAGAATCTGATCCGGTTTCTCAGGCTGGTCTCGGATCCGAAGGGGTATAATCTGAGTCTTCGGAGCATCACGGTTTCCAGCTGCGGGCTGGTTCCGAAGATTCGGGAACTGGCAGAGGAGGGACTTCCGATCACATTTGCACTGTCCCTGCATGCGACAACGGATGAGGAACGCAGAGAACTGATGCCTGTGGCCAACCGATATACCATCCGGGAGACGCTGGAAGCCTGCCGGTACTATTTTGATAAAACCCACAGGAGAGTGACCTTTGAGTACAGTCTGGTGGGGAACGTGAATGATACGGAAGGCCATGCGGAGCGTCTGGCACGACTGATCGGGCCGCTTCACGGTCATGTTAATCTGATCCCGGTGAACCCTGTGGAGGAGCGGGATTATCGGCCCGGAGACGATGGCTCGGTTCTCAAATTCAAAAATATACTTGAAAAAAATCATATAAATGTTACTATTAGAAGGAGTATGGGCAGAGATATCGATGCCGCCTGCGGGCAGCTGAGACTCCGTGCCATGCAGGAGAAGTGAGAACTGTAATTAGAAGAAAATACTATCTGATTACAGTCATTTGGCTCATATGAGCGATCAACGACGAAATGAGGGTGCAGCAATTTGATTTCGATCGGTAAGACAGACACAGGGCGAAGGAGGGACAATAACCAGGACAATATCTTTGTCAGTGACGGTCCGGTAGGTCCTCTGCCAAATCTGTATATCGTAGCCGACGGCATGGGAGGCCATGCGGCCGGTGATTTTGCGTCCAGATATGCGATTCAGATCGTGGTGGATTTCATAAAGAAATCGACCATCCGGAATCCCGTGTCTCTGCTTCGTCGCGCCATGATCTATGCTAATAATGAGGTTTACAAGGAAGCGGAAAAGGATGAATCCAAGGGCGGCATGGGGACGACCATGGTGGCCTGTGTGATCGATGGGAAGGAACTTTACTGCGGAAATATCGGCGACAGCCGTCTGTACGTGGTAAGCGATGATATCCATCAGATCACCATGGATCATTCGCTGGTGGAGGAACTGATCCGGAACGGACAGCTGGACAGGAACAAAGGCCGGAACCATCCGGAGAAGAATATCATCACCCGTGCCATGGGATCGCGAAACGAAGCGGTTCCGGACTTCTTTGAAATATCGCTTTCGGAAGGAGACAGAGTGCTTCTGTGTTCGGACGGATTGTCCAATATGGTGGAAAATGATGAACTTCGGGATATCCTCAGGGAAAATGAGGCTCCGGAAGCTGCTGCGGACGCGCTGATCGAACGGGCCAATTACTATGGTGGGAACGATAACATTTCCGCTGTCGTGATCGCGATCTAAGCGCGCGGCCAATAACCAGGAAAGTAAGGCGTGTAATCAACATAGTAAGCGCTTAATCTACGGAGCGTGAAAGCGCGAAGTGTGGAATAAAAAGCGCGAAACTGATAACCAGGAAAGTAAGGCGTGTAATCAACATAGTAAGCGCTTAATCTACGGAGCGCGAAAGCGCGAAGTATGGAATAAAAAGCGCGAAAGCGCGAAGTATGGAATAAGTTAAATATAACGAGGAAAAGAAATGTTAAAACCGGGAACAATAATGGATGAAAGGTACGAGATCATTGACGTGGTCGGCACCGGCGGAATGTCGACGGTATACCGCGCCAAGGACCATCGCCTGAAACGTTTTGTGGCTGTCAAGGTCCTCAAAACGGAGTATTCCAATGATGCAAACTTTATCGCTAAATTCCGTGTGGAGGCACAGGCTTCTGCGGGACTGACGCATCCGAACATTGTCAGTGTGTATGATGTATGTGAGGATAACGGACGATATTTCATCGTCATGGAACTGGTAGAGGGGATCACGCTGAAGGAGTATATCAACCTGAACGGACGTCTGTCCATGGATCAGGCCATCGATTTCTCCGTTCAGATCGCTTCCGGTCTGGAAGCGGCGCATGAGCATCATGTGATCCACAGAGACATCAAGCCCCAGAATATCATCGTTGCGAAAAACGGAAATCTGAAGGTGACGGATTTCGGTATCGCCAAGGCGGCAACTTCAAATACCATGTCTACGGCAGGTATGGGCTCCGTGCACTATATCTCACCGGAGCAGGCCAGAGGCGGTTACAGTGATGAACGAAGTGATATTTACTCCCTGGGTATCACCATGTATGAAATGGTGACAGGTCGTGTACCCTTTGAGGGGGATACCAATGTGGCCATCGCCCTCATGCATATCCAGAATGAGCTGATCCCGCCGAGGGAACTGTATCCGGATATCTATTCCAGCTTTGAGAAGATCATCCTGAAGGCCACTCAGAAGAAACCGGAACGACGGTATCTTACGGCTGCAGCCCTGATCGCGGATCTGAAACGTGTCAAGGCAAACCCGAATATCGATATCATTGTTGCACCGGCTACGCCGCCGAATGATCCGACGCAGAAATTTACAAATCAGGATATCCAGCGGATCAAATCCGGAGCGGAGCAGCGTGTCAGCGGAAAAACTTCGGAGGTTATGCCTGACAGAGAACGTCTGAATCAGCTGATCAATGAGGCGGAGGATGACGATTACGGCTATGAAGAGGAGCAGAGACCGGCACCGCCGAAGAGGCAGACCATCAAGAAGGTGGCTGACGATGATGACGATTACGAGTATGAAAGGCCGCAGCGTCGGGTTGACGATGATGAGGAAAATGATGTAGATCCGAAACTGGCAAAAGCCGTCATGATCGGCGGAATCGCAGCCGCAGTGGTGATCGCAGTGATCATTCTGGTGGTAGTCGGAAATGTCATGGGCTGGTTTAAGTTCGGTTCGGACACGGATAAGACGTCCACAACCGCAGCAGCCTCCACGGAGGCAGGGCAGACCGAAACGGCTTCGGCGGAAGTGGTCCGTGAGATGCCGAGTGTGACCGGTTTTACGCAGCGTGCAGCTGAGAAAACGCTGAAGGATACCGGATTTATGAACATCCGTGTGGAGACGGCGTTTGATGATAAGATTCAGGCGGAGTATGTCATTTCCCAGAATCATGAGAAGGGTGAGAAACTTCCGGAAAGCACGGAGATCGTGATCGTGGTATCGCTTGGTGCGGAAGAGGCGGAAGTTCCGGATGTGACGAATTATACGGATCAGCAGGCAACCACCGTGCTGAAGGAAGCCGGTTTCGATGTGCTTCATGCATATGAATTCAGTGACGAAGTTCAGAAGGACAACGTGATCCGGACGAATCCGGAGAAGCTTCAGAAGGCGCCGAAGGGCAGCAAGATCACACTTGTTGTCAGCAACGGCAAGGAAATTAAAGATGCGAACGTTCCGAAGCTGATCGGTATCAGTGAATCCGCAGCCAGAAGCAGTCTGGAAGCAGTGAAACTGTCTCTCGGAAATGTCAGCCATCAGAACAGTGATACGGAGGCCGGGCTGGTCATCAGCCAGAGCCATCCGGAAGGAACCAGCGTTCCGGAAGGAACTTCTATTGATATCGTGATCAGTGACGGTCCGAAGATCGTGACCTATAAGGGATCTGTATCCGGAAGCATCTCGACTTCCGATTCGGAAGTTATGGATTCACCGGAAAGCGTTACGGTTACGGTATACATCAGCGACAGTGACGGAGATCATCAGGTGGCTTCGGAATCCGCAGATGTAAACAGTAAGGACAGTATCAGCATCAGCGGTTCCATTAACGGCCTGAAGTATTCGGACGGCCATGTGAAGTTTACGGTCATCAGCAGCAGCGGAATGGATGTGACGCAGTATTACAGAGATTCTCTCAGTCTGTCACTGACTCCGGAGAATTAGAATGCAAGTGTGATATGCGGCTTTGCAGTACGTGTGAGAGGACGTTGATGTGACCGGAAAGATCATAAAAGGAATCGGCGGATTTTACTATGTGGCCGCCGAAGACGGAAAATTATATGAATGCAAGGCCAGGGGCGCGTTTCGGAAAGAGAAACTGCGCCCCCTGGTCGGAGACGACTGCGAATTATCGGTCCTGGATGCGGAGGCTCTTCTCGGCTCTGTGGACCGGATCCTGCCGCGTCGCAATGAACTGATTCGCCCGGCGGTTGCAAATACCGACCAGGCGATTGTCATTTTTGCCGCATCAAAACCCGAGCCGGGGGAGCGGTTGATCGACCGGTATCTTGTGGGAATGTCCTATGTGGACATGCCCGTGATCCTGGTGATCAACAAGGTAGACACGGCAAGGGAGCGCGCAGAAGAGCTGCGCACGTTATATCAGGGCGCGGGATACCGCGTTCTTCTCACCTCTGCCAAAACGGGAGAAGGCGTTGATGAACTGAGACAGCTTCTGGACGGAAAAACATCGGTTCTCTCAGGTGCTTCCGGTGTAGGAAAATCCTCGCTGATGAATGCCTTGTTCCCGGATTTTGCGGCGGAGACCGGAGGGATCAGCGAGAGGATCGGAAGAGGAAAGCATACCACAAGGCATTCCGAACTGACGAGAGCCGGCAGGGATACCTATCTATGTGATACTCCCGGTTTTTCTTCCGTCGAATTACCGGAAGGACTGTCGGAGGAAACGTTGGAACTGTGCTTTCCGGATTTTGCGAAGCATCTCGGAAGCTGCAGATTCGGATCTTCCTGCCGGCATCTGGCGGAACCGGACTGCACGGTCAAACAGGCCGTGGTGGATGGCCATATTGCGGTGAGCAGGTATGAAAGCTACCGGGATTTTCAGGAGATCTTACGTAACAGGAGGAAATCGGAATGGAACTGATATTGGCTCCGTCCATGCTCAGTGCGAATTTTGCTCATATGGAATCGGATCTGAAACGTGCCATGTCACAGGGCGTGAAATGGCTGCATGTGGATGTGATGGACGGTCATTTTGTTCCGAACATCTCGTTTGGCCCTCCGGTGATCTCCAGCGTGCGGGAAGCTGTTCCGGACGCCATGCTTGATGTTCACATGATGGTGAAGGAGCCCAGCCGGTTTATTGAGGATTATAAGGCGTGCGGGGCCGGGCAGATCACCGTGCATGCGGAAGCCACCACACAGCTTTTCGGAACGCTTCAGGCGATCCGGGAGGTGGATCTTCGGGCAGCGGTGGCGATCAATCCGGCAACTCCTGTATCGGATATAGAACCGGTACTTGAACTTTGTGATATGGTGCTGGTAATGAGCGTGGTGCCGGGTTACGGCGGACAGAGTCTGATCCCGGAAACATTGGATAAAATTAAACAGCTTGTTCATCTTAGAGAGCAGAGAGGGCTTTCTTTTGATATCGAGATCGATGGCGGTGTGAAGCAGTCCAATCTCGAAGAGGTTCTGGATACAGGTGCGAACGTGATCGTGGCCGGCTCGGCCATTTTCAAAGGGAATATCGAAGAAAATGTAAGATCGTTCCGGGAGATCATGGCAAGGTGGAGAGAAGACCATAGCAAGGCGGAGTAACGTGGAGTCTAAAACGCTTAATCAAACAGAATGGGATCGGCAGGCAGGAATGCATGTGCTGCTGGTGGCCGGCGGTCCGGCAGATACGGAATGGATCCGGAAGATGATTCATGAGAGGATCCGGAATAAAAAGGCAAAGGGCAGTGAGCCGGATTGCCGGACGATCCTGGTAGGCGTTGATGCGGGGGTTCTCCGGATCGAAGAGGCGGGCGCTGCCGCGGATCTGGTAATCGGGGATTTTGATTCGGTAAAGCCGGAGCAGAAAGAGCGGATCCTGAAAACCTATCCGGAGCAGATCCTGCTGGATCCGGTGAAGGATGATACGGATATGGAAGCCGCGCTTCGAAGAATTCTTACCATGAAACCAAAGTCGGTAACGATCCTCGGGGCCACCGGAGGACGTCTGGATCATCTCCTTGCAAATCTCAGACTGCTGAAACTTTTTGCGGACGCCGGGATTCCGGCGGAGATCCTGGACTCTCAGAATCGGATCCGGATGCTGCGGGGATCCGTGGCCCTTCGGAAAAAAGATATGTATGGCAGGTATATCTCCCTGCTTCCGGCTTCGGGAGATCTTACCGATGTTACGCTTCGGGGATTCAAATATCCGCTGAAAAGTGCGGTGCTTCCGATGTACGGCAGCCTGGGGGTAAGTAATGAACTGCTTGAAGAGGAAGGAGAGATCTCATTTTCAGGCGGCTATCTGTATCTCCTGGAGACGAGAGATGAACCGGTAAAACAGTATTAACCGATGAAGCGTATAATGAGGTTAGATGATAAAAATGAACCAGGTGGGAACTGTATCCGATCGGTGTTCGGAGACAGTCAGAAGGCAGAATCATGAAAGATAAAAAGAATTATATGAATCAGGAACTGCGACAGGGTAGAGGTACCGGGAGTGCCGTCAGTCTGTCTTCCATCGGGATCCTGCTCATGGTGATCCTGCCCTGGATGGTTTACGATCAGGGAGCCGGAGCTGCGTGGATCGCCGTCGGCTGCTTTGCCGGGATGCTCCTTCTCTGGCAGACAGATTCCTACAGACTTCTCAGGTATTCTCTTCAGCAAAAGGACCGGATGACACTTCCGGGCTTTTTCAATGGCCGTTTTCGGGAGAAAAAACCGGGGATCCGCATCTCATTTGCATTGGTGATGATACCGGTGCTTCTTTTTGTTTCGGCAACATTGCTTTACGGAGTCTCCGAATTTGCGGAGATTCTTTTGGGTGTGGAAAAGATATATACCGTGATCGGGCTGATATTGATCTCCGTCGGCCTGTTTTTTGTGTTCGGAAGGGGAGGCCTGTGCCTGGCTGAATGCTGGATCGCGCCCCTGGTACTTTTTGCATTTGTCGCACTGAATCTGGCGATTCTTCGATGTCTTGGATCCGGACATGTTCTGGAGAACATTTTTCACAGCTGGGCTGCGGGTTCGGTCAGCGAGTATGTTAACGTGGGATATATGGGAGGAAAGCATCTGTCCATCATGGAGATCATTTCTCTGTTTTCGCTGGGCTTTCTTGTACCGGGGAATCCTCTGGCTCTGGCCAGATTTCAGAGGTCGGACAGGGCAAGGACCATTCACCGCTCCAGACGTTGGGCGGTCATCTTCAGCCTTCTTACATTGTTCCTTTCGGTTCTGACCGGTGGGATGCTGCGTGCGGCGTTATATCCTTCGGATATCCGTTCCGTGAAAGGGCTTTTTCTCTGGATCCTGAAAGAGGACACGAACAGGGGATTTCTGTTTCACCTTGCGGGGCTGGTGTTTGTTGCCGCTGCGGCACTGGTTGCTCTGGATCTGATCCATACCTGTATCCTGCATGCAACGGAAATGCTCCATGAGGATGTTGTTCCTTATCTTTTTCCCAGACGGAAGTCGGAGCGCAGCAGAGAACGGAGGATCGTAACAGTGATCCTTCTTTCGACAGAGGCTTGCGTGTTTGTCCTTGCCATGCGCGGCGGGAATTATATGTATACGGTGTCGGCAGATGCACTGATCATTCTGGGAGCCGGGCTGGCACCGGCAACCTGGATCTCGCTTCTGAACAGCAGGACAACGGCAGCGGGATGCATAGCCGCCTTCTTCGGGGGCATGGGATTTGCTGCTTTCTGGATTTTTGTAAAATGTATTCCACTGGGGGAATCCTACGGATCCTGGATGACGATGCAGGAACTGACCGGATTTGCAGCGGTATTACCGGGGATGGCATTTGGAATGATCTGCGGGAAGATCGGTACGCTGGCTGCGAAAGAACCGACGAAGGAGGTCGTGGCTGATTTTGAGGAGGTACGGTATCGTCTGGTTTCCAGCGATTCAAGAGACTGAACTGAAAAGTCTGATAAAAAGTCTGAATAATAGAACGAAGCACCCGGTTCCGAACCCGGGTGCTTCGTTGATATACATTATCAAATAAGGTGAGAGAGTTATGAAAAAACTATGGTTTAAATATAAACTATAAATATGAACAAAGTATTAACGCAAATGAAACGTTTTGTAAAAAAAATATCAATATTAAAGCCTCTTTTTTTTATATTATTAAGTTTGTTTCTGACATATGACAGAATATGGTTTTAATGGTGGTGCCGTTGTGGTATACTACTATTTGGCATGGCTGATGTAAGTTCGGATCATGCCGGAAAAAAAGAAGATAAAAAAAAGAATCACAGGAATTACAGCGGGGAAACTATATGGGCTTTATCAAGAATTTTCGAAGGGACTTTGCGCAGGCAGTGAATGAACTCCTGCCGGAGAGCGAAGAAAAAGCCGGGAAAAAGAAAAAAGAGAAAGAGAAGGAAATTCACCAGGAGGCAGAGCCGCAGGTACTGCAGCCTGTTACGGAGGAAACTCCGCAGGCAGCGGTCAGGGATATGAATGTTCAGGATGCGGTATCGGAGGCCATCCTTCGGGAAGAAGCGGACCAACTGAGAGAAGAGATCCGCCAGACCACAGAGGAACGCCTTGAACAGATGAATCGTGAACTGGATGAAGAAATCGACTCTTTCCCGGATACAGAT
>JAILAR010000047.1 GCA_024681515.1 Eubacterium sp. | reverse complement strand
TCTTCGCACCGATGTGCGCCTGCCACATTCTGTTATAAAGCGGCGAACTCTCCATAAGCTCTTCCTGGGTTCCTTCCGCTTCGATCCGCCCATCATTCAACACCACGATCCGGTCTGCATTCCTGATGGTGGAAAGTCTGTGTGCGATCACCAGCAGTGTCTTGCCCCTGGTAAGATTGGCGATGGATTCCTGAAGCTTCGTCTCATTCTCCGGATCCGTAAAGGCCGTTGCCTCATCCAGGATCACCACCGGCGCATCCTTCAGCATCATCCTCGCTATGGCGATCCGCTGTCTCTCTCCTCCCGAAAGACGTTTGCCCGCTTCTCCCGCCGAAGTATTGTATCCATCGGGAAGTTTTCGTATAAACTCATCGCAGCAGGCCGCCTTTGCCGCCTGTACCACCTCTTCATCCGTTGCCTCCGGATTTCCCAGACGGATATTCTCCATGATCGATCTGGAGAACAGGAAATTATCCTGGGTAACAAAGCTTACAATATCCGCCAACGACGTAACCTTCATATTCTTGATGTTGATCCCTCCGATGCTGATACTTCCGTCACTCACATCCCAGAATCTTGCGATCAGCTTGGCCACAGTGGACTTTCCTCCGCCGCTGGGTCCCACCAGTGCGGTGAAACTGCCTTCCTTCATGGTAAGATCAATCCCGTGAAGGACCTCTCCTTCTTCGTCCTCATAGGAAAAATGCACATTCTTAAGTTCGATGGTATAATTCTCCGGCTTCTGATCGGTCTCCGGTTCCGGCAGACTCTTAATCGTAAGAAGTTTCTGAATTTCCAGCACGGTATACTGCATCTGCCGGAGACCGTTGGAGAAGATCTCGATCTTAGCCATACTGATCACCATGGACATGGCCAGCATGACGGAAAGTGCCATCTCCGAAACTGTCATACTCCCCTTTCCAACCAGCAGGAGACACACCGGAACAACGCCCAGCAGCGTTGCCGGCATAAAGGCAAATGCCAGCTTCATGGTCACCCAGGTGGATTCCATCCATTCGATCACGAAATCCCTGTAATTCCGGATGGAGCCCGCAAATTTCTCATAGCTCACTCCCGCTTTGCCAAATGCCTTGATGACCTCGATGCCTTCCACATACTCCACGATCACACTGCTCATATGTGCATTTGCTTCCTGGTACTTTGTCATGTTCTTTCCGCTGAGTTTAAACGTAAGCATCATAAAGACCATGCCCAGCGGCAGCGCAAGGAGTGCTGCCAGTGCAACGCGGATATCAATGACTGCAAGCGCGACAAAACATACAACGGGAAGCAGGATATGTCCGGCGCCCTCCGGGACCACATGAGCCAGCGGCGGCTCGATATCCTCGATCTTATCTACAATCACACCCTTGATCTCACCGATGGAGTGCGCATACACTTCACCGAGCGGTGCCTTCAGAAAGACGTCCGCCACCTTCAGCCGAAGGCCTTCCAGTACATTGAATGCAACAAAGTGTGATATTCCCGTTGAGATACCAAAGCAGATCACCTTCACCAGATAGGCGACAAGTGCGGCCAGACACCAGTACAGGACATATTCTTTATCCAGTGTTCCTGCAATAAACCGGTCCAGGATCCGATAGACACAGTAGTACGGAAAAAGTCCCGCCATAAGACTGACCATGGAGAATACCACGGAGATGCCCAGTCTTCCTCCGCTTCCCTTTGCATAGGAAAGCAGAGTTCCAAACCACTTCTTTTCTTCGTCTGAAATCTCTTTTTTTACTTCCTCATTCATTTCTTCATCCTTCCTTATTGATTGCTAACAATACAACCTCTTTGTTAACTTACCCCTAAAACGACCTCACCGCCTGATCCCGGAAACGGAACCAGACGGTGAGCTATTCTCTGATATGTTATTTTTATTATGCCTGAGATTACCTATGTTACTCCCAGAAGTTTTTTCCAACCGGGCAGAAAGAACGTCTCAAGGGTCGAAAGTGCCCTGATCGCTTCGTCACAATCATAATTATGAACTACCGGTTCAAAAAGCGCCGTGATATATGCCGTCATCAAAAGATGCATCTCTGACGGAGAGATCTCGGGCACTTTGTACCCTGAACACTTAAGCTCCCGA
>JAILAR010000031.1 GCA_024681515.1 Eubacterium sp. | reverse complement strand
AAGGTGAAAGACGGAAGAATTCTGGTTGAATCGCTTGATTTTATCGATTTCAAATTTTTTATCGGAGAGCAGTACGAATGGGTCGTCTTTCGGGAAAGCGTGACCGCAAAAAATGTTCCCGGTATGGAGGATACCCCGGTTTTCGCAACACTCCTCACTACCACCCAGAATGGTATCCGAAACATAAACCGTATCCTGTCCGAGCTGATTGCATACAATTTTGAAAAGGGAGAACACTCCTGTAACTGGGAGACCATCACCAAATATCGGAAAGGCATTCTTGTAGGGCTTACGCTGGATTGGAACGGGATCGACCGGCTGGTTTCCTATGATGAAGTGGGACGCAGGGAGCTGCTTGATTCCTGGCTCGGGGAAGCGGATTTTGTCGTCATCAGTCCAAAGAGCGCGATTTTCGGAGCCTATTCCGGAGACACGGATCCGGAGCTTCTTATGATCGCGGCGAAGGAAGTGGTCATGACGCTGGGAGCCATGGGAAAGACAGTCATTGCCAGACTGGGAACGAATGAGATAACGGAAGAACTGACTGCTGATTTTGCGTGGCTGGGCGGCCCTCTTTCCGATCAGGTTCTGAAAAGAAATCCTTATGATGTGGTTGCAAAGCTGGAACCGGCCGATGAACCGCGTCCGGCGCTTCCGGCGATCTATCTTCCGGGTGTGGAGAATGCGGAGGATCTGATAGAAGATCGCTGCTACAAAAATGCATATGCGCTTTACGGCGGGACGATCCCGCAGGATGTTAAGGAGTGCCTGGAAAAGGAACTCCGCTGGCTCCGCCGCACGGATCAGGCCTCCCGTTTCCTGCTGGCCGCAAAGCTGGCAAAACGTTGCAGAGAGCAGAAGATCCCATTTGCGATAACGGGTAAGGCTGCCAATTACCTGATGGCCAAACTTCTCGGTATCACGGATCTCAGGATCGTTCCGGAGTACGTGATGGAAAATCCTCTCAAAGGAAAAGACGGGAAACCCATGAAATTTCCCATGTTCATGGCACCCATGCTTTTCAAATTAGGAGACTGCGGCAATACAGATCCCTTTGATATGCTTGTTCCGGATGAGGACGCACGGGAAGAAGTGCTTGGTTTCCTGGATGAGATCTACGGAGAAGATAAGGTTTTTTATATCGGTGAGAAAAGGAAATCGAATACCCCCCGTGAGGGAAGATATATGATCCTTCCGAGGAATCGGGAGATCTATGATTATTCACCGGCTGTAAATGTGGTAAGAATTAAAGACGGAGAAGAGAGCGATTTTGACCGGAATTGTCATGTTCGCAAACTGGCAGTGAATGCGATCTGGCCCGGTGAGGTTGCCGAGATCCGTATCGACCTTGATCCGGTGCTTGCCCGGCTGCAGGAGCTGGAGAAAGCCGCCGGAGAGACGGCGCCGTCCATGTCCGTAGAGGATATTGATCTGACATACATCTTCCGTGACGGTATCTATCAGGAGCTTCCGATCCTTTCGGAGTATCCGGAGTCCTTCGCGCAGAATGTTTTCCACTGCAATTTCATGGATCTGGTGAAGATCCTTGGAATCCGGCATTTTAAGAAAGAAACCGCTCAGCAGCTGTTTTCCTTAAAACAACGGGAGTTTGACAACATCCCCCTGCATATGGAAGAGGTCTTCCGGATGCTCCTGGAGCATGGGCTCGACAGCGATGCAGCGGCAGATGTCGCTTTTGTTGTCTCCACCAAGGATGTGAATCCCTTCCCGACGGAAGACGATTTTAAGGAAATGATGGCGCAGGGCATCTCTCCCGAAACTGTTAAGTGGCTGAAAGGCCATCGGACGCTGGTGGAAGAGGGCGAAGACGCAGAGCTTGCGTACCACCTGCTTCAGATCGTATGGTTTCGCAGGAACCGTCCTGATATCTTTTTTTCATGAATCTTCTTTTCATAAATTTTCTTTTCATAAAAAGACAGGAGCTCAGTATGATTCATATCTCACCGAATGATACCCGCATGGAATATTGCAGGCTGGAGGACTACTACTATAACACACATTTCGGAGATAAGAATATTCATTATATCTGCGGAGGGGATTTTTTCGTACGAAACTCCTGTCCGTCTGCTGAAAGCACAGGATCCTGCGAGGAATTTCATGTAACTCTGCTGGCTGCAAATACCGTCGGGCTGCTAAACATTCTCCGGATCCGGGAACTGGGCCGGATCGATCATTCCGGTGGCCCCGCAGCGCAGGAGCATGCACTGATCCCTCTGTATGATTGGAAGGACATCCTTGCAAACCGCGAAGGGCTCGTGATCGTACAGACTTTGAACTGGCTTTCGGTCCAGCGCATTTCAAATCTATCGAAAGAAGAAAGAGCGCTTTGGCTGAAAGAACGTTTTCAGGAAGCAGACTTTGTGCGGATTCGACCGATGAGTCTGCTTCCTGAAGAAGGAAAACTATTTCCGATGCGACCGGATCAGACACCGGTGCCGGCAGAGGCCACAGATCTCCTGATCCAGACTCAGCTGGAAGCGGTGCAGATCCTGGAATCCCAGGGGAAGATCGTGATCGCAGAGCCGGGTACCGTCTGCATTGATGAAGAATTTCTCCTTGATTATGGATATCTTGGAGAGCCTCTGGCGGAGAAGATCGTTTTGAAGAACCCGCATAAACTGGAAGCCATGCTGCCGCATTTTGAGATAAAAAAGAAGATGCAGGAACAATCAGTCACGAGCAATGATTAAATATTGATTGAATATTATCTGTATTCCGGCAATTTTATACTACGAGTATAGATGACTGCTTTTTATGAATTTGATAAACTTATTGTAAGGTTGAAAGAGGCTTGAAGGCACGATCATATGTGCCAATGCCTTGGGAATATAGTAATCAATATATTAATCAATTCATTTGGAGGTGGAATATGCTTTACACATCAGCAGAAGCAAACAAATTACTCAGAGAAAAAAATGATTATCTCAAAAAACTGCAGGGCAAAGAACATCAGACATCAAGTTTCACAGTAGCCCTTGGGGAGGACCTGGAGAGTGTCCGCCCGGAGTACAGTTACAGTGATATGCAGGCAGAGATGGAGAAGGTGATGGGAGAAATCCGTAAAATCAAACATGCCATCAATGTATTCAATTCAGTCACTGTCATCCCTGAATTTGGTATGACGATTGATGAGATGCTTGTCTACATCCCACAGCTGAATGCACAGAAAGGAAGACTGGAATCCCTGAGCTCCATGCTCCCCAAACAGAGAAAGGAGGATTACTCCTACCGTTCAGGGAATACCAATTTTGTAGAGTATGTATATGCCAACTATGATATCTCTCTGGCTGAAAAGGACTACAAAAAGGTCAGCAGAGAACTCTCCAAGGCTCAGACTGCATTGGATGTAGTCAACAGCTCTGTGAAGTTTGAAATCCAGGGTCTTGAGGATGAGACCGAGTAAACTACTGATGTGCAGCGGCGCATTGCATAAGCAGTGTGCGCTGCGTACCATCAGTCAGGTATAAAAAAATCTTCCGGAAATGGCGTGAATATACATTTCGTCCGTGGTTTGTGCAGTTCATTGATCAGTATCGTTATGGGTTATCCGTTATTCTTTACAAAGGGTCGATGTTCAAGGATGATGTATATGTGATCGCATGTCTGTTCCTGCCATTTCGAAAACTTGGGAGCCGGTGTCCGGAGCCCAAATGTGCAGCTGAAGTTCGGTTTCAGGCTGCACTTTTATTGGGGGTAAAATGTATGAATGGGTTTATGTATTGTGGCTCAAAGTTTGATGAACTTCGCAATCTTACAAATGAAGATGGGTTACTTGTTGTACCTCAGGGGGGTGGATCACTTGAGGATGATGCAGATGCCAGGTTTTATGTGTGCCGCATGGACTGGAGCAGGAAAGAGCCTGAGCAGCTGGAAGAGGAGTTTACATCTGTCTGCGACGCATTGCGGAGCCTTGTAAATGTTTACAAGGAGGAGCATTTTCCTTTCGGGAAATGTCCTGCGCCGAAGTTTGTTCCCTGTGACAGACCGGAGACGGAGGTTTGGAGCATTTATTTAAGAGAAGAAGAGGAGCCTGTGCAAAACAGGGAATCCGAACCGGAGGAAGAATTCTCCGAGGTGATCACAGGTGCAATGTGTGATCTTGCGGAGGCCCACATTGGCAAGGGCGCGGACCGCCGCCAGACCTGGAAGGCCTGGAACCGTGGACAGAGATACAGCAAACTCTTCGATCTTGGAGCACCCTCCTTGGTCATCAAGAAGGAAGAGGAGGATTTTGCGGTAGATTTTGCACTGCATGCCTGTGCGAAGGAGATCCGCTCCGTAAATCTGTATAAGGACCGTTACGATCCGGAGACAAAGTGCTTCGGGAAGGCAGATGATGCTGAAATAACACAGTTGTTGCAGCTTCTCGAAACCTCTCCGCATCTTCTTCGGGAAGAGCGGGTAGGTTATCTTCTTCTTCTGAACAAGATTTATTTCCAGGATCAGGCAAAGCTCTGTGACCTTACATTCCAGGCATTTGCCAGGGTAAAGGAACTTTTTGATGAAATATTTCTGGGAAGGCTTTCCAATTTGGAACAGTCGTGTATTCAGAGAATCTATGGACTGGAGGACGGCATTCGCCGCTCTGAGGCGGAGGTTGGTGCCGAACATGGCCTGTCCGGGCAGAAAATATATGAGATCGAGGCAACCGCAATTCGCAAGATGCGGCACCCGGTCAGAAGGCGGGAGATC
>JAILAR010000088.1 GCA_024681515.1 Eubacterium sp. | reverse complement strand
GGACATCAGCAGATACAGGGATTATGAGCTGGAACTGAAACCCGGCGGAACCATTCTTGTATATACGGACGGTGCTCCCGAGGCCACGAATGCCTCGGATGAACTCTTCGGAACCGACCGGATGCTGGAGTCTCTGAATCGACATCTGTCAGATACGCCCAGAGAGCTGGTGGAGCATCTGAAGGAAGATATCGATGCATTTGTGGGAGACGCGCCGCAGTTTGATGACCTGACGGCGCTGTGTGTACAGTGGAACGGAAGTATGAAATGATAAATTGTAAAGTGGGGATTTTGGAATGAAGTGTCTGATCTGTAACGGAGAATGTGAAAAAGGAATTTTAGAGGCTCACAATGGCGGATTGTTTTTCGGGACGTCAGGAAGACTCAGCTGGTATCCGGAAACGGAAGAAAACAAGAAATTTAAAGATCATGAGATACCGCTGACAGCATATGCGACGGCGTATTATTGTCATGACTGTGAGAAGATCTTTGCGACATTTGATGCCACAAATGCGGTGGTGTAACCGGTTTAAGCGGGAAGGGGCACTATGGGCTCGATGCTGATAGCAGTAATATATCTGATCTTTATCAGTCTGGGACTTCCGGATTCTCTGTTGGGATCCGGCTGGCCGAAGATGCAGACGGCATTCGATGTGCCGTCTTCTTTTGCCGGCTATGTATCCATGGCGATCTCGTTTATGACGATCATCTCTGCGCTTCTCAGCCCGCGTATCATCCGGCGATTTCATACCAAATGGATTGTTATCTTCTCCATCCTGCTTACCGTATTGGGATTGATCGGTTTTTCAGTCTCGGGAAGTTATGTGATGTTGTTCGTGTTTGCCGTACCCTATGGACTTGGAGCCGGTGCGATCGATGCGTCCGTTAATCATTATGTGGCCAATCATTATTCCGGTTCCGTCATGAATTTTCTGCACTGCTTTTATGGTGTCGGGGCGATGATCAGCCCGGTGATCATGGGCTTTGCATTAAAGTATGCGCGGTGGAACGAAGGGTATCGCTGGACCGCGTATATACAACTGGGAATCCTGCTCATATGTATCTTCTCGCTGCCGCTATGGAAAAAGAATGCGTCTGCTGAAGAGGAGAGCATTAAGGACAGTGCGGGGATCCGTGAGACATTGAAGCAGAAAGGCGTCATTTTTACATTGATCGCTTTCTTCGCGTATTGTTCCGGGGAAGCAACCTGTTTTTTATGGACTTCCAGTTATTTTGCAGGGACAAAGGAAGGAATCAGCGATGAGCTGGTTGCTTCTTTTGGATCGTTGATATTCGGTGGATTGATGCTTGGCAGACTGATCTCTGGTTTTGTTTCAAACAGAGTCGGTGATCGCTTTATGATACGGATCGGGATCGGTGTGGAACTGATAGGGATCCTTCTGATCGCCCTTCCGTTTGAAGGATATATGATCACCGCAGCAGGTTTCGTAATTACGGGAGTCGGAATGGGACCGGTTTATCCGGCCATTCAGCACATGGCTCCGGTGAATTTCGGCAGAAGATACAGTGCATCGGTGATCGGACTTCAGATGGCATCTGCATATGTGGGCAGTACTTTTATGCCCATGGTTTTCGGGTTGCTTCAGCAGATGGTGGGAATCAGTGTTTTGCCTGTTTATTTACTCATTTTTCTGGCACTCAATATCGGATTACTGGAAGTAACGTATCGTGTGATCCGTTCAGAAAATGGGGATACACAGCTGTCGGAGGGTGGTTATGAGAGAAAATGACAAGTCCGTCGGGGCAAGGTTGGGAGAGGCGGGATTCTGCATTCTCTATCTGATCACTCTGATCATGCTTTTGTTTATCATCAGAGGAAAGTGGGTCGCGGCGGATAACGACTCCTTGTATAATCCGGAGTTTGTGCGTTATCGATTCGCCTTTCTGCTTACGCTCCTGCTTTTGATCGGAGACTCCTTTCATCTGATCCCCCGGATCATTGAGAATCTGAAGGGGCGTACGGAGCGTCAGGCGTTCTATCTTGGTCTGGGAAATCTCATTTCCTCCATCACCATGACGGTCTTTTACAATCTGCTGATGAAGGCCGGCGATGGGATGGAGTATCATTTTGAAGCCTATAATCTGTGGGTGGAGCGATTGATCCTGTGGCTGACCGTGATTCGGATCGTGCTTCTCTTGTTCCCGCAGAACCGCTGGTTTTCCCCGGAGGGAAACCGAAAATGGGCTGTCATAAGGAATGTACCCTTTGTCATGATCGGATTACTTACGATCTTCGGTTACTTCCGGGTGATCAGTAACGCATCAAACTATGACGTTTCAATCTTCGTGCAGATCATTGCTGCGGTGGCTTTCAGCTTTCTGACATATCTCCCGGTAGCAATTTTCGGAAAGGAAAACCCGAAGCTGAGCATGCTGATGATACCGAAGACGATCTGTTATGTATGGATCCTGGCGGTTCTGACATTTGCATGATTCTTTCAGAAAAAGATTGATATCAGAGCATTTTGTTGAGGATACATTTGGATTTGGTAAGAGACAGGGGACTTGAATGAAAACGGTAGTTATCACAGGAAGTACACGTGGTCTCGGGTTTGAGTTGGCCAGACAGTTTTGCATGAATGGTGCAAATGTTGTTATCAATGGCGTAAACGAGAAGCGTTTGGAAGAATCTGTTCAAAAGTTAAGAGCAATAGCGTCTGAATCCGAAGTGGAAGGCTTTGCCGGAAATGTTTCCGTTTCTGAAGATATCAGAGGCCTTTTGGATCATGCATCTGGCAGGTTCGGTTCAATCGATATCTGGATCAATAATGCGGGGATCAATCAGCCGATGAAAGCGATATGGGAGCTTTCTGAAGAGGAGATTAATTCACTGATCGATATAGATCTGAGAGGCGCTGTTTTGGGAAGCAGGATTGCCATGCTTCAAATGGAACAGCAGCCAAACGGCGGATTTATATACAATGTTGAAGGATATGGCAGCAATGATGCCATGATGCTCGGATTTAATATGTACGGAACGAGCAAGAGAGCGGTTACACATTTTACCAGGGCGTTTGCAGCAGAACTTGCTGAACGTGGCAGTAAGGTGAAGGTGGGAAGATTGTCACCGGGTATTATGTACACGGATTTTACCGTACAGTCTCTTGGCGGTAAAGAACAGATAGAACTGCCTGAAAAGACAAAGAAATTCTATAATATAATGGGGGATCATCCGGATGTTGTAGCGGAGTTTCTTGTCAGAAAAATGCTGGCCAACACGAAAAATGATGCTCATTTTGAATGGCTTACAGGTGGAAAAGTGTTCAGACGGATCATAACCGCACCGTTTAGAAAAAAGAAGAAGTACTATGAGTGAAAGTCCGAAATGAGTGATAACCTTCCTGAAGGAGATGAGATAAAAAGGGAGACTATTGCATGATTAAAAAAACTATAATTACCGCAGCGTTACTTACGCTTCTTTCGGCGGGAATGCTGTTATCGGACACGGGTGGCGCAGTCCATGCCGCGGAGACTGAAACGGCGTCCTCATCTGCCGGCAAGTGGAAAAGAGAGTATGACGG
>JAILAR010000165.1 GCA_024681515.1 Eubacterium sp. | reverse complement strand
AAGGAAATGAAGGCGCCGGATCCCTCCTGGATCGTGGCTATGCTGAAGAAGTAACCTATCACAACAAGGAGACATACAGGTCGTGACAGAGAATAAGAAAAAATCAAATCCCGCGGCACTTCTTCCGATTGCAATGTTTCTGCTCCTGTACCTGGGGAACGGGATCTATTTTCAGTACATCAATCCGGAAGAAGGAGTCATGGGATTTTATGTTGTATCGGTGGTGCTGGCGTTCTCCATCGCATTGATCGTGGCGTTCCTGCAGAACCGGTCTCTCAGCTTTGACGAGAAGATCCATGTCTGTGCCAAAGGTGTCGGCGACGATAATATCGTGATCATGCTGTTCATTTTCATCCTGGCCGGCGCCTTCAGCGGTGTTGCCGGTGCGGCCGGGGGAGCGGGCAGTATCGCAAATCTGCTGCTGAGCATCATCCCGGGGCGCTTCGCGGTTCCCGGGCTCTTCCTGATCGCGTGTCTTATCTCCATGTCCATGGGCACCAGCGTGGGAACGATCTCCGTTCTGGCTCCCATTGCCGTGGCGGTTTCCGCAAATGGCGGGCTTTCCACAGCGCTCTGCGTGGGCGTGGTAGTTGGCGGAGCCATGTTCGGAGACAATCTGTCCTTTATCTCCGATACCACCATCGCGGCCACGAAGACTCAGGGCGTGGAAATGAAGGACAAGTTCCGAACCAACATCCGGGTGGCGGTTCCGGCAGCGGCCATCACACTGGTCATTCTGATCGTATATGCCATTGTGACGGAAGGGGCTTCCGTCGGAGACTTCGATTACAATATCTGGCAGGCACTGCCGTATTTCCTGGTGCTTCTTCTTTCCATTCTGGGGATCAATGTGTTCCTGGTGCTTTTCGTGGGATGCGCTCTCTTTACTCTCGTTGGCTTTTTTACGGGCTCCCTTACCTATTCCTCGGCGCTGGCCTCCATGGGCTCCGGTATCGCCGGCATGTTTGAGACCATGATCGTTACGATCCTGGTGGCGTCCATCGCTTCCCTGATGAAGGAAAACGGAGGTTTCGAAGCCATCCTGTCTCTGATCCGCAGAAAAGCCGGGTCCAAGCGGGGCGGCATGTTCGGCATTGCATTTCTTACCATGTTCATGGATGTGGCGACGGCAAATAACACGGTGGCCATCGTCATTGCAGCTCCCATCGCCAAGGACATCAGCCGGGAATACGGCGTGGAACCGAGGAAGGTGGCGTCTCTTCTCGATACCTGTTCCTGTATCACCCAGGGGATCATTCCTTACGGCGCGCAGCTGCTGGTGGCGGCAAATCTGGCGGGACTGGCCAGCTTCAGTCTGATCCCGTTTCTGATCTATCCCTTTATTCTTATCGTGTTCGTTGTGATCTCGATCATTCGTGAAAAAGAAGGAAAGATGCAGCTGTTCGATGAAATACCGCGTCTGGAAGGAAAAAGAGTGACCCTGAAACGGATCACATCGGAGGACGAGGCGGGACTTCGGGAGCTGGTGGAGAGTGAGGCCGTCTATCGATACCTTCCGACATTTCTTTATGAGAAGAAATATGAGGACACCTCCTATGTGATCGAGCATCTCTATGATGAATGCCTGAAAGATTCTTTGATCCTGGGGGTTTATGTAAATGGGGAGTTTGCGGGGCTTGCGGAGTTCTACGGATATCGGGATCCGATCCACAAGGTCAGTGTGGGCTACCGATTGCTGGAACGGTTCTGGGGACAGGGAATCGCCACCGAAACGCTCTCCCTGATGATCGGTTACCTCTATGGTCAGATGAGTATTGAGATCATCACCGCAAGTACCATGGTGGAGAATCAGGCTTCCGCGGCCGTGCTTCGGAAAAATGGTTTCAATCTGGTTTCCCATGCGGCAGAGGAAGATTGGGGATATGATACCCCGACGGTGACAGACAAATGGATCCGTTGATTCGCTGTTTCACAGATCCGCAAAAGCCGCGAATTCACAAATCCACGGATCCGATCAGGAACGTTAAAAAATGAAGAAAGCAGTGCGTGTTTCTTTCGAAATTTAAAAATAATCGGTATTGACTTTTGAAAAGAAAGTGCTATACTACTATCAAATTAGAAAATTCACCGGTCATCGGTGGATGCAATTAATATCGATTTTAATTAAATTAGTATTATATAATTACGGAGCAAGGGCGTTTCGGGTTTTACCTGATGCGCCCTTGCTTTTTTACACCGACCGGGGTCGGTGCGATGCGGTAACGGCTATGAACCCCGAGAGAACAATTCTGGTCAGAACAGGAAAGGAGCCTGGAAAATGAACGGAAAGGCAATAGATGCAAAAGAAAAACTGAGACAGGACGGTCTGTATGACGCAGCTTTCGAGCATGATAACTGCGGAATCGGTGCCATCATCCATGTGAAGGGCGAGAAGAGCCATCAGCTGGTGGACGATGCCCTGAAGATCGTGGAGAGGCTGGAGCACCGCGCAGGAAAGGATGCAACGGGAGAGACCGGTGACGGCGTCGGGATCCTGACGCAGATCCCTCATACATTCTTTGCGAAGGTGATGGAGGAGCAGGGCGTGATGTTGCCCGGAAGAAGACAGTACGGTGTGGGTATGTTCTTTCTGCCCCAGGGAGATCTGCCGGTCCGCCGCGCAAAGAAAATGTTTGAGACCATTGCATCAAAGGAAGGTCTGCACGTGCTTGCATGGAGGGAAGTGACGACTGCACCGGAGGTTCTGGGCCGGAAGGCCAGAGACTGCATGCCGGTGATCCTGCAGGCATTTCTGACAGGCCGGACTCAGGAAATGACGGATCTGGACTTTGACCGGAAGCTGTATGTGATCCGAAGAGAATTTGAGCAGAGCAGCGTGGACACCTATGTACCGTCTCTGTCCTGCAGGACCATCGTATATAAGGGCATGTTCCTGGTGGGACAGCTCCGCACCTTCTTTACCGATCTGGAGGATCCGGATTACACCTCGGCCATCGCCATGGTTCACAGCCGGTTCTCCACGAATACGAATCCCAGCTGGAATCGGGCACATCCGAACCGCCTCATGGTTCATAACGGTGAGATCAACACCATCAAGGGAAATGCGGACAAGATGCTGGCCCGTGAGGAGACCATGTCCACAAAGCAGCTTTCCTCCGAAGATATGACCAAGGTGCTGCCGGTCATTTCCTCCAGCGGATCGGATTCCGCCATGCTGGACAATACCATGGAATTCCTGATGATGAGCGGAATGGACCTGCCGCTGGCAGCCATGATCTGCATCCCGGAGCCCTGGGCACACAATGATACACTGACCCGTGAGGAGCGGGATTTCTATCAGTACTACGCAACCATGATGGAGCCCTGGGACGGCCCGGCATCCATCCTGTTCTCGGACGGTGACCAGATGGGTGCCATCCTGGACCGCAACGGCCTCCGGCCTTCCCGTTATGTAGTGATGGATGACGGACGGCTGATCCTGTCCTCCGAGGTAGGCGTGCTTCCGCTGGATGAGAGACATATTTTAAAGAAGGAACGTCTGCATCCGGGCAAGATGCTGCTGGTGGATACGAAGGAAGGACGGATCTATACCGACGAGGAGATCAAAGAGAAATATGCCCACAAGGAGCCTTACGGCGAGTGGCTTGATGCCAACCTGCTGGAGCTGCATGACATCAAGATCCCGAATGCAAAGGTTCCTGCCTATACAAGAGAAGAGCGCACCCGTCTGCAGCGGGCCTTCGGTTATACCTACGAGGATTATCATGAAGGTATCCGGGCCATGGCAGAGCGCGGGATCGAGCAGATCGGTGCCATGGGTGTGGATACTCCCATCGCTGCGCTTTCAAAGGAATATCAGCCGCTGTTCTACTATTTTAAGCAGCTCTTTGCGCAGGTAACGAATCCGCCCATCGATGCGGAGCGTGAGAAGATCGTTACCAGCCGCAGCGTATATCTCGGAAAGAACGGAAATCTGCTTTCGGAGCAGCCGGAGAACTGCCATGTCCTGAAGATCCACAATCCGATCCTGACGGATCTGGATCTTCTGAAGATCGAACATATGAAGAAGGATGGCTTTGCGGTTGCAAAGGTATCCACCCTGTATTACAAGAGTACTCCCATCAAGCGTGTCATCGACCATCTCTTCGTGGAGGTGGATAAGGCATATCGCGAGGGTGCCAACATCCTGATCCTGTCGGACCGCGGTGTGGATGAGAACCATGTGGCACTGCCGTCCCTGCTGGCGGTAGCGGCCGTTCACCGTCATCTGGTAGTCACACGGAAATGTACCGCCATGTCCCTGATCCTGGAATCCGGAGAACCTCGGGAGGTACATCATTTTGCAACCCTGCTGGGCTACGGTGCTTCCGCAGTCAATCCGTATCTGGCTCACGCCACCATCGCAGAGCTGGTGGACGACGGACTTCTGGAAAAGGATTATTATGCAGCGGTAGATGATTATGACAAAGCGGTTTTGGCAGGAATCGTAAAGATCGCTTCCAAGATGGGAATCTCTACGATCCAGTCTTACCAGGGCAGCAAGATCTTCGAAGCCATCGGCATCTCCGGGGAAGTGATCGAGCGGTACTTTACAGGCACCGTAAGCCGTGTGGGTGGTATCACTCTGGCAGACATTGCGGCTGCAACGGATGCGCAGCACAGCAAGGCATTTGACCCACTGGGTCTGGACAGCGACCTGTCTCTTACGGCCATGGGACGTCACAAATCACGGGCACAGGGAGAGCAGCACCGCTACAATCCCCGGACCATTCACATGCTGCAGGCATCGACCCGGGAAGGAAATTACGATCGCTTCAAACAGTATACGGAAATGGTAGACGCAGAGGAGACCGGTTATCTCCGGAGTCTGCTGGACTTTAACTATCCGGCGGAGGGAATCCCGCTGGAGGAGGTGGAGAGCGAGGACGAGATCGTGCGTCGGTTCAAGACCGGTGCCATGTCCTACGGATCAATCTCCGAAGAAGCACATACCTGTCTCGCCATCGCCATGAACCATCTGCACGGCAAGTCCAACAGCGGTGAGGGCGGTGAGAGCGACGAGCG
>JAILAR010000079.1 GCA_024681515.1 Eubacterium sp. | reverse complement strand
CAAAAAGGCCTGTATGACACCTTCTCCGAATCATACAGGCCTTTTACATATATTGACTACCCCCACTAAGTAACCAACGATTGAAGTCATTATAGCACTATTATCCAAAAAAGGAAAGCGTTTTTGTACATTTCCTCTACTTTTTGTACAAACTAACTAATAGATATGTATAACGGGGACAGAAATACGTGTATTCCCGTCCCCGATAGTGACATATTGCACAATGATTATGACTCATTTTCCTTTGCTACCAGATTCGTAGCGCCGTATCTTTCGCGAAGCACAGGCTTCTCGATCTTTCCGGTGGCATTTCTCGGAACCTCGGCAAAGATCACCTTACGCGGACGCTTGTACCGCGGAAGTTCCAGACAGAAGTTGTTGATCTCCTCTTCTGTTGCCTCTGCTCCCGGCTTCAGCTCGATAATGGCAGCCGCGATCTCGCCCTGTCTCGGATCCGGAAGTCCGATCACGGCCACATCGTTGATCTTGTTATTCTTCATCAGGAAGCTTTCGATCTGTACCGGATAGATATTCTCACCGCCGCTGATGATGACATCCTTCTTGCGGTCAACCAGCCAGATGAAGCCATCCTCGTCCAGCTTTGCCATATCTCCGGTGAAGAGCCAGCCGTCCTTGATACTCTCGGCAGTTGCTTCCGGATTCTTGTAGTACTCGATCATGACACCGGGGCCCTTTACTATGAGCTCTCCGACCTCTCCCTTCGGAACCGGTACGCCCTCTTCATCCACGATATTGGTCTCCCAGCCATATCCCGGAACGCCGATGGCACCTACATGATCGATGTTCTCGATACCCAGGTGTACACAGCCGGGTCCGATGGACTCGGACAGACCGTAGTTCGTATCATAATCATGCTTCGGGAAGATCGCCTTCCACCGCTGGATCAGGGATGCAGGTACCGGCTGTGCACCGATGTGCATAAGTCTCCATTGATCCAGTTTATAATCCTCCGCCTTGAGCTTGCCGCTCTCCAGAGCCACCAGGATATCCTGCGCCCAGGGAACCAGCAGCCAGACGATGGTACATTTTTCTTTGCTGACCGTATCCAGCACGTACTCCGGCTTGGTACCCTTCAGCAGTACCGCCTTGCTGCCGGAGATCAGGCTTCCGAACCAGTGCATCTTCGCACCCGTATGATAGAGCGGCGGAATGCAGAGGAACACGTCGTCCTTCGTCTGTCCGTGATGCGCCTGCTCCACCCGTGCGGAATGCATCAGCGCTTTATGCTCATGCAGGATGGCCTTCGGGAAGCCCGTGGTTCCTGATGAGAAGTAAATGGCAGCATTATCGGAATCAATGATCGGGATATCCGGGTTCACGCTGCTGCAGTTGGCAACCAGCTCATTGTAGTCCTCTGCGAAGGACGGGCATCCCTCGCCCACATAGAACAGCAGACGATTTCTGGAGATTCTGTCTGCGATCTCCTCGATACGTCCGATAAATGCAGGTCCGAACACCAGCACATCCACATCCGCCAGCTTCACGCAGTACTCGATTTCTTCAGAGTCATAACGGAAGTTCAGCGGTACTGCGATGGCTCCGGTCTTCAGGATACCGAAGTAGATCGGCAGCCATTCCAGGCAGTTCATCAGAAGGATACCGACCTTGTCATCCTTCTTGATTCCGCGGGACATCAGTAAATGTGCGAACCGATTGGCCTTCTCGTTAAAGACGGACCATGTGATCTCTCTTCTGTAAGCAGCCGTCGGATTCGGTTCTGTCAGTTCATATTCGCGCCAGGTTACACGGCGGACCTCCGTAATCTCCGGATTCACCTCCACCAGCGCCACATCATTTGCGTAGATTTTTGCATTTTTCTCTAACAGATCTGTAATTGGCATTTTTTTACACCCCATACTCTTCCTGTAGTTTTCTGTATCAGCCAGCAGATTATCACGCCGGCGCACTTTACTATTTTAACACGTTATCGCGGCAAAGTAAACCTTCTA
Organism: Eubacterium sp.; assembly: GCA_024681515.1. Taxonomy (GTDB): domain Bacteria; phylum Bacillota; class Clostridia; order Lachnospirales; family Lachnospiraceae; genus Eubacterium_Q. The sequence continues at coordinate 1,990 of JAILAR010000079.1, read as the reverse complement.
ATCCGCTTCCTTCTTCCTTCTCACCACCAGACGGTCACAGGCTGCCAGCACACCCGGCAGGATGAAAAGGATCATGATCAGCGCCGCCGTTGTACCAATGGCAAGGATATGGCAGATCTGCCCGACCCCCGGATCTTCAAAGGCAAAGCCCAGCAGGAAGGTACAGAGCGCCATGACCAGACCGGAGGTAAGGATTGTCCGGATGGACGCCTTATACGCACTCTTCATGGCATCCGCCATCTCCTTCTCCTCCCGTTTATCCCGGTAGAAATTCGTAAAGACAATGGCATAGTCTATGGTCGCGCCCATCAGGATACTTTGGACGATGAGAAGTGCCACATAATACATGGATGAACCAAACAAATGTATCGCAACCATGGTCACATATACGGAACACTGGATCAGCGCCACCAGGATCAGCGGAACCATAAAGTTCCGGAAGGTGATGAGCACCACCAGGAAAATGGCGATAGCTGTGATGATGGTGATCTTATTTAGCTCGCCGTCAAAGGTTTTTGACATTTCCAGAGACATGGGGGTTCTGCCGATCAGATAGTACTTCCCCTGCAGCTTCTCACTGCAGATCCGGTTCAGCTCCTCCGTAAAATCCATAGCCTCATCGCTTCCGTCGATCAGATCTGTGGACACTGCCATCAGGGAATTGTCCGGTCCCACCATCTGGTTCTTTCCGTTTTCGATTCCGGAAACCGCCGTGGCAAGGATCATCTGTGTCTTTGTATCCAGAACCGCATTTAACGTTTCCGACTTGGACACATCCTGGATCAGCTCATCAATGGACATGGTCCAGGAATCGTCATAGTCTCTCTGACTGAAATAAAATGCGTAAGCCAGCGACAGGATGGATTCATTCAGATCCGGAGCCATGTCCTTCACCAGCGCCAACATTTCCGGGGCCGAAAGTTTGATGGCTGGAAGGAAGGGTGATTTTATCGCTTCGTCCAATCTGCTCCGCATCTCATCCGTCATCATCCCTGCCAGAAGGGGATTCTCCACGGAAGCCTTTTGGAAGAATTCCAGCAGGTCCCGGGGCATTACCTTCTCGCCGGAGCGGTCCGCATAGTGATCATAGTAAAACAGCTTGAAAATGCTGACATCCAGCATCTTATTCTGCTCCAGGCCGAACATGGAGGAAACAAATCCCATCATCTCCTCCGCCTTCATCTTCTTTCCCAGGGTCGTCACGTAGGAGCTCACGGAACGAACACCGGACTTTGACGACAGTTCCTCCGCCAGTTCCGGGATCTTCGACTCATCCGAGTTGCTGTAAAGTACCACGATGGGGTTTTCCTTCGGGAACACCTCAGCCACGTCATCGGAAAGAGGAAGGACATAGGATATCCCGGATCCGCCCTTCAGAATGAGCACCCCGACAAAGATCACAACAAAGAGCGGAGCGATCACAAACCTGCATTTTACACTGAATTTAGCCAACGCCCCTGTGGGAACCGTCAGTGATTTCTTTGCGGTTGCCTGGATGGGACGATCAAAGAGAAGCAGCATGGCCGGCAGCACTGTAAAGCAGCCGATCAGGCTGAGGAATACACCCTTTGCGAAAATGATGCCCATATCCGCACCGATCTTGAAGCTCATGAAGCAGAGGGCCAGAAGCCCCACGATGGTGGTCACCGCGCTGCTGCACATGGACGGGATGGCCTTCCGGATCGCCTCCTTCATAGCCGCCCCCCGGTCTTCCGTCAGCTTTGCAGCCTGCCGGTAACGGTTAGACAGAATGATGGCGTAGTCCATGGACAGAACCAGCTGCATCAGAGCCGCTATGGAATTGGTCATTTGGGAGACCATGGGCAGAAATGCGTTCGTTCCCATATTGATCACGACCGCAACACCCACGGAAAAAAGAAAGATGATTGGCTCAAGCCAGGAATTGCTCATGACGATCAGCACAAAGAGCAGGATGCCCAGTGCCCCCAGCAGGATGCTGGGTGTGAGTGAGTTGCTGTTCGGATCATCG
>JAILAR010000013.1 GCA_024681515.1 Eubacterium sp. | reverse complement strand
CTCCGCCGTTGATTGACTTGGGATCCCATACATTGGCATAACTCCATCTTGTGTTCTTTCCTGTGATTACCTTTGTAGCATTCATAAACTTAGGCATAATTTTGTCCTCCTTATTCTTTGAAATCATTTATTGCTGTGTTCAGTGCCGGCCGTTTGTCGGACTCGGGCACCAGTGTCGGTTTGCCTGGTGGCTTTGTGATCATGCCACTCAGCAGTTCTTCAAATCTCTTTTTACCCAGCAGGGTAGTCATCGCCGTAATCCCGAGAACCTTCTTCTCATAAGGATCAAATCCGGCATCTGAAACAATAGCTGCGACAGTCGATTCATCGATGAACTTTCGTACAGATCTGCCTTCCACCACTTTGAATCCGGGGAACTCAGTTCCACTCAGCGCCTTCTGAAGGGCATATTCCCGGATGTCGTTCGCCCAGTTGGTCAGATCATCCAGCCGGGGCAGGATAGCGGCAATTTCCAGATCATCCAGTGTTGCCGGTGGCGGGAAATCATATCTGGCAAGTTCCAGATTGTACTCCGCACGTTTCCGGCAGGTGGCTTTCACCTTGCAGAACTGGCAGTGGTCTCCGGCGCTGAATTCGCCTTCTCCGTTGTATGCCAGTTTCGCAACAGGCGCGAGAGTGTTCTCCGCCCAGCTCAAAAGTTCAGCCTTACTGATCGTGAAGCTGCTAACATTTCCTCTACGGGGCTGGAAGATGGTCATCTTTACCGATTCAATATCGTAGATCCCATCATAGGTATCCAAAGCTCCGAGAGCGTAGCACATCATCTGCGGGTTGTTTTCGGCTTCCACCAGGACTCCAAGCCCATACTTGAAGTCGATGATATGAAGCTGCTTATCCGCTATGATGAGGCAGTCTCCGGTACCGAAGCCATCCGGTACCCATTTTGAAAAGTCCAGCCGCTGTTCCACCAGAACCTTCGGATCCTTGCAGAGCGTCTTTGCTTCCTCATACTGTTCCATAACATAGGCGCAGTACTCGTCAGTACACTCATTCATCTCGGAATCGTAGTAGTCCAGATTATCCGTAGGATCCCGGATATCTTCTCCAAGTGCGTGCAGTACCTTATATTCACAGAGGCTGTGAGCATCCGTTCCCTGCATGGCAAAGGGAGAGGTTTCGTCTTTGATCTCCGCACAAAGCTTCGCTGACGGTGGGCATGAGAGCCACCGGTGCGAGGATGACGCGGAGAGTAATGCATGATTAGCCATCGCTCAGTCCCTCCAGTTCTTTCACCAGTTCCGGATAAGATTCTGCCGGAATGTCTGTCAGCGTTCCTCCGTTGCCGTACTTCTTTACAATGGCTTTTACATCGGACTTGTAACGGCCGTTTTCTTCACTGGCTTTTGCAGCGAGCATCCCGCGGATATCTTCTTTTGAATAAATCCTGGGTTTTTCTGACTTCTCCTTTTCAGTTGAGTCCGCTGTAGGTTGTGCAGCTACCTCCGCTTTACCCGGACAGACCGAAGGCAGTTCCTCATCCTTCTCTCCGGAGTAAAACTTCATTAATGCTTCGCCTGTTTTAGTCAGTGTCTGACCACAATCAATCAGGCTCTCAATCATGGCAGAGAGTTCACCCATCTTGCTCATTTTTTGCATCCTCCTTTTCTTCATTTTGCAGTTTTCTTGCGAGCCGCCTGGCTACAACGCTGATGGCGATCAGAACATCAATCAGTTCTTCATCCACATTGTTTGATCCTGCGGTTCTTTCAATAGATTCTTTCTGCATCTGCAGTACCTCTCTTTCCGGATGGCTTTGTGCCTTCCTATCTCTCTAAAGACAATTGGTAAAGAAAATAGCGGGTTTTTGTGTGAAAAGTTTTTTCTGAAAATCCGCTATTTTTTGATTCTTCTGTCTTTAGAGAGGTAGAAGGATTCAGGCCTTACTTTATGAGAAAGCGAGGTGACCGGTATGAGTCATTACATTAACGAAGTCCGGGCCAAAGTGAAGAAAATGAAGGGGGCATTTTTCTGTAGACATGGGCCGACGATCGCAGAGCCATTATTTGGAAAGCATACTGGAGGTGCCGGATGAGAACGGAAAGTATCACTACCATAAATAAATATGGAAAAAAAGTGTTCCTTCCACCGCAGACAGGAAGCGTCGGTGCAAGAAGGATCACTGCCATCCTGGACGAGTGTGGCATTCCTTATGAGGAAGAATACCGGATTGATGCTGACGGATGTCGGCGCAGTCCGTTCGATATCGCGGTTCTGAGGGATGGACAGCCAAAACTCTTCATTGAATATGACGGAGAGGATCATTACGAAAGCGATTTTTACTTAAGAACCGGCGTCCGTCCGGAACGATGCAAGGCACATGTTGTGAAGGCAGCTATCGCAGACGCGAAGAAGAATGCGATTGCGGCTAGATTCGGCATTCCGGTCCTCAGGATCAATCCATTGCCAGATGAGATGTTGCGAGACCGCATTCTATCCTGGGTAGAAGTTTTTGTAAATGTGGCGGATACGCGGAAAGGCAATGAGGTGATTATGATCGACATGCTGGAACGCTACGGGTTTGATTTCGACTATATCCCTCCGTCGGATATGAGCAGAGCAGAGAAGGAACGGGTTGAGCAGCTTTATCAGAAGGGAGGACCAGTAAATGCGAGATCTGAAAATTGCTTATGGAGATTCCCGTAAATCGAAGTTCTGGTCAAACAAGACCATAACCTTTGAGAAGTTGTGTGAGCGGCTCAAAACGCCGATCCGGACTTCAGAGTCATCGGTGGAGTACCAGACATTTCCGAAAGCAAAGAGAGATGTCATTAAGGATAAAGGCGGCTTTGTGGCAGGACATCTGAAGGATAACCGCAGGAAGGTAGACCATGTGGACTGCCGGTCCATGGTGGTTTATGACCTGGACTTTGCCACACCGGAGTTTGTGAAGGATATCAAGAACAAGATCAGATACAAGGGCTGTGTTTACTCAACCCACAGCCATATGCCGGATAAGCCCAGAGTCAGAGTGATTCTTCCTGCCGGAAGAGATATGACACCGGATGAGCATAACGCCGTAGCAAGGTTCATGGCGCAGGAGCTGGGAATCCTGGATATGGTTGATGCCTGTTCGTTTGAACCGCATCAGCTGATGTACTGGCCTTCCTGTCCTTCGGACGGGGAATACCTGTATGTGGAGCTTGAAGGTGACACGATAGATCCGGACAGGGTGCTTTCGGCACATCCGAACTGGACGGACTGTTCTTTGCTTCCCACTACACCGAAAGAGAGTACGGCAAAGAAGCCGGAAGGGACAAAACAGAAGGATCCTCTGGCAAAAGAAGGCGCGGTCGGACTTTTCTGCAGGCTTTATACGATTGCGGATGCGATTGACGCATTCCTTGCCGATGTATATGAGCCGGTCGCCAATATGTCCGGAAGATATACCTATATCGCAGGGGAAAGTACGGCGGGACTTGTCTTATATGAGAACGGAACATTCGCGTATTCCCATCATGCGACGGATCCGGCGTTCGGAAAGCTGGTAAACGCTTTCGACCTGGTCCGTATTCATAAGTTCCCGGATGTGGATCCGAAACAGTCTTTTAAGAATATGGCTGACTTTGTCATGAACCTGCCGGAAATAAAGATTCTTGCAGCAAAGGAACGAATGACCAAGGCTGTAGAAGATTTTGACGATGATGACGAGGATGCATGGCTTTCGCAGCTTGCATATGACAAGAGTGGAGTGCTGGTTAACAGCCTCCATAACATCCGGCTCATTATGGAAAATGATCCGGAGCTGAAAGGCATTGTGTTCAATGAGCTGGCGGACGGTATGGAGATCAAGGGAGAGGTCCCCTGGAAACATCCGGCCAGATTCTGGCGTGACGCCGATGACGCGCAGCTGATCAGCTATATCGATGACAGGTATGGAACCTTTTCCCAGAGGAACTACCAGATCGGAGTGACCAAGGTGTCTGATGACCG
>JAILAR010000002.1 GCA_024681515.1 Eubacterium sp. | reverse complement strand
CTACATGACGCTGCAGATGCATGATATGATTCCCGGAAAGTTTCAAGTAGTTCAGATAATCAACTCTGCCCCTTCCAAGATCCACATCCTGTACAGACTGATAATTCCGATCCAGATAGGTGTATGAAATGCAAATCTTAAAGTACTTTGAGTGATCATCCAACACGGTATCCGGCTGTTTCTCAATCAGTTTCTGGAACTCATAAATATTCATTTCTGCAGGAACCTTCCCGGAGACATTCGTATACCGAACCTGAACCATCGGCCAGCTGGAATCATAGTGCTCATACCTTGTGGTCACTTCATCAGATGAAGGTATGCAATCTTCAGAATCACCCGTATTGAGTGCGGTAAAGGATACCCTGTTACCAACCAAGAGCGGCATCGCATCATTCAACTGCATCACCTGTTCTTCAGTTGATCTGCCTGTTACCGTAACCATCGCCGTGACCTCCCGTTCTGCAGCAATCGGATATTTCCGAAGCTCTTTTGTCTGATAGTTGTACCAGTAATCAAAGGTTTGCCCTTTCGAATAGGGAATGATGATACATCCCACATCATGCTGTTCAAAATATGCCTGGTAATCTTCGATCACCGCTTCCTTATCTGTCAGCAGCCTCTCGATCCGCTCCGTTTCGCCATGCAGAAAGAATGTTGCCTGATAGGATTCATCACTGTTTGTCACATATATCATCCGCCCCATTCGTCCCGGTTGTTCAGCAACGATCACAACATTTTCCGCCTTGATCCCGAAATCTGCTACAGCGCCTTTCACTTCTGCAGTCAGTTTTTCCCTGCCTATTTCTTCGGGTTTTCGCTCCATACCGAGCTCCTGATCCAAACGGTCGATCAGAATACCGCTTGCACGCTTGATATTTTCAATACATGCCGTCAGTTCCTTTATCTCTTTCCCCTGCGACCACGATCCGATATAACCAAAGCTGTAGGAACCCGTGTCGATCCCTTCCTCGCCAAAGAGGTAACAACTGACCACATAGGCCGTAGATTCCGCCGTCACTTCTTTCTCATTTCGAGTTTTATCCGACAGTGTGGCCGAATCGCAGATACTATGGGCAAGTTCATGCAGCAGAGTCTTTATCGTCTGTGCTTCTGACATGCCTTCCCGGATATGGATCTCATTCTTCACGGGATTGTAAAAGCCGTTGACGGAAGAATCTTCAGCCATTGGCTCAAAGATCACATCGCAGCCTGCGGTTCTAACCAAAGCAGTCTTAATCTTCTCGTATCCGTCGACATTGAAATCCAGACGATGAATCAGTTCCGGTAAAGGATCACCTTCAGTCTGATCGGCAGCAAACACATACACCGGTCGGAAGGATACGATATCCTTTTTCTCCTTCTGTGGGTTTCCGTTTGCATCCGTCTTTCCCACAACATCCACCTCAACCGTACGCTTAAAGGGAGCAAGGATCATGATTCCTTTTTCTCCCTTCTTCACCTGCCGGTTAAAGTGTTTCTGCCAGTCACCGTATCCGGCAACCATATCGGCCCCAGGATGTTGCCTTTCAATCAGGATGCAGTTGCGGGCTGAGTAATGATGCAGCTTGCTCATGGTAGCGAGGTATTCCCTGTAATGCTCACCCTGAAAGAAATCACGGACTCCTTCATCCAGCCGATCAAGCGCAATCTGAACTTTTTGTTTTGTGCTTAGTGTTGCCATAATCTCATCCTCTCTCTAAAAAAGCGCCCTGCGGTATATCCACAAGGCGCTTCCAACCTCTTAACACTACTCCTGTACAAAATGCTTCGAAAGGCCTGCTCCTGCCTCATGGGTAATGAACCTTCCCTGGTCGAGCTCATAGACATTATTTGACAGTACATCCTTTGCATCCAACACCTCTGCGTTCACCTCACTCACAAGGTGCTGCAGGTTTTCCACACTGGATTCGAATGTCTTCGGCAGGAAAAGCAGTTCATGCGTGGACGAAGGAATCACATAATAGGGTTCCTTCAAGGAGGCAAGAACCTTCGGCGCTCCGAGAACACTTGCCTCATCTCCCATGGCTTCCCTGTCATAGGAAACTAAGAAGGGAGACTCAAATCCCTCCGGCATCGCATCTACATTGATCATTCCCATGAGTCGCTCCTCCAGCGGAACAATTGTCATACGCCTTTCTGTATTGGATTCTGCCGCCGCATGGATTTCCGCCACGGAAATATGATTTGATTCGAGCATACTGTTAGTTACGAGGACCGAACCATGCCGGGTTCCAACATTCACCTCATACACCGGATAGATCACGATATCTGTCATCCCCGGCACATCCCTGGTAGGTACATCAGAAAGCCGGAGCTGATTGGTGAACTTATTTGCCATTCGAAACGAAGTGTGCGCAAGCATATCATCCCGTGTAAAAGATCCCATATCCATCGAGTAGATTTCACTCTTGGAAACCTCACTCATAATGTCAGAAACCATAGATGAAAGATCCTCTCCATGCTGATATCGGTCATACAGGTTTTCTACATAGAGAACACATCCGCCGGAACTGCCCTCACGGTTGATGTTGATCCCTGTCATCTTTGTATCATTCTCCTTGAACACATCCTTTACAGACAGGACGAAATCATCCGGCATCTGCTTATAAAACTCATCCAGAAGCATGCTCTGGAACATATCCTTATCAACCATTGTTCTCTTCCCCCTTCATATTTTTCAGCTTATCGCTGTACGCCTGGAGAATCCGTGCAGCATTACTCTTTACTGCCTCTCGATCCTCATCCTTCATTTCCATTCCCTTGATCTCAGTATCCATCTTCATTTTGCATCTCTCCCTTCTTAGTATTCATTCTCTGAGAACATATATCCTTCTGTCACTTCAGGCATTGCCTGCATGGCCTCCGGTTCCATGTTTTCCAGTCCTGTATCCATAACAATATCCAACTTGTCGACAACGATATCCTGGCTGAAAACCCGTTCTCCATCCCGGTTTGTATAGCTGCCTGCGTGTATATGAGCACCCACGATAACAGCCATCCCCTTCTTCAGTTTCTTTTCCACAAGTTCCGCCATCTTACGGAACGCCACCAGGTTGATGTTGTCGAAATAATTCTTCCCATCCTCCCGGGCACCCTGTTCTACCTTTAGCGTGAATCTTGCGATATCGTATCCACCCTCTTTCTCCGCATGGCGGATACTCGGATCCTTCGTCAGAACCCCAAACAGTCTCACATCATTCATTTTCACTTCTCCTTGTATTTCTTTGATTTTCCTTTACGGAAATCTCCGCGATGTCTTCCATTTTTTCGGATGCCATGATCCGGATTATCACGTTTTACATTACATCTGCGGTTCTTCTGATACTTTCTTCCTCTCCGTACCGTGTTAACCACCATATGTATCACCACCACCTTCCAAGAGTTTTCGACGTGCTTCCTCGCATTTTCTCCTTTGTTCTTCCTCGTACTCTGCCTCCCATTCCTGTTCTTGCTTTGCAAGCAGCCGCAGTCCTCGGACAATACGGTTCTCTCGTTCTTTGATGGAATGACAGTTGGAGAGGATTTCACAAAGTGTCCGCGAACGAAACACCATCTTGTATTCATCAGCCTTTTTCGATTTCTCCTG
>JAILAR010000180.1 GCA_024681515.1 Eubacterium sp. | reverse complement strand
CCTATTCCGAAGGTCAGATAAAGTGCCCTTGCCCAGGGAGTGTATGCAACTTCAAAATCAATGCTTTTTTTACAGCTCTTTTCAAACTCCGCCGTCAGCCTGCCGGACTTTTCGCCCAGCATATTGTAAGACTTGATGATTCCGATCCCTTCGGCAAAATCAAGCACTTCTTCTGTCAGTTCCTCACTTGCCTCCTGCTTGATCACTGAATGCTTCATTGTTGACTTAAGCATGAGATTTCCAACCACGATAAATGCCGCGACGATGAGCAACGATAACAGTCCAAGTCTGATATCCAGCACGAACATCATGACCGTCATGATCCCCTGGGATATGATAAATGTCACCAGTTCTGATAAAACCCCCATACAGTTTTCTTCGATAAATACCATATCGGTAGCAAGTACCGAACTGATCTTTCCCATATTTCCTTCGGTAAAGTAGCCCATGGGAAGCTTTCTTAAATGATCTCCCAGCCTGAGTCGCATATCCGCAAATACCATATAACCCGTAGCTGATTGAAGTACATTGGATACGTGTTCAAATACCGTCTGCAGAATAACACTGATAAGCACTGCCACACCCAGAATGATACATTTTTTCGTATCCATCTGCCCCTGCATAAACCAGCTTATACACAGGAAACACAGTACGAGTGGTGCCTTCATCATAAGTCCCTTCAGGAACGCGGTTATATAAGATGCACGGATCCTTCCCTTATACTTGCCCGTATTGTTGACAAGTCTGTGCATTATTTTCAGCATGATACTAAGCCCCCCTTACTTTCCATGTGCTTGCAGAAACCGATGCATCCCAAAGCTTTCTATACTCAGCGCATTCATCAAGAAGATTGTCATGAGTATCAGCTGCAATGCACATTCCCTCTTTCATCACGCAGATCTTATCCGCATTCTTTATGGTCGAAAGCCTGTGAGCGATAACCAGCACCGTCTTATCCTTTACGATCTCGTCCAATGCAGCATTCATTTTCTCCTCGTTCTCCGGATCCATAAAAGCAGTTGCTTCATCAAGCACTATGACCGGTGCATTCTTAAGAATTGCCCTTGCCAGTGATATCCTCTGGCGTTCTCCTCCGGATAATTGTTTTCCGCCATCACCGGCCGTTGTTCTGATTCCCTCAGGGAGTCTTTCCAAAAACTCGTTACACTGTGCTCTGGCGGCAGCTTCAAGTACCTCTTCTTCTGTTGCATCCGGATTACCGATCAGGATATTTTCGTACAGTGTGGTATTAAACAGAAACTGCTCCTGGGAAACGAAAGCCACCTGATCATTCAGCGCCTCCAGGGACATATCCGTAATGTCCTGACCGCCTATGGTTATGCTTCCCGAATCAAGGTCATAATAATGCACCAGCAGTTTTGCAAGTGTTGACTTCCCGCTTCCGGATTCTCCTACCAGTGCGGTCGTTTTTCCCTGCTTCAGCGACAGATTCACCCCATGAAGTACCTCTGAATCTTCATAGCCGAAGCGGACATCCTTGAATTCGACGTCGAGATCATTGCCTGTAAATCCTGAGGTTCCCTCCTTAAGCGGAGGATGATCCATCATCTTCTCAAGTTCCGCGATCTTATAATCAAGCTGCGGAAATTTACCCGCGAAATTGAGAGCTTTTAAGACTGACGGACCCACAGCAAAAGACATACAGAATACCAGCACCATCCTGTCCAGTGCGATTGTCCCGTCAAGGACCATCATGGATCCGAAGGGCAGCATCAGAAGCACCAGACACGGAAGAACACTGGAATATATTGCCATCCATGGCCAGCAAACCTTGTACCAGTCAATCGTGAAATCACGATAGCTTCTTACCACTTCTCCAAAACGTTTATAGGAATCCCCGTCCTTGTTAAAGACCTTTACGACTTCCATTCCATTTACGTACTCGATGATGGTATTGTTCATCCTTGCGGCAGATTCATAATAAGCATTCATCTTTGACATTCCGGATCTCATCATCATGCTCATTGCAAACATGCCCACCACAAGTGGTATCAGCGATAACAGGCCCAATCTCCAATCAAATATAAACATAAGTACAATGATGATCATCGGGATTGCGATATTGGCAATCCCCTCAGGAATCGCATGCGCCAAAAGAAGCTCCACCTGATCGATATCATCCGTAAACACCTTCTTGATCCGCCCCGTACCCATTTCATTGATACATCCAAGCGGTTGTTTTTCAAGCTTCCCCTGCAGAGAAACCCTGAGGTTTTTCAGTGTGTTATATGCACTGATGTGCGAGAAAACCAGTCCCTGCGTATACGCAAACGAATAGACGATCTCACAGACAGCAACCGCTATCACTCTGATCAGAATAAAAGAAGCATCGATCATCTCTCCCCTCGTAAGCGGAGAGATGATCTGATACAAAAAGAAATACGGCGTTATATTGGCAATGATTCCTATGGACATAAGTATTGTCGCCCATACAGTGTATTTTTTGTACTCTCCGATATAGGGAGATACTCTCTTAAACATTTTGTCACCTCCGTTATTTGGTTAGTTTCATCTAACCGCTTGTCGTTTTTTAAGCCGCCATATGACGGCTTAGAAATCAGTTATTTTATTTCCAAAGCATTGCTCCAGTTATAGAATCTGCACACAACTTTACAATGATCTTCTATTTCTTTCCATGTCATCTTATGAACAAACGGCTCGAAAATCGCTGTCCAGAATGATGTACACAGCACATGCATTTCTTCTTTCGAAATGTCTGCTTTTGCCAGGCCACGCTTTTTTGCTTCCAGGTAATACTGCATATAGGCATCTGTCATTTTTAATGCAAACTCATGACTGTAATTCTCATAGTTCGTGCCCGCTGATTTTTCAAGAAGCAAAATGAAGTCATCTCTCATCTTCCACAGGTTTCGGAAAAGATCCAGCATATATTCCTCATTCATATCCCATGTATCACGGACTTCCTTATCTGTCATCCCGGAAAACTCCATATTCTTACGGACAGCCACATAGCTGTCAAGTGTATCTGCTGTATCCTTTACAACAGCCAAGAAGAGTTCTTCTTTGCCCTTATACCGTTTATATACCGCCCCGGTTGTCACACCTGCATTATCACAAATGGACTTCAGATCTGCCTTTATGAATCCGTTCTTTGTAAATTCTTCCCGCGCACTTTGAATCAGTCTCGGGTCGATACTTGTATCTCTTACAGACATTTCTCCTCCTAAAAAAGGTATTACCGATAATTCAATTACCGATAATACCTTTATCACTTTTTTGTGTAATTGTCAATATCGTTTTTTATTGTCACATAAAATATGTGACCTGCATTCTAACTACCTTCACGCGATCTTCCAGGATACCGCTTCCTTTCTTTCGCTCACAAAATTCCTGTAGATTCCTTCCTCATCCATCAGTTCTTCATGGGTTCCCTTCTGAACGATTCTTCCATCGGATACCACAAGGATCTGATCCGCATGTCTTACGGTTTTCAGTCTGTGAGCGATCATAATGATGGTTTTATCCTTCGTCAGCTCTTCGATGGCTTTCGTGAGTTCAGCTTCATTTTCGGGATCCACATTTGCGGTAGCTTCATCCAGGATGATGACCGGCGCATCCTTCATGATGGCCCGTGCGATGGATATCCTCTGCTTCTCCCCGCCGGAGAGAGACGCCCCGCCCTCTCCGATCACGGTATCATAACCATCAGGAAGACTCATGATGAAATCATGGCATCTTGCTTTTTTTGCCGCTTCCATGACCTTCTCCATGGATGCCTCCGGCTCACCGAAACGGATATTATTGGCGATGGTATCCTCAAAAAGATACACTCTCTGGAACACGAAGCTGAAGTTTCTCATAAGCGCATCGAAGCTGTAATCCTTCACGTTTTTGCCACCCAGAAGCACCTCCCCAGAGCCTACATCCCAGAATCTGGCCATCAGATTAGTCAGCGTCGTCTTACCTCCTCCGGAAGGACCGACGATGGCAGTCGTTGTATGTGCCGGAATCTTCAGGGATACATCATCAATGATCGTCCTGTCCTCATAGGCAAATGATACACCCTTCATTTCAATCTCCGTACTCTTCGGGCTTACATCCTCACCGTCAATATCCATGGGCGGAATAGACAGAACTTCATTTGCCTGGCTTACAACAATATTCACGTTTCTCATCAGCGCCGAGAATCCGCCCATCATGTCC
>JAILAR010000115.1 GCA_024681515.1 Eubacterium sp. | reverse complement strand
CCGTCCAGCGCAGGAATGGGCAGCAGATTCATGACGCCCAGATTTGCACTGACCAGCACCATGAAGCTGATGATACTGAGGATCGCATTTTTCATGCCGCCCTGTTCTTCCGCTTCATCGATCACATTGCTCATCATGCTTCCGATCCCCACAGGACCGGACAGGTCATTGACCGAAGCCTTCCCCGAGAACAGCATTTTCACGGATTTTATGGCGACTTCCACCTGGAATTCCACTTCTATCAGGGAATAATACAGTTCCTCCGAAAAATTCTTCGCAGGCCTTGGCTGCACCGTGATCCCGAACATGTAATTCTGTTCCTTGATCAGGTTCAGTGTCGTATTATAGGTATTTCCGTTACGGATATAGGTTACTTCCACCGGCTTCGTCAGATCCTCGATCTGCCGGAACAGGGTGATCTCACGGAACACGTTAATGGACTGACCATTCAGTGAAGAGATCTCGTCTCCCGGCTGCAGTCCCGCTGCCTCTGCCGCACTTCCCACTGACACCTCCGAAAGAACCGGAGGATCCACCTGATAGAAATGTGCCGTTGCAACCGACAGGATGAACGCCAGCAGGATATTGAACAGCGGTCCGGCCAGCATGACCGAAAGCCTTGCGATCACGGATTTACTCTGGAAAGAGCCCTCTTCTTCCGTCTCCGTTCCGTCCTGCCCCGCCATCAGGCAGTAACCGCCGATGGGCAGGAGACGTACGGAATACTGCGTCTCCTTCTTACCGAACTTCATGATTGCCGGTCCCATTCCGATGGCGAATTCATTTACCCGGATATGATTCAGTTTTGCAAAGAGGAAATGTCCGAACTCGTGCACAAACACGATGATTCCGAACATGAGTATGATTGCTATAATCTTCAGCATTCTGGTCTTGTCCCTTTGTATTGTTCTATGTTACGTTTATTGCTCTGCTCCGGTCACGGGATTCTTCACTCGTTCAGAATGACATGTACCTGTCATCCTGAGCCGAAGGCGGACGCTGCAGCACGGTGTGCTGCGTTAAGCGTCGAATCGACCAAGCGGCAGCGCGAAGGATCCCTTAACTCGAATGACTCCTCACGTTCCGATTCTACCTCCGGAACCGTTCCCGCAGTCTCCGCACGGTATCCGCCTCTTCCGCCAGAATCGCCTCCACGCCGGGGTCTTCCACCTTTGGTGCGGTATCCATGGCATATTCGATCCAGTCATAGATCTCAAGGAACCGGATCTCCTCTTTCAGGAAATGCGCCACCGCATATTCATTTGCCGCATTCATGGCAGTCGGGACTACGCCTCCTGCCTCTGCCGCACGATAGGCAAATTCCAGTCCCCGGAAGGTCTTAATATCCGGCTGTTCCAGATAGATGGCCGACATCTTCGTAAAATCCAGACGATCTCCCGGAAGGAACTCCCGCTTCGGCCAGGTCAGTGCATACTGGATGGGAAGCTTCATATCCGGCGTACCCAGCTGTGCGATGACTGCACCATCCTCGTATTCCACCGCAGAATGGATGATACTCTGGGGCTGTACCAGCACTTCGACCCTTGAGGGTTCAACATCAAAAAGCCAGCTGGCCTCGATGACCTCCAGCCCCTTATTCACCATGGTAGCACTGTCAATGGTGATCTTTTGTCCCATGGACCAGTTTGGATGTTTCAGTGCATCTGCCAGGGTTACATTTTCCAGTTCTTCCCGTGTCCGTCCCCGGAACGGGCCGCCGGAAGCGGTCAGAAGGATCCGGGAGATCTTGTTTCCCGTATTCCCCTGCAGACTCTGAAAAATGGCGGAATGCTCGCTGTCCACGGGAAGGATCATGACTCCCTTCTCCTTTGCAGCCTTCTTTACCAGATGCCCTGCGGTAACCAGAGTTTCCTTATTGGCAAGGGCGATGGTCTTCCCGGCTTCGATGGCGGCAAGGGTCGGCTGCACGCCGATCATACCCACAATAGCCGTTACCGTCACATCCGCTTCCGGATATGCCGCAGCTTCGCAGAGTCCTTCCATGCCATAGGCCACCGGAATTCCCAGATCCCGTGTTGCTGCCCGGAGTTCTGCGGCTCCTGCCTCATCTCCCACAGAAACGAAAGATGGGTGGAACTCCCGCATCTGCTGCTCCATCAACTGCAGATTCTTCCCGCAGGCAAGTGCCACCACCTGATATTCTTCCGGATTATTCCTTACGATCTCCAGGGTCTGGGTTCCGATGGAACCCGTAGACCCAATGAGTGCGATTTTTTTCATGTTGGTCTCCAAGAGTTTATCAATGTAAATATAAGGCCCGATGATCCACGCTGTCATTCCGAGGGCCTGATGGCCGAGAAATCTTAGAGCATGGTGGATATAAAAGATCCTTCGTTTTGCTCAGGATGACAAGTGAATAAGTCACTTTGCCGCCGTTCCCAAAATAAATGTCACCGCATAGAAGATAATAGGTGCCGTAAAGATCATACTGTCGAACCGGTCCAGAACACCGCCGTGTCCCGGTATCAGCTTTCCGTAATCCTTCACGTCATTATTTCTCTTAATGGCAGAAGCCGCCAGATCCCCGATGACTGCGGGAACGGCTCCCACGGCGCCAACCAGCGCAAACCAGAGAGGTGCATTCGGAAGCGGATGGACAAAATTGTTGAACAGTATCCCGAACAACGCACCGAGGGCAGCAGTTCCGAGGATACCGCCGATCAGTCCTTCCACACTCTTCTTCGGGGACAGTACCGGACTCATTTTATGCTTGCCGAAGAGACGGCCAGCGCAGTAAGCCAGCGTATCATTTCCCCAGGAACATACAAAGATCAGGATCACCATGTAACCGCCGTCCTTGATGTCCCGAAGCCGGAACACATAGGAGAGGCATACGCTGACATAGTAAAATGCCAGAAATGCCGCCATGGTATCCTTATCCTTGTACTTGGAGAAGCACAGCACGTAAATGGCCAGGATCACCAGCATATACAGCACCATGATGGGCATCAGGAACTGCTCCTTCTCGAAGAACAGTGCTGTATAGTACAGGATCGTCATCAGATAACAGGCGATGCCCATGGCCCGCTTCTCCAGCTTGTAAACCCGAAGAAGCTCAAAACATCCCACCAGGGACAGGAGACACATCACCAGGCATGTGAGCCATCCGCCCACATACAGTGTCCCGATTGTCAGTATCACCAAAACGATCCCGCTAGCCAGTCTTGTCCAAAACATAGTACTAAATATCCTTTACTCTACTTCTTCGTCTTTTTATCGTCCTTCACACCGCCGTATCTGCGGTCTCTGGAATTATAATATTTGATGGCATCGATAAAGCAGTTCCTGTCGAAATCCGGCCACAGAACGTCCGTGAAATAAAACTCCGCATACGCCAGCTGCCACAGCAGGAAATTGGAGATCCGCTCCTCTCCGCTGGTACGGATCAGAAGATCCGGATCCGGCAGCTCCCAGGTATCCAGATGCTGCGCGATCACCTGATCGTTCACATCTTCTGCCGAGAGCTTTCCTTCCTCCACTTCCTTTGCGATCTTCGCCATGGCACGCCGGATCTCATCCCGCCCGCCATAATTGATGGCAACCGTGAACTGAAGGCCTGTATTCTGCTTTGTAGCTTCCTCAACACGGTGGATCTCGCTCTGAATATCCTCATCCAGAGCCGTCCGGTCCCCGATCACGCGCATCCGCATATTTTCACGGTTGCACCGCTCCGCCGCAGTCTTCAGATAATTGCGGAGGATGTTCATGATGCCTGTCACCTCTTCCACGGACCGTTTCCAGTTCTCCGTGGAAAAAGCATAAACCGTGAAATACTGCACGCCAAGATGCCACACATCCTCGCAGGCCTGCTCCAGCGCCTTACCGCCCTGCCGGTGTCCGAAGCCCCGGGGCATGAGACGTCTCTTCGCCCAGCGGCCGTTTCCGTCCATGATCACTGCGATATGGCGCGGGATCTCATAGGTTACTCCGTCAATGGTGCCTTGCATACTGCATCCTCCCGCTGAATTCTCTGAAGCAATCCACCTTTCGGAACGATTATGGATATCGTTCCTAAACGGTCATGATTTCTTTTGTCTTTGCATCCACCAGTTTGTCGATCTTCTCCACAAACTTATCGGTTTCCTTCTGGATCTTCTCCTCTTCGCTCTTCTGCTCATCCTCGGAGATCTCACCGGCCTTATTCTGCTTCTTTACTGCTTCATTTGCATCGCGGCGGATATTCCGTACGGCAACCTTTGCAGCCTCGCCTTTTTTCTTGATATCCTTTGCCAGTTCCTTACGACGATCCTCTGTCAGCTTCGGGAAATGAAGGATCACGCTCTTTCCGTCATTGCTGGGGTTCAGACCAAGATCCGAAGCCATGATCGCCTTCTCGATCTCCTTTACCATCTTCGGCTCCCAGGGTGTGATCATAAGGGTCTGTGCCTCAGGAACCGTGATATTTGCCACGCCCTGCATACCGGTAGGAGTTCCGTAATAATCCACCTTCAGTTTGTCCAGGATATGCGGGTTTGCACGTCCTGCACGAATGGTGGAAAATTCCGCATCCAGATTATCCAGTGCCTTTTGCATTTTTTCAGCATACTCTGCCATGATAGTAACCTCCCTTTAACTACATCATTTTCATTTTGTGTTGTTTTGCTTTTTTATTGTGATTCAATGGTATTTTATTACATGACCGGCGTTTACTCGGCCGAGATCTCGGTTCCGGAGAAAGGTCCGCTGATAGCCCGGACGATACTGTCTTCTCCTGCCAGTCCGAAGAGGAGCATCGGCATCTTGTTCTCCATGGCAAGTACCGCCGAAGCAAGATCGATCACGCCCAGCTTCTTATCCACGATCTCCTGCATGGTCATACGGTCGATCTTCTTTGCTGTCGGATCCACCTTCGGATCCGCCGTATAGACGCCGTCGATGGCCTTTCCTGCCAGGATCGCATTTGCACCGATCTCCACGGCGCGGAGCACCACAGCCATATCCGTAGAGAAATACGGGTGTCCCGTTCCCCCTGCGAAAAATACTACATGTCCCTGCTCCAGATATTCCACCGCCTGATCACGGACAAAAAGCTCCGTTACATTTCCCATCTGGAACGGTGTCATAACATGACAGGTGATCCCTGCCTGACGGAAATAATCCGCCGTGTAGATACAATTCATGATGGTTGCCAGCATACCGATCTGGTCAGCCTTTACCCGGTCCATGTCCCCGGAGGTTCTTCCTCTCCAGAAGTTTCCGCCTCCGATCACCACACCCACCTGGGTGCCCTGATCCAGGACCTTTTTTACCTGAGCTGCCACATCCTTTACAACATCCTCTGAGAAGCCGGTCTTCTTATCCCCGGCCAGTGCCTCACCGGACAGTTTCAATACAACTCTTTTCAGTTCCATTTCAATCTCCCTGTCTTATTACTTGTCTTTCTATTTGTTGCCCGAATGATTCCGGTTCTTGTTTTTGTTTCGATTCTGACCGCCGCCATGATTGGACTGATTTGATTTCTGATTCGACTGATTTTCTTCCTGAGACAGTTTATCCGATACAGCCTCGATCACATCGTCCGTTTTTCCTTTTGTACCGGTTCCTTCAGCCTCTGCATTTTCAGGCATCAGTTCCTCGATCTTTGTCTCATCAGACAAAGCGCCGCTTCCCTGTGCTTCATCCATCGCAAAATACTTTTTCACATCCACATCCAGATATGCCTGTGAACAGAAGCCCTCGATAATGGCACCGTTGTTGATCTGAACCGACTTGGATTTTATATTTCCGACGATAACCGCCGTGGAATCCACGATCACCGGTCCCTGGATATCAATATCACCGTTTACCGCACCTGCAATAACCGCAGACATTCCGGTGATCTTCCCGATGATCACGGAACCGATTCCGATCTTTACACTGTCCGTTACCGTGATCGGTCCTTCGATCTTAGCCTGGTTTGCATACAGCTCGCCTGCTTTCACTTCACCCACGATCGTACCACCGACGATCAGCTTACCCTGGCAACTGATATTTCCGTTTACAGAGCCGATCAGGTCGATGTCACCTTCCGTCTCGATGTCCCCTGTGATCTTAGTTTTCGCCGTAATGTAAGTGCAGTCAGCCGCGAGCCCGGAAATGGCTCCGTTAAGTCCTGCCTGTGCCTCCAATTCTGCCAATCGGCTCACCTCTCTTTCTGATGATTCCTCTGTTATTTCCTCAAATGCTTCTGCCGAATTATCCGTCTCCGGTTCTTC
>JAILAR010000065.1 GCA_024681515.1 Eubacterium sp. | reverse complement strand
TGATCTGGCGGATAAAATATTTGCAGAATTTTGTATGGGTAAATAAAGATGAATTATGTTGAGGAAACTTATGATATCGTGATCGTCGGTGCGGGACATGCCGGCTGTGAAGCGGCGCTGGCAGCGGCTCGGCTTGGCTTTGAGACGATACTTTTTACGGTCAGTATGGACAGTGTGGCACTCATGCCCTGTAACCCGAACATCGGCGGCAGCTCCAAGGGTCATCTGGTGCGGGAGATCGACGCGCTGGGCGGTGAAATGGGCAAGAACATCGATAAGACCTATATCCAGTCCAAGATG
The DNA here is from genome assembly GCA_024681515.1 of Eubacterium sp. Taxonomy (GTDB): domain Bacteria; phylum Bacillota; class Clostridia; order Lachnospirales; family Lachnospiraceae; genus Eubacterium_Q. Next base: position 14,801 of record JAILAR010000065.1, on the reverse strand, counting down.
CTGAACGTATCCAAGGGACCTGCCGTGCATTCGCTGCGGGCGCAGGCGGACAAGGGAGAATATACCAAGGAAATGCGCCGCACTTTGCAGCGGGAGCCACACCTGACCCTGCGGCAGCAGGAAGTGACGGAGCTGCTGGTGGAGATGGCCGGCGAAATCTGTCATCCTGAACCAACGGAGGAAGCTTCACCTGTCATCCTGAGCGAAGCGAAGGATCCCATGACTAAGTCGGGGGATTCTTCGGCCGAGGGCCTCAGAATGACAGGCAAAAGGATCGTCGGCGTACGGACCTGCTCGGGAGCGGTCTACCATGCGAAAGCAGTAGTTCTCTGCACCGGCGTGTACCTGAAGGCACGGTGCATTTACGGCGATACCATAAGCTACACGGGACCCAACGGACTCTCCGCAGCCAATCATTTGTCTGATTCCATGGCAGATGCAGGGATCGGGATCCGTCGGTTCAAGACGGGAACCCCGCCGCGGATCGACCGGAAGTCCATCGATTTTTCCAAGACCATCGAGCAGAAGGGCGATGAGAAGATCGTGCCCTTCTCTTTTGAGAACCGTGCAGAGGATATCGCGCGGGAGCAGATCTCCTGCTGGCTTACCTATACCAACGAAGAGACCCATCAGATCATTCGCGAGAACATCGACCGTTCGCCCCTTTATTCCGGTGTGATCCAGGGGACGGGGCCGCGGTATTGTCCTTCCATCGAGGACAAGATCATGAAGTTCCCGAACAAAGAGCGGCATCAGCTCTTCATCGAGCCGGAGGGAGAATTTACGGATGAAATGTATCTGGACGGCATGCCGTCCTCCCTGCCGGAGGATGTGCAGTACCGGATGGTGCATTCCGTGCCGGGACTGGAGCACGCGAAGATCGTGCGAAATGCCTACGCTATCGAGTATGACTGTATCTCCGCCACGGAGCTTCGGCCGTCTCTGGAATTCAAGGAGGTGGAAGGACTCTTTGCGGCCGGGCAGATCAACGGAAGCTCCGGTTATGAGGAGGCAGGCGCACAGGGACTGATCGCCGGGATCAATGCTGCGCGGAAGCTGCAGGGGAAGGAACCGGTGGTACTGTCCCGGTCGGACGGTTACATCGGAGTCCTGATCGATGATCTGGTAACGAAAGAGACGAAGGAACCTTATCGGATGATGACCAGCCGTGCGGAATACCGGCTGCTGCTCAGGCAGGATAACGCGGACCTGAGACTCACTCCCATCGGGTATGAGATCGGTCTGATCTCCGAAGAACGCTATCAGAAGTTCCTGGCGAAGAAGCAAATGATCGAGTCGGAGATCGCGCGTCTGGAGAGTACCCCCATCGGAGCGTCAAAGGAGACACAGGTATTTCTGGATGCCCATGGCAGCGCGCCTCTGCATACAGGTGTGACACTGGCGGATCTGCTTCGGCGGCCGGAATTCACTTATGAGTCGCTGGCTCCGCTGGATCCGAAGCGGGCTGGGAAGACGGTTGCCGGAGCGACGGGTGATCCAATGGATGGAGCGACGGGTGATCCGATGGATGAAATGTCCGTGGATGTCCCGGCGGATGTTGCCGAGCAGATCAACATTTCCATCAAGTATGAGGGATATATCAAACGGCAAAAGCAACAGGTGGAGCATTTCCTGAAGATGGAGAACAAGCGGATCCCGGAGGATATGGATTACGGGCAGGTGAAGAACCTGCGGAAGGAAGCGCGGCAGAAGCTGGAGGCGGTGCGCCCTGAGTCCATCGGACAGGCATCGCGGATCTCCGGTGTGTCGCCGGCGGACGTGAGCCAGATCATGCTGTATCTGAGATACTGAAGTTCATCATCCTCTTGCGCGGTTACTCCAAAAGTGATAGAATAACGAGGATTGTTTTCTATATTCGGAACCAGGGGTTTGTAATTCTATGAAATATATCGTCATGGATCTGGAGTGGAACCAGAGTGCTTACGGCCGGGCCGGGGAGCATCCGAGGTTACCTTTCGAGATCATCGAGATCGGGGCGGTGAAGCTGGACAATAAGCTTCGGCTGGAGTCGGAGTTCCGGGAGCTGATCACGCCGAGGGTCTATCGAAAACTGCATCATACCATTCGGAATATGCTGAACTATGATGAGCAGGAGCTGCAGCGGGAAGGCAAGGATTTCAAGGACGTGTGCTCACGTTTCCTGGCCTGGTGCGGTGAAGATCCGATGTTCTGTACCTGGGGGATGTCCGATCTCTTCTACCTGCAGAACAACATGGATTTCTATCACATGGAGCGTCTCCCCTATCCGGTGAAGTATTATAATCTTCAGCAGATCTACGCGGACAAGTACGATCCGGATAAAATGATCTGCAAGCTGGAGAAGGCGGTGGAAGCACTGAACATACCGGTGACGGAGCCATTTCACGCGGCCATCAGTGATGCGCGTTATACGGCGCGGGTTCTGCAGATCGCAAAGCTGGGGAATATCAAGGACAAGTACACGGTGGATATCTACCAGCGTCCGAAACGGCAGGAAGACATCATCAATGAACGGCACGATAATGTGATCGATTATGTCTCCGTGGAATATCCCAGCCGGGCGGAAGCCATGGCGGATGAGGGAGTGTCGGAGCTTCGGTGTCCGAAATGCGGACGCAGGCTGGCGCTCCGGGTACAGTGGTTCTCCAACGCACAGAACACGGAAATGGCCGTGGGACGGTGTTTCATCCACGGATATGTACAGGGACGGATCCGCTTCCGGAATTCGGAGGGAAGCGATGATACGGTGTATGCCGTAAAGAAGATCACCCGGACAGACAAGGCCGGGTTCCAGAGTCTGCAGCAGAGGCAGGCAGAGCTTCGGGAGAAGAAGCGACTGAAAAGACATGAGGCTGAAAAACGGAAAGCCAAGGCCAGACGGGCCAGAAGACGGAGAAAGACTCCAAGCAAAAAATCCGCGAACTGATCGTTCGCGGATTTTTTGCTTGAAAATTGAGTCATGCACATGCATATTGATCTGCTGTGCGAGAGCTTGCTCTCATGCACAGCAGTATCGATATGCATGTATACGGCGAAGCCGCGACATCGACGACCGCTTAGCGGTCGGAGATGGAGGCATGACTCACTGCAATTTTCCTCTTCTCCCTCCTCACGATCAGCAGAAATGCCGTGATCAGGAAGACATCTGCGGCCACCCACGCAGAGGGATTTGCAAAGCAGGCAGCCGGATAACCGTACAGATCCACAAAGACAAATCCGACGATGCCGCGCGCGACCATTTCAAAGATACCGGCCAGGATGGCCAGGACAGAGTAGCCCATGCCCTGGATCATGAAACGGACGATGTTCACCAGCGCCAGCAATGGGTAGAAGGAAACATTGATCATCAGGAAGAGATGGGCGTTTTCTTCGATAAAGATGTCCGGCTCGTCCATGAAGAGACGGGACAGTGCGCCGCCGAAGGGGAACAGGACGGCAGCGGCAACGGCGGAATAGATGAAGCCGTAGGCCACCAGTGCAAACATACCCTTGTTGATCCGGTCGGGGCGGCCGGCACCGATGTTCTGTCCGCCGTAGGTCGCGGCTGCATTTCCAAGCGCGTCAAAGGGGCAGCAGAAGAAGATGGAGAGCTTCTGCCCGGCGGTCATGGCGGCAATATAGATGGAGCCCAGGCCGTTGACTGCGGTCTGCAGAATGACGCTTCCGATGGCGGTGATGGAATATTGCAGTCCCATGGGAAGACCCTGCATCAGAAGACGCCCGATGTGGCGGAAGGACAGTTTCCCTTCTCCCGGCTGGATCCGGAGGATGGAGAAACGTTTCTTCATATAGAAGAGACACAGGATTCCGGAGGTCCCCTGGGAGATCACGGTTGCCCAGGCGGGGCCGGCGATGTTGAATGGTTTCACGAAGGCCAGATCCAGAATGATGTTCAGCAGGGAGGAGATGATCAGGAAATACAGTGGTGTTTTGCTGTCCCCCATGGCGCGGACTACGCTGGCGCAGAGGTTGTAAAGCAGAGTCATTGGGATGCCCATGAACAGGATGGACAGGTAGGTGTAGGCGCCGTCATAGATGTCCCCGGGAGTGTTCATGGCCTGCAGGATATCGTCGCAGAGGATCAGGACGGTGGTGGTGATGAGGACGGCCAGACCGATGGAAGCCCAGGCGGCGTTGGCCACGTAGCGGCGCATTTCGCTGTAATCCTTTGCGCCGAAGCGCTGGGCCACGGGGATGCCGAAGCCGGCGCAGATCCCGAGGCAGAGACCGATGATCATGAAAATGAGTGAACCGGTGGAGCCCACGGATGCAAGGGCAGTTTTTCCGAGAAACTGCCCGATGATCACGGTATCCACCATATTATAAAATTGTTGGAACAGGTTCCCCAGCAGCAGCGGGATCACAAAACGAAGGATGTGCTTCGCGGGGGAGCCGGTCGTCATGTCGATGGTTTTAGCCACGGGTCGGTCTCCTGGTCGGTTCGTTTTTTGATTATAGTAATTTCGATTATAGTATGTTCTGCAAAGTTTGATATTAAAATCCGGTGGTTTTTTGCGGAATCCGGTTCTGATTTTCCGGGTTATCGCAGAAGCATCCGAACCACGTCCCGGTACTCCGCCAGCGTCTTTGTCTTCCACAGGGGTCGCATGGCCGCATCGGACAGTCCGGCATAGACCTTCAGGTAGGACCAGAGCTCTTTCAGCTTCATCAGGGCAGGGCCTTCGCGGTCCATTTCTTCCAGATATCCTTCATAGAGTAGGTCAAGAAAATGCCTGAGCCGGGGGAGATCCGGACTTGCCGGGGGTGAATCGGTTGAACCGGCAGTATCGAACGAATCCTCAGGAGTTTTGGTCCTGTGTACGATCCTCTCGGCCAGCTCCGGATCCCAGAGCAGGCCGCGGCCCAGCATGAGTGCGGAGGTTTGCGGGTAATCAGTCATGATTCGGTTTGCATCCGTTATGGTCCGGATATCTCCATTGTAGCAGAGAGAGGGCGAGGGTACACCAATCTGAATTGATCCATCGCCGGATGTCCGGATTGCCTCGTTTCGTGATGCTTCCGGGTTATCGAACCCGTAAGCTACATATGCCTCCCGGTAGGCTTCCATGCACACTTCCCCTTTATAGAATTGTTTCTGTACCCGGGGGTGGATGATCAGCTCCGTGATGGGATATTTTCGGTATACTTCCAGGATGTCTTCCCATTCATTTTCGCTGTGAATGCCGACGCGCGTCTTTACGGAGACGGGCAGCGGTGAGTCTGAGAAGATCCGGTCCAGCAGACGGTCCAGCTCTTTCGGTTCCCGCAGTGCGCCTGCGCCGCGGCCCTTTGCCACTACGGTGCCGGAAGGGCAACCAAGGTTCAGGTTCACCTCGGTGTAGCCGAAATCTTTCAGGGTATTAGCAATGGTGACGAAGGTGTCGGCCCGGTTTGTCAGGATCTGCGGAATGACCCGCAGTCCTTCGTTATGTTCGGGCAGGACGTCGCCGAGTTCAATATGGTTCAGTACCGGGTTGGAAAGGAAGGGCGTGAAATATGTGTCGATCCCGTCGTAGCATGCAGCATATGCGTTCCGAAAGACATATCCGGTGATCCCTTCCATGGGGGCAAAGTAGAGTTTCATGGGACTCTCCGATCCGTGGTTTTTCATAACAATATCGAAAAAAGAATCATTTGTCAAAAAACACTTGACTTTTACGATTTAATGCGGTAAAGTACGAAAGTGCCGGGAAGAGTTGTTATCGTAGCGTGAAATGAACGAAAAAACGCCTTTCGTGCCGTTAATGTGCTTGACGATGATCGAAAAAGAGAATAATCTATATCCATATGCAAAAATCTTGTTCATGACCTTTTGAATTTGATTCGAAGGTTATTTGGAGGCACGGGATGAAAATACTATTGGATATACTTATCCTTCTTGCAGGATTTGTCGCCCTGATCAAAGGTGCAGACTGGTTTGTGGACGGCAGCGCTGCGGTGGCAAGAAAATTTCGAGTGCCGGGAGTGATCATCGGACTGACCATAGTGGCGATGGGAACTTCCGCTCCGGAACTTGCAGTCAGTACTTCGGCGGCGATCCAGGGATCAAACGAGATCGCGATCAGTAATGTTGTGGGATCCAACATCTTTAATCTTCTGGTCGTTCTCGGCATTTGCGCCATGATCCATTCGATTCCCGTAGGGGAGCCGATCGTGAAGAGAGATTATCCCGTGAATCTGGGAATCACGACGATGCTTGCGCTTTTTACCATTCCGACAGCCATTGCATCCGGCAGATTCTTCGGATGGCATATGAGCGAAAATGTTGCCACTGTCGGCCGTATCTGTGGGATCCTGTGTCTTGTGATCTTTGCCGCTTACATCTTTATCCTGATCCGGGATGCGAAGAAGAACCGGACGGAGGAAGATGAGGAAAATGTAAAGCAGATGGAAACATGGAAATGTGTGCTGCTGATCCTTGTCGGCATAGGATTGATCGTTGGCGGTGGTGAGGCCGTTGTATACGGAGCAAAAAATATTGCGCTGGCCGCAGGTATGTCGGAGACGCTGGTCGGGCTGACCATCGTGGCGCTGGGAACAAGCCTTCCGGAACTGGTAACCTCCATAGTTGCTGCCAGAAAAGGCCAGGTAGATATGGCGGTCGGGAACTGTATCGGTTCCAACATATTTAATATTCTGCTGATCCTTGGTGTATCCGCTACGATCCATCCGATCTCCGTGAATGTTGCAAATGTTGTGGATCTGGGAATTCTTCTCATCGTAAGTCTGATCGCATATTTCTTCTGCATCAACAATCGCAGGATCACCAGAGATGAGGGATTTGTCATGGTATTGCTGTACGCAGCCGACATGGTTTTTGCTGTACTGCGATAATGGGGATCTGATAATGAGGATCCGATTTAGATAGAAAGACGAGGAATAACAAAATGGACATGAAATTTATCCGCAAACTGCCAACTCCCCAGGAGCTGAAGGAGGAGTTCCCCATCAGCCCTGAGATTGCTGCGGCAAAGGAGAAAAGGGACGAGGAGATCCGTAAGATCTTCACCGGTGAGAGCGACAAGTTCCTGCTGATCATAGGCCCCTGCTCTGCTGACAATGAGGAAGCGGTTCTGGATTATATGCACAGACTGGCCCGGGTGGCCGAGAAGGTGCAGGATAAGATCTTTATCATCCCCCGCGTGTATACCAACAAGCCCCGGACCACCGGCATCGGCTACAAGGGTATGCTGCACCAGCCGAATCCGGAAGGCAAGGAGGATCTGCTTGCCGGTATCATTGCGATCCGTGAGATGCATGCCAGGGTGGTTCGTGAGACAGGTTTCACCTGTGCAGAGGAAATGCTCTATCCGGAGAATCACCGTTATCTGTCGGACCTCCTGTCCTATGTAGCCATCGGTGCACGTTCCGTAGAGGATCAGCAGCACCGTCTGGTAGCAAGCGGAATCGGTATCCCGGTGGGGATGAAGAATCCTACCGGTGGGGATATGTCCGTTATGATGAACTCCATCATTGCTGCTCAGAGTACACAGAAATTCCTTTACAGAGGCTGGGAAGTGGAGACTCCGGGCAACCCGCTGGCGCATGCGATCCTGCGTGGTTCCGTGGACAAGTTCGGACGCAGCATCCCGAACTACCATTACGAAGATCTCAGTCTGCTTCTGGAAGCGTATGCGGCAAAGAAGGAGATCGTGAATCCGGCATGTATCGTGGATACGAATCATTCCAACTCCGGCAAGCAGTACCTGCAGCAGATCCGGATCGCCAAGGATGTAATGCATAGCCGCAGACAGTCCGAAGATATTAAGAAGCTGGTCAAGGGCCTGATGATCGAGAGTTACATCGAAGACGGCGCCCAGAAGATCGGCGAAGGAATATACGGAAAGTCCATCACGGATCCGTGCCTCGGCTGGGAGAAGAGTGAACAGCTGATCCTCTCTCTTGCAGATGAGGTATAACGACCGCGGGATAACAGTTGATAGAGTCGGATAAAAGCGTCGTACCTGCTTCGGTACGACGCTTTTTTGTGCAGTGCGTATAATAAACATTTCTATGCGTTGTGCGACCTGCACGATTTTTCCGGATTTCGAAAGAAACCGTTTACAAATTCACGATGAAGATGTATAATCCCACCTACATTTTAAAAATAAAATCTTTTGTAAATATAATTGTCTATACTTTTTCACATCATTTAATTTATTCCCTTTTTTTTTATAGTGTGGCGTTTTGCCGAAAAACTTTATGGGTCTTACTATGCCCATAAAGTGTGGTCTTACTATGCCTAAATATCACACACACATTTTTTGTATTCTTTTTGTTCTTTGACAACTTAATAACAAACCCTTTTTCGCGGTATAAGTGTTTTTTTGCAACCTGTAAAATTCTTCATAATAAAGGGAGGTATTGCCTATGTTAAACCTGGATGGATGCAAGGAACTTGTTGTGGCTATTTACAGACAGGCAGTTGAGGACTACACAGAGCTTCTGGTTTCACATGACACTGGCAGCAGGGAGCTGGCAAGGATTGAGCAGTTTCTTGTGAGTGGCAGGTATCAGATGGATCCTGAAACTGGCAGGTTCATGATCACCAAGTGCCACAGGGTTGTAGAGAAGGCTGAGGAGCTTCTGGAGGAGTATCTCTCCTCCGGAAAGGAGAAGCAGGTGATCCACTTGGAGGATACCTACTTTAGGGATACCCTTTCTGCAGTAGCAAAGCGGAGGGGGCTCCGCACCAGGGTGGTGGATGGAACCTCTCTGGAGCTTTCTGTCAGGACCAAGGCTGTATAAAGCTCCGATATGGCGGTGCCATGCGTCGCGCTGCAAGGCGCGACGTATGGATCCTGCAGGATCAAAATCTGAATTCTTAGATCTGAATTCTCAGATCTGAATTCTCATTTCAAATTTGATAATAATGAAATGAAAATACGGATTGTGAAATCTGTTTGACGGAAAGGCGATTCTGTGATATGGTTGACCTGAAAAGAAAAGATGACCACGGAGTGCGTTAGCGCGAAGTGTGGAATAGGTGGTACGATATGACAGAAAAAGAACTTCAGGAAATTTTGGAAGAAGAAAAGAAAAAGAATTATCAACCGGTTCTGAAGCATGATAATGCGATGCTCGCAAAATGGCTAATGATCGGGAAAGGGGATCGGACCATGGCTCAGTACGCAGCGGCTTGCGGGGTCAGTCCGTCGACCTTCTCCAGAGTCATGCAGTCAAAGCCCAAAAAGCCTTTGCCGCTGGAACTGATCGAAAAAATACTTCTGAATGATGCATCCGACCGTTTGACTTATCGTGAACTGATGCGAGCCAACGGATATTTGCCGATGGCTCAAAGAGAAAAGTATCGGGATGATCCGTCAATGCTGGCTTCCTGGCAGGAGGATGACAGAAGAACTAACGAGATGATCGTTGCAAAAAATCTGCTCTATGAGAAAGTGCGTCGCAATTGCATGAGCAAAGATTACGAGCGGCTTCCTGTTGGCGAGGAGGGTCGTATGCTCAGCAAATTCGCTCTTCGGGAAGACAGTTGTTATGGACCGAGACATCGCCTCGTTTTCAAAATCATGGAAGATGGGATGCCACGATGGTGGCTGCTTTGTTTCAGGGAGCCCAGAGGACTTCGGGACGACGTTGAAAGATGGAAAAAGAATGGCGTTTCTTCAGATGAATTAAAGGAAAAGAAGGAACGTCGGGTAAAGAGCGGTGCGTTTGATTTCGTAGAAGAGTTCCTGCGGCTCTTTTTAAAGGATGCCTGGGAGCCGGAAGCATTGCAGGATGTGAAAGTGTCCATTGTGTTCACGGAGCCGGAGATTTATCGTGCCTGCCTGGAAATGATGAAGCAGGTTAAGCTTCATTCCTGGATCTCTCTGATCTGTGTAGATCCGGATCCGGTGCGTGACGAGAGTGATGGCATTCCGGAGGAAAAAAGAGAGGTGTACCGGATCGAGGAAACACTTTTGGAGAGAGAGGACGGAGAGACAGTTCGGTCAATCTTTGAGGATGAACTTCCGCTGAAATCCCCGGCGGATTCAGAAGAGGATGAAGAAGAGATCATTGAAATTGAGGATACAAATTAAGAAGATAAACCAGACTACGAATTGAATATAGATATTAAGAAGAAATACCGTAGATGCCAGTCGGCGCTGCGGTATTTTATTGTGCAAAAAATGCAAAACAAAATCAGAAAACTAAAATTTATACCACAAAACTAAAAAAATCTCTTTACAAACATTATTTCAGAGTGTATAATTTGGGACAATAAATAAATAAAATCAGTTTTAGGTATAGTGCATGCGCAGAAAGCACGTTTGTGCTTTTAAATGCGAAGACCTAAAATAAATAAAATCAATAAAGGAGGGGTTCTTATGCCGTTTGTACCTACCGTCATCGAATCAACCAATCGTGGGGAGCGTCTCTTCGATATTTTCTCGAGAATGCTGAAGGACCGTATCGTTTTTCTCGGAGAAGAAGTGAACGATGCGACCGCAAGCCTTGTTGTGGCACAGCTTCTTTTCCTGGAATCCCAGGATTCCACCAAGGACATCAGTCTTTACATTAACAGCCCCGGCGGTTCCGTATCTGCGGGAATGGCTATTTACGACACCATGAATTACATCAAGTGCGATGTCTCCACCATTTGCGTGGGAATGGCTGCCAGCATGGGTGCGTTCCTTTTGGCCGGAGGCGCGAAGGGTAAGCGTTTCGCGCTGCCCAACGCCGAGATCATGATCCACCAGCCTCTCGGTGGTATGCAGGGTCAGGCAACCGATCTGAAGATCGCGGCGGAGCATATCCTGCACACACGGGAGAAGATCAACCGGATCCTGGCGGAAAACTGCGGAAGATCCGTAGAGGAGATCGCAGTGGACTGCGAGAGAGATAATTGGAAATCTGCGGAGGAGGCCCTGGCCTATGGGCTCATCGACCGCGTTGTAACCAACCGTGCGTAAAAGCGCGAGAGCGACATGGTTGTAGTTCATATTATTTATAATTTGGAGGTGCAAAAATTATGAGATACCACGAAATCAATCTTCACACAAACGCAGAGATGCTTAAGGCAAGTTCAAAGATCAGGCTGAATGACTATTCCTACCAGAATCCCGTAGCGGGCATGAATGCCTTCATGTTCCAGAATCTGAAGAATAACATCAGTTTTGTTGCTTACAGACAGGAAAGTGAAAAGACACTTCTGGCGGTATTCTCCTACGATGATAATTCTTACTCGTATGAAGAAGCGTATGACAACATCACGGATATTCTTCGGAATACCCTCGGTATTACCAGAATCTCGGAATCCGAAGACATCACGCTGCATCAGTTCCTTGATGATCTGCTGGAGGCAAAGCGGAGAGACTGTGCACCTAATTTCAGCCGGTTGATCGACGTGGCCCGGCTTTGGATCTATGAGTATGATTATCTCTTCGATGAGAAGAAGATCCATTTCACCTTTGACGAGCGGATCATTTCCAAAACGTCCAAAGGAAAGCGTCACATGCTGGATGAGAGTCTGAAGAAGGAAATTGCCAACATTGAGGCGCATGCTGTGGATCCGGATTTCTCCGGAAATGTGGCGCATTACGTTCTCTCCACGCACAGCCTGGAGACGGTAATGGATATCGCGGAAACCCTGGGCGAAAGCCTGCTCCGTGCGAATCGGATCAGCAGCAGACGTCTGGAGTTCATCAGCCGGATGGCGCCGGATTGTTATTCCAGAGGCGGAAGGCAGCTGGAGGAGATCATCGAAAATAATCGCGGCGGGATCGTCGTGTTTGATCTGACCGAAAAGTTTGCCTGTGATCCGGTGGATTACGGAAGGACCTGTCAGTTCATTGAAGGTCTGGTAAAGAGGTACAGGAATCAGTGCCTGTTCCTGTTCTCCTACAATATGGACCATCCCGGATTCTCCTATACCCTTATTCCGAAGCTGAAGAAATATGTGATCCCCGTATTCCTTCGGGAGGGTGAAGGCGGCAGAAAGGAAGCCACAAATTATCTGAAGGAACTGATCCGCGCGTCGGAGTTATCCAAGTATGCAAATCAGGCAGCAGAATATATGAAGGAAGTCCAGGGAGACCGTTTTACCCAGACGGATGTCATGGAAGAATTCACAAAGTTCGAGCCCTGGTGCCTGAACCGGAACATTTTTAAAACCTATGGATATGACGTAAATGCAGAGTTTCAGATGGACCGGACCGCATCCGATGTTGATCCCTATGGAAAACTGCAGAACATGATCGGTCTGGGGACCGTAAAGGAGCAGATCGACAGGGTCATCGCTTCGGATGTTGTGGAAAAGGAAAGGAAAAAGAGCCGCGGCCGTGGATATGAATCCCGGTCCATGCATATGATCTTTTCCGGAGCTCCCGGAACTGCCAAAACAACGGTGGCAAAGCTCTTTGCGAAGATCGCAAAAGAAAAAGGCATCTTAAAGAGCGGTGCATTCGTAGAACGTGGCGGTATGGACCTTTGCGGGATGGGATTTAATATTGTGATCCGTGACGCCTTTGCTGCGGCCGATGGCGGTGTGCTTTTCATTGACGAAGCATACGCCATGCAGGGAAAAGGACCGATCTCCGTGCTGATCCAGGAGATGGAGAATCAGAGAGAAAATGTGATCGTGATCCTGGCGGGTTACGGTGACAGCATGAAAGAATTTTTGAAACAGAACGAGGGTCTGAAAAGCCGAATCCCCCATATCATAGACTTCCCCAGCTACACGCCGGACGAACTGACGGACATTTTCCGAATGATGGTGAAGGACAAAGGTTTTACCGTGACGGAAGATGCGGTGATCACAGCCAGAGAGATCCTTGAGAAGGAAATTCTTAAAGTAGATTTCGGAAACGGAAGAGATGTACGAAATCTGGTGGAGCGTGCCATCGAAAATCAGGCGGTCCGTCTGTGCAAGGAACGGAAGGATGGAGATAAGATCGATCAAAAAGTTCTGTTCCATATCACAAAAGAAGATATCAGCGAGGTCGATGAAGGTCTCCGTGCGGCAAGAGAGCCCGGCGCTGCCTGGAAGGAACTCGACGAAATGATCGGGCTTTCCAATGCAAAGACCGTGATCCACAAAGCCGTATCCTTCTTTAAACTGCAGAAAAAGTACCTGGAGGAAGGGATTTACAGAGAGAGACCCGCCATGCATATGGTATTCTCCGGAAATCCGGGTACCGCCAAAACCACGGTGGCCCGCCTCTTCGGTGAGATCATGAAGGATGAGAAGATCCTTCCCTGCGGACAGTTTGTTGAGGTCGGCCGGGCTGATCTTGTAGGTGTTGCTGTCGGCCATACGGCCCGGATCGTAAAACAGAAGTTCAGAGAGGCACGCGGAGGGGTTCTGTTTATTGACGAAGCATACTCGCTCTGCGACGCATATGAGAGTGGCTACGGCGATGAAGCCATCGATACCATCGTCCAGGAGATGGAAAATCACCGGGAAGATACCGTGGTCATCTTCGCAGGATATACCGGTCCCATGCAGGCGTTCCTGGAGCGGAATCCCGGAATGATGTCCCGGATCGCCTTCCGGATCAACTTTGATGACTATTCACTGGATGAGATGAGTGAGATTGCAAAGCTTATGGTTTCCAAAAAGAGCATGACCATCACGGATGCCGCACTGGAAAAAGTAAGAACCAATCTTACAAAGATCAAAAAAGGTGCGCAGCGTGGAAACGGCCGTGCTGTAAGACAGCTTCTGGAAGAGGCCGAAATGAACCTTTCGGACAGACTCATTCAGCTGGATCCGGATACCCTCACCAGGGAAATGATCTCCACCATCGATGTGGAAGACATCCCGGACGAGGTAGAAGAGAAAACCTCGGAGAAGGAGCCCATGGGCTTCAGACTGGACTGACAGCCACGTTGAAGGTCGCATTTAACGTCGTATTGAGCAGCTTGTTCAGATGAAGGATCTTCGAAAATGAGCTGACTTATTTAAAGATAGAGATCCTCCGGTTCAGAGATTTTCGGGACCGGAGGATCTCATATAAGAAAACAGAGATGGTTCTAAAATTCGAATGCCAATATTAAAAAACTAAAATTACTATAAATTGTGTAAAAAAAACTCTTGACAAAATATAATTAATAGTGTACAATCATGTCAGAAAGTTCGAAATGAGCGATCGCAAATTTCGAATCGGTTCTCGGGACCTAAAATCAGAAAATTAAAAAAGTGCGAAGCAAGGAGGATGGTTATGATTTACAGAATTAATTGGAACGAAAAGAAAGAAACCTTTGAACGCATCGAGAAGACCAGGTATGCCACGGTTCAGGAAGCACAGGAGGCTGCTGAATATGAAGAAACACAGCGTCTGGATGCCACACGTGAAACACCTGACCGTGTGTATGCAACGATTTCACCTGCAGGGTGCATTGACAAAATCGTTCAGAGTGAGGAGGAAAACGGCCACGTCTCAGCAGAGCTGATCTGCTTCTTCGTCGATGGTGATGGAGACGTGGAGGCACAGCTGAAGGCCTTTATGGACGCAAATGAAGAATACCGTGAGTTTGAGGATGAAATCCGTGCTCTTCTGAAGACGGAGAACCTTCTTTAAGAATTATGTGCGGTGTCGGAGGCGTTCACAGCCTCCGACTCGGAGCGCGATAAGGCGCGAAGTAGGTAATAGTATGGAATCGAGGTGATATTATTGAAGAATACCGAAGAAACCAAAAGAATCATCAGCAGCATGACCGTAAAGGAACTGGAGGACCTGCTGGCAGCCGAAATCGAAGGTGAAGTAGAGCTGACGTCCGAGGAACTGGACGAAATCTCCGAAGCGCTTTACAAGGCAGACTGCGCCCTGGATTCGGATGACGAATGGGAGTATGTC
>JAILAR010000055.1 GCA_024681515.1 Eubacterium sp. | reverse complement strand
GCATAAATAAATACACTACAGGTTAAGCAGTTGTCGGCAGCTGAGCGGCAGGGCAAAACCAAATGTGCGCAAAACTATTGACAGTATCTGACTTCATGGATGAGGCGGAATATTTTACTGTCAGCTTCTTTCCGGAGGAGTTTAAGAAGACGCTGGGGGTTCTGGGATCGAAGTCCGGACGGGACATGGACAAGATGCACGTGGATGGGCTGACAGCGGTGGAGGCCGGGGACAGCGTTACATTTGCGGAGGCGGAAGTGACGCTGCTCTGCAAGAAAATGTTCCGGCAGCAGCTGGATGTGGCGAATATCCCGGCGGAGATCGTGAGCCAGTATTACGACGGGGATGCGCCGCATGACCTGTATATCGGAGAGGTTGTGGAAATCCTGTAGGCCGCGCAGCAATATATCAAGGCAGTTGGTTCAGAGGAGTGAGAGTAGAATGAATATTCAGATTTTTGGCACGAAGAAGAGTGCGGATGCGCGGAAGGCGGAGCGGTTCTTCAAGGAGCGGGGGATCAAGTTTCAGTACGTGGACCTGAAGGAGAAGGGGCTCAGCAAGGGTGAGCTGATGTCCGTGATGCAGGCGGTTGGCGGGCTGGACAGGCTGATCGATGAGAAGGCGAAGGATCAGGAGACGGTGACGCTGCTCCGGTACATCGCTGAGGAGGATAAGCTGGAGAAGGTGCTGGAGAATCCGCAGGTCCTGGTGCAGCCCATCGTGCGGAACGGCCGGAAGGCGACGGTGGGATACCAGCCTGACGTGTGGAAGGAGTGGGAGTGATGGTGTATACCGAGATCGGGGCGGTGGAGTGCGAGTGAACCTGATGTAGACGGTAGAATGCAGGAAGCCCCGGCATCGATGGATGCCGGGGTTTTGTACTACAGAAACATGGCCATATAAAGGGGGAGAGTGATGATACCTTCTTCGTTCTCGCCTACATTTCCGGAGATGAACTTGTATGAAACTTCGATCTCCGGATTTCTTTTTTTCAGCCACTTGAGTGAGGTGGCTCGCGTATTGCCGCTCTTTACTTCAATGGGGATGACCCGGCCTTCGGACTGGATCAGGAAGTCAATCTCTTTGCCGGTTGTTTCATTCTTGTAGAAGTAAAGGGAATGCCCTTTCTTCTGAAGAATGTTTGCGACGGCACATTCATAGAGTCCGCCACGAGTTGTCTTGGTAAGGGTGTCCTCGATGATATGCTGTTTCAGCCCAAAGTCCTTCATGGCGATAAGGAGTGACAGGTCCGAAGTATAAGCACGGAAGAAGTCTTCCCGGGCATAATCGTCCAGATCATACATGACATCGGTTACCAGTCTGCACAGGTTGATCAGATCTGCACGAACGAGCCAGTCGATGCTTGAGTAATACTTTTGCGCCCGTCCGCCGCTTTCCACTTCCTTATACTGGAACTTATGATTTTCTTTGTCCAACAACTGTTTACTGAGGGATAGATAACATTTTTCGGCTTTTACCTTCTCATCGGCGGAGGCGTAGTGGGCGATATCATATTGATAGTCTCTCAGAAGATCGCGCTGAATTTTGTCTGCTTCCCGGAAATCTTCGGTATCGATAAAATGTTGTACTACTTCTGGCATCCCGCCGATGGCCATGTATTCACGGAAGAGCTGCATCATCTTCTCATGAATTGCTACCGGAACATGTTCTCTCTTTTGATAATATCCTTCCAAATGTTGCAGCATATCCGGAGAAATATTCCGCGCCCAGAGAAACTCTTCAAAATCAAGCGCATGGAGCTGCAGATAATCTACATATCCGACGGGATAAGAAGAGGCGCGTTTGTAGTCAATGCCCAGCATGGAGCCTGATGCGATCACATCGTAGCTCTTGTGAGTGCTCCAAAATTTCAGTGAGGTGATGGCTTCCTCGCATTCCTGAATCTCATCAAAGAAGATCAGTGTTTTCCCGGGGGTTAACTTCTTCTCCGGATAACGGAAGCGGAGGCCCATGATCAGGGTGTTGACATCCAGATTACCTGTGAAGATGGATGATGCATCAGGAGTTTCCTTGAAGTTGATCACTATCATTTCTTCATATTCTGTTTTCCCAAACTCTTCTATGATGTAGGTTTTTCCGACCTGGCGTGCGCCCTGGACCAGAAGACATTTTTTATCCTTCTTATTCTTCCAATCGATGAGATCCTGCATGATTTTTCGTTTCAGCATAATGGCACCTCCGAGAAAAATGAACGAATCAACATTTTAAGTGACCAAAATGTTGATGGATAAACATTTTATGCACTTAAAATGTTGTTGTATCAACATTTTCTATATTATAATGTTTTTTTTCTTCGGTTTCAATCCTGAAAATGTGCTGAATCAAATGGAAGATTTCCTTTTTTCGGTTTTATGTTAAAATTGAGATGTATCTTACCCGCTGAAATGTGGGTGTGCGGGGGATCCTGGACCGGATCGAGATCAAGGGACGATGAGGAAAACTATATGGGGATGACTATATGAAGATATTGCTGGCTCCTATGGCTGCACTGGCGGAGACTGCTGGTCCTGCTTCCAGGGTTCGTCTTCTGGCGGAGGGATTCCGGGAGGCCGGGATCGAGGTGGCGACCTGTGCGGCGGAGGATGTGAATTTCAGAGAAATCGAGGGCGTCCGGAATTTCTTCCTGGATGTGCCGATGCCCATGGGACTGCCGAAGATGATCGCAACACGCACATTTCCGGTGGCACAGAAGCTTGGGATTACGGCGAGGAAGACTGTGACCAGCTTTGATCAGGTGCTGCGGTTCACGGGTAATCTGGATTACAAATATCTGAGGAAGAGCGTGGAGTCCGTGCGGCAGGCGGTGCAGGAGTTCCGGCCGGATGCGGTGTACTCCGAGTTCAATATCTCTGCGATGATCGCTGCCAGGAAGGAAGGGCTACCGCTTTATGCGACGGTGAGCTACCCGACGCAGCATACATTTGCGTGTGAGCCGTCCCTGGCGAAGGGGCTCAACCGGCTGCTGAGGGAGCTGGAGCTCCCCGAGGTGGAGTCGGCGCTGCAGCTTTTCGACTGGGCGGACAGGGCGTTCTGCCCCAGCATCCGCGAGCTGGAGCCCATGGAC
>JAILAR010000033.1 GCA_024681515.1 Eubacterium sp. | reverse complement strand
CAGTCGATATTGATGAAACGCTTGTTCCCACGTTCCTCAAAGAACACCTGCCCGTGGTTATAGAAATCCCGTTCGACAATGGTGGGCGTGTGGCCGAAAACGATGGTGGCATTCTCCTCCCCATAATCCATGCCCTCTTCCCTGGCCCAGACATAGAAGTCCTCCAGCTTGAAGAGCGGATTGATGGCGCCCTCACTTTTGGCCTTCCAATACTCCTCCTCGGAGATGTACCCGGCATGCACGATGATGTAACGCCGTCCGCTCACCTCCCGCCGCACATAGAACGGAAACTCTATCAGCGTATCCGCCCACCGCCGGAAATCCTCCAGCCGGACCGGATGTTCCTCATCCAGGATCAGCTGCCGCACTGTTTCATAATGGTCGATCACATGATAGTTATACAGGTTATCGTACCTGCTGTCGCTCACCAGCTCCCTGAGGTCCAGGTCCGCCGGCACCTTATGCTTTTTATACAGCAGCCCCAGCTGCATGCAGTAATAGATAAAATCCTTATCATGGTTCCCCATGAGAAATGTCACGCCTTCCGGATAGGAAGACGCGTATTCCAGCATCTCATAATTTTCATTGCCACGGTCTATGATGTCTCCGGCGATGATCAGTTCGTCCTTCTCCCCGTCGAACTTGATCTTCCTTAGCATCGTCTGAAACTCCGTATAACAGCCGTGGATATCTGCCATTACATATGTTGCCATCTGCTCACCCCTTCTAAGAACCTCCGATCGATCCGACAGCCACGGTTCCGCCTTCCCCTGCAGATCACCGCATGAACAGTATAACATATTCCCGGCAAATAATCATGCCCTTCCCACATTTATTTGTTGTGACCGCCTTCCATAGGCGGTCACAAAGGTATAGTGCAGCTCGTGCTTCGCACGCGCCTCATCAACAAAAGGCGATGCCCTCTCCCGTGCAAGCACGGATGGGCATCGCCTTTTATTGATGTCGCTACGAATATGAGCTTGTGATTACAGCTGCGGACCTGCAGCAACCAGTGCCTTACCAGCCTCATTGGTCTCATATTTCTTGAAGTTCTTGATGAAGCGGCCTGCCAGATCCTTTCCCTTCTCTTCCCCCTCGGAAGCGTCTGCGTAGGTATCGCGAGGATCAAGGATCTCGGTGGATACGCCCGGCAGCTCGGTCGGTACTTCGAAATCGAAGAACGGGATCTTCTTGGTCGGTGCCTTCTTGATATCACCGGACAGGATGGCATCGATGATACCACGGGTATCCGGGATGGAGATACGCTTGCCGGTTCCGTTCCAGCCTGTATTTACCAGGTAAGCCTTAGCGCCGCTCTTCTGCATCTTTTTAACCAGCTCCTCACCGTACTTTGTGGGGTGCAGCTCCAGGAATGCCTGGCCGAAGCAAGCGGAGAAGGTCGGTGTCGGCTCTGTGATACCACGCTCTGTACCTGCCAGCTTCGCTGTGAAGCCGGACAGGAAATAGTACTGTGTCTGCTCCGGTGTCAGGATGGATACCGGCGGAAGTACGCCGAATGCATCTGCGGACAGGAAGATTACGTTCTCAGCGTCCGGACCGGAAGAGATAACATTTACGTTCTTAGCGATCTTCTCGATATGATCGATCGGATAGGATACACGGGTATTCTCGGTTACGCTCTTGTCGTTGAAATCGATCTTGCCTTCTGCATCTACGGTAACGTTCTCAAGAAGTGCATTTCTCTTGATCGCGTTGTAGATATCCGGCTCGTTCTCCTTGGACAGGTTGATAACCTTTGCATAGCAGCCGCCCTCGAAGTTGAAGACGCCGTTATCATCCCAACCGTGCTCGTCATCACCGATGAGGAGACGCTTCGGATCGGTAGACAGTGTGGTCTTACCTGTACCGGACAGACCGAAGAAGATAGCTGTGTGCTTACCTTCCATATCGGTATTTGCGGAGCAGTGCATGGAAGCCATACCCTGCAGCGGCAGGAAGTAGTTCATCATGGAGAACATACCCTTCTTCATCTCTCCGCCGTACCATGTGTTCAGGATAACCTGCTCACGGCTGGTTACGTTGAAGAGTACCGCGGTCCCGGAGTTGAGGCCAAGCGCCTTGTAGTTCTCAACCTTAGCCTTGGAAGCAGTGTAAACAACGAAGTTGGGCTCGAAGTTTGCTTCTTCCTCTGCTGTCGGAACGATGAACATGTTCTTTACAAAATGTGCCTGCCAAGCCACTTCCATGATGAAGCGGACAGCCATGCGTGTATCCTTGTTAGCGCCGCAGAAAGCATCTACAACATACAGCTTCTTGCCGGACAGCTCCTTTACAGCCAGTGCCTTACAAGCTTCCCATGCTTCCTGAGTTGCCGGATGGTTGTCATTCGGATACTCCGGAGTGGTCCACCATACGGTGTCCTTGGACTTCTCATCCATAACGATGAATTTGTCCTTGGGAGAACGTCCGGTGTAAATACCGGTCATAACGTTTACTGCGTCCAGCTCGGTGTTCACGCCCTTGTCATAACCTGTCAGGGACGGATCCATCTCATCCTGGAACAGCTGCTCGTAGGACGGATTGTAAATGATTTCCTGTACGTCTGTAATGCCGTACTTGCTCAGATCGATTGCTGCCATGTTCTGTACCTCTTTTCTTAAAATATGTTTATTATGAGCTCCGCCGATTTCTCCGAAGATTTTTCTCCGATCCGGCTGATGACTCACGCATTTTTAACCGCATATAGTATAAAGGTTTACGGGTTTCAAGTCAAGCGACAAGGCAGGATTTTTCCGCAAAGTTTGCATTTGCTAACTGCGGACCGCCTTATGTAAACTTCGTCTATTGTTCAACCAAATACCCCTTCTTATCGAAGGTATACTCCACTCCGTCGATCTTCTGCCAGGTGTTCTTCAGGATCGTGCCGTCCGACAGACTGAAATACCATCCCAGGGGGCTTTCCTTCCAGCCGGACGCCTTACCTTTCCCGTCCCAAGAACCGTCCATATACGCCAGGCTTTCTCCGGCATTTACAACGCCCACGTAGTTACATAGCCGGGATCCAAAGGCAAATGGTTCCCGGCCTTGATACTCACTATATCAGGATCCCCGTCTTCTCCAGCACTTCCTTCACCTTCTCCACCGGTGTGATGGTCAGTGCATTCTTTACTTCCTCCGGCACATCCTCCAGATCCTCCACGTTCTGCTTCGGGATGAATACGGTCTTCACGCCGGCCCGGACCGCTGCCATCAGTTTCTCAGGCAGACCACCGATGGGCATGACATTTCCGCGGAGGGATACCTCGCCGGTCATGGCGATGGTGGGATCCACCTTCTTCCCCGTAAAGAGGGAGGACAGCGCCGTGGTAATAGTGATGCCCGCGGAAGGTCCGTCCTTCGGCACCGCACCCTCCGGCACATGGATGTGCAGATCGTATTTGGTCAGGTCTCCGATCTCCTTCGGAAAACGGGATTTCACCAGGGACAGGGCGATGGAGACGGATTCCCGCATCACATCTCCCAGCTGTCCGGTGATGATCACCTGCCCGGTTCCGGTCACCTTCTTGGTCTCGATATACAGGATCTCGCCGCCGGCAGAGGTCCATGCCAGTCCGGTCACAATGCCCGGAACCACATGCTTCTCCACCTTGTCCCGGTGCAGCCCGCGTCCGTCCACGTATTCCTTCAGATTGGCAGGGGTAACGGAGAGCTTCTTCTCTCCCTTCACCAGCCGGACGGCCGCATGACGGCAGATGCCTTCCACCCGCTTCTTCAGCCCGCGCACGCCGGACTCCATGGTATACTCCTGGATCACCTTCCGAACCGCAGGATCGGAGATTCTCAGCTGACTCTTCTTGATACCCATGGTCTCGTAAGCCCGGGGAATCAGATGTTTCTTTGCGATGCTTTCCTTCTCCAGCTCCGAATAGCCCGGGAACTCGATGATCTCCATACGGTTCACCAGCGGCTCCGGGATCGTATCGATCTGATTTGCCGTGCAGACGAAGAAGACATTGGACAGATCATAGGGTACGTTCATGTAATGATCCGTGAAGCTGAAATTCTGCTCCGGATCCAGTACCTCCAGCAGTGCACTGGCCGGATCTCCGCCGTAGTCCTTGGCCAGCTTGTCCACCTCATCCAGCACCATGACCGGATTGGACGCGCCGCAGCGTTTCATGCCTTCCATAATGCGCCCGGGCATGGCTCCGATGTATGTTCTCCTGTGTCCGCGGATCTCCGCCTCATCCCGGATGCCTCCCAGACTGATGCGGACATACTCGCGTCCCAGGGCCTTTGCAATGCTCTGTCCGATGGAGGTCTTGCCGGTACCCGGTGCTCCCACGAAGAGCAGGATGGAACCGGCCTGCTGCTTCTTTAATGCCATTACGGCCAGCTGCTGCAGGATCCGTTCCTTCACCTTCTTCAGGCCGTAGTGATCCGCATCCAGCACTTCCTGGGCATAGGTAAGATCGATCTCCGTGGCCTCCGGTTTCTTCCAGCAGAGGGACGTGACAAAATCCAGGTAGTCATACAGCATGCCGTACTCGTGCCCGTTCTGTCCTTCCTGCTTCATCCGGTTCAGGACCTTATCGGCTTCCTTCCGCGCGGTCTCATTCATGCCGGATTCTTCGATCTTCTTCTGGAACTGGCGCACGTCGGAAATGTTCTCCGGATGCATCTCATCCAGTTCGTTCTGCAGGATCTCGATCTGCTTCTTTAACGCATTTTCGCGGTAAATATTCTCGCTTTCTTTCTTCTGCTGGTCTTCTGCTTCGTTGTGCACGCGGGCCATTTCGATGAACTCGTAGGCCGCCTGCTCAATGAGCCGATACCGCTCGGACACCCGGTCTTCGGAAAGGATGGCTACCTTCTCTTCCCAGGTGATGCTGAAATACGGCGACATGGTGCATACCAGCTCGTAAATGTTCTTCCACTGCAGGATGAACCCACGGGCCCAGAGCCCCCACTGGTACATTTTCACGAAGTTCAGATAGTCTTTCCGCAGCTGCTCGAAGCGCTGGCTTTGTTCTTCCTCGGAAATGTCTTCTACCTCAGGGCGGTCCACTACTTCGGCTTCCACTGCGCCGGAGTCGAGTTCCGTAAGGTTCAGGATATCCACGCGGTTTCTGGTGCGGATCTTCAGATTGCCTTCGTTGTCGATGGCTTCCAGGCGTGCGCGGACGCCGATGGGGAAGATGAGATCCGTCAGTTCTTCGGAGCGCTCTTCTCCGATCTTTCCGGAGGAGGCGGGTCTTTCGTCCTCATCCTCATAGGGCGGTTCTTCCTTCAAAAATGCGAAAACGATCTCGTCTCCGGCTTTCAGAGTTTCTACTTCCCATTCTTCGAAGGTGTCCTTCTTGAAGAAGAAGGTGACGTCGGGAAGAAGGATCGTGTCATGTATCGGAATTGCTATCATATTGTGTCCTCGATTCGTAAGATTTCTCCGTCATTTTAGCACTCGATATGTGAGAGTGCTAAATCCATCATACAATGTGTCGGAGTATAATGCAAGTGTTTATATCAGTGATATATTGTCCTCGGCGCTTAGTCCTTCGAGAGAAAGCTCTCCCGCACCTCATCCACGGAGCGTTCTACCACCTTCTCGTAGCCGGTCAGGGCTGCGAAGGGGGCAAATTGGGCTGCGCGCATTTCCATCGCCATCTGTGGGTGTTTTTTCGAAACGGGGTGTTCCATATTCAGGATATCGCCGTAGCGTGCTTCTGCTTCTGCCGCTGCGTGTTTCATTTCATCAGTGGAGATGCCTATCACCTGATGCCAGTGTATGTTCTTATTATCGTCCATCATATACCTCGATTCGTTGCCTTTGTGATTGCCGTACTTCAGGCTTTATGGCCGCCGACTTGTTCGTTGCGTTCCATGGTGGTTGCGCCTTCTTCCAGATTCATGCCTTTCAGGAGTGCATTCTTGCCATACTTCTTCTGTACCTCGAGGATGGCTTTCTGGATCTTTTCTTCTTTCTCTCGTGCCTCTTCCTTCTTTTGGAGCTCGGCTTGTTTCTCGGGGTCGAAGTCTGCGAAGAGGTCCATCTGCCGGCCTTCTTCGGTCTTCTTCGGGGCCTGATCTTTGGGCAGGACATGGTTTGCTACTACATACATCCTGCGCACGGTCAGGGAGGGATCCACGATCCGGTCATAGAGTCGGAGCATGGCGTCGATGATCTCCCGACTTGAGGAGGTGTATCCGGAGAGATTCTCGGAGCCGTGGGCACTCTTGGGAGCCAGGCGGCCATAGTAATCACGCTTTATTTCTCCGTGATATTCTTCCGCAACTCCTCTCACATTCTCCACGTCATACCCGACGGTCAACACCACCTGGTCTGCCACCACTCCTTTATCCACCATATCCAGCACCAGCAGATCCGTCATTTCGTGGACGATGAGTCTTGCTTTCTCTGCAGTGTAGGGTTCTTT
>JAILAR010000034.1 GCA_024681515.1 Eubacterium sp. | reverse complement strand
ATCTTTGAGTGGACACTGGAAGGAAAGCCCTTCCGTGAGATCAGACATATGCTGGAAGAACTCGGTGCACCGACGCCGGCAGCGAGAAAGCTGGAGCTGGGGATCTGGCATGATGAAAAGCATGGGAAAACTCGTTGGAACAATAAGACCCTGGCGGATATGCTCAGCAATCCAACCTATACCGGATGTATCGTGTACGGAAGAATGCCCAAGAATCTGGCGGAAGGAATCCGGCAGCATAGGGCAGACCCAAGTGAATGGCGTGTTTACCGGGATATGCACGAACCCCTTGTCAGCTGGGAGGATTTTGAAAAGGTGCAGCAGATACTGAAGGAGAGGTCTTATACCCATTACACAAAAGTGAAGGATTCGAAGAAAAAGCTGGATCAGATCATCGATCCCTTCAGGGGAAAGATATACTGTGGGGATTGCGGAAAGAAGATGCGATTTATCAAACAGTATTCCCCTGCCACCGGAAAAAATAATCCCAGATATGCCTGCTCCGGATATCTCGACAGCGGAAACAGGGAGTGTTCCCGGCATTCCATTAGGGTAAAGGATGTGGAGAGCACCGTGCTGGCTGCGCTTAAGGAACAACAAGATTATCTTCAGGAAGCCATTGTTTTAAAGCGGCTGTCTGCACAGAGGATGGACCCAAAAGTAGAAGCAAGGCTCCGGGTTTTGCAGAGACAGATGGATTCCTCCGTAGAGGAAAGAGGAAAGCTCTATGAGAGGTTTATTGAAGGGGAACTCAGCAAGGAAGAATACGCCCAAATGAAGAAATCTCTGGATGAAGGGTATGATGAGATGGAACGTGAGTCCCGCAGGCTTCGGAAGGGAGAACGGGAAAAGCGGGAAGTTCTGGGTGAGGTCAGTGAATGGTTTCAGACCTTAAAGAGTACAAAGAATAAGCCTCAGTTAACCATCGATCTCTTGGAAGAAACCGTGGAGCGGGTTGAGATCTTTGAGGGAGAACGGATCGAGGTTGAGTTCAAGTATAAGGAAGAACGGGAGAAAATGGAACGTGTGCTGATAGGCATCGGAAGGAAGAGTAAGAAACCGGATCTGTTGGAGGAAGAGGATGATTCGGAAGAAGCTGATGATTCGGACGATCCAGATGTTTCGGGAGACATGGCAGACCAGGAAGCCCCTGATGCTTCGGCAGAATCGAATGATTTGGATACTTCGGAAGAATCGGAAGATTTGAAGGATCCGGGAGAGGAGGTGCAGGATGAGTAAGTGGAAGGTGGCAAAGTACATCCGTCTGTCACAGGCGGACAGAGACCTTTGCCAGAATGATGCGAAAAGTGAGAGTGAGAGTATTTCTCACCAGAGGGACCTTCTCGATAACTTCATTGCCGGTCATTCGGATCTGGTGGACGCGGAGCAGATGGAATTCTTTGATGACGGTTACTCCGGAACGAACTTTGATCGGCCCGGTTTCGAGCGTATGATGGAAAAGATCCGGAAGGGAGAAGCGAACTGCGTAGTTGTAAAGGACTTCTCCCGGTTTGGAAGGGATTATATCGAGCTTGGCGATTACCTGGAACGGATCTTTCCTGTTTTGGGAGTGAGGTTTTTATCGGTCAACGATCATTACGACAGCGAGAATTATAAGGGAACGACCGGCGGACTGGATGTGGTGATGAAGAATATCGTCTACACCTATTACAGCAAGGATCTGTCGATGAAGGTGAAATCGGCGAAGCACGCCAAGATGAAGCAGGGGCTGCTGGTCAGTGGTATGGTTCCCTATGGATACCAGAAGGATCCGGAGGACTGTCACCATATGATCATTAACCCGGAGACAGCCCCCATCGTGAGAGAAATCTTTGATCTGTGCCTTTCAGGGATGAGACCGGAGCATATAGCCATCATCATGAACTCCAAGAAATATGACACGCCGGCGCAATACTACATCAAGAAGCATCCGGATCATAGGATGTTTAAAGACGGATCGGATATGGCTGTCTGGGATGGAGCGGTCATCAGACGGATTCTGAAAAGAAAGGCCTATTACGGGGCAGTGGTTACTCATACCCAGGAGAGCAAGGATCTTTTCAGCAAGCATAAGACCAGCATCCCGGAAGAAGAGCAATTTGTTGTAGAAGGAATGCATGAACCGATCATTACCAAGGAAGAGTACCTGAAGGTGCAGGAGATATTTCCCAAAACCGGAAGAAAGAAAGTACCCCTCAAAGCAGACTATCCGCTCTATAAGAAAGTGAGATGCGGAACCTGCGGACGGAGCTGCCGGCGTGATGTACGGAATCCGATACTGGATCCGCATATAGCATATTTCTGTAATTACGCAAGAAGTCAGAGTGGAGAAAAGAGATGTTCCATGGATGTGATCAACGAGGAAACGCTGCATGAAATCATCTGGGAAGAGCTTCAACGCCTGATCTATCTGACCGATACCAATAAGAAGAGGATCAATGACGGCCTCGTAAAAGCAAGGGCTGAGCAGGAGCAGCTGACGATAAAGTTGGCGGAACTGAAGAAGGTGATCAAGAAATGTGAATCGGAGAAGATGGCACTTATGGAGCAGTACCTTGCCAGGAAGATCGACAGGGACCGGTTCCAGGCTGAAAAGACAAATCTGGAAAAGCAGATTGATATCTATGAAACGGATGCCGCCGCGACAAAGGAGAAGCTTTCGAAGCTGTCCGAGTGGCGTGAGTTCGAAGTTCCAAGTGACCTGGAGAAGGTTCGTATCTGCGCAAGCGCAACAGAGCTCACCAAAGAAATCGCAGATCTGACCGTCGAGCAGTGCCTGTTCTTCGATAAGGATCACATCGAGATTCGTCTCAAATTCTCGGATGGGTTTCTGGAGATGGTGGGGATGAAGGGGGAAGTAGAGGAGAACGAAGAGTAGTGGAATAATGTCATTTTTCGGGAGGCTTGGAGATTCAGGCCTCCCCCTTCTTTTTGCCTTTTTTACGGGATTTCTTTTGACGTAACATAAAGGTGGTGGTATAGCCGGAGGGAAACCACAAAAAAGAACCCGACACATCAGGGTCTTTTGTGGGTCGCTGATTTATTGCTGAAATTTCTCAAGTACGAGTTCCAGTTCTTTCCATTTCAAACAACGTCTCTTTAGTGGACCGCTTGCATTCTTCTTGTTGACCATATTGTAAAGTTTATTGGCCTTGGCTATGATTATATCCTGATTCTTCTGGCAGAAGGTCAGCTGATCCCTGATTAAATTCTTATAGTGTTTTTCTGCAGGTGAGTCCTTAGGCGTGATTCGAATATCTATCTTTTGGATGGTATCGGATCTGACAGGAATCATATTGTTCAGATCAAGGACACCGATTATTTTTCCATTGGCATCAAGGATACGATGGAAATCTACTGAGTTCTTCATTGTGGAGTGCTTTTCCTTTGGAGAACTTAAGGGTA
>JAILAR010000175.1 GCA_024681515.1 Eubacterium sp. | reverse complement strand
CTGCACCAGTGCTTCGTTCTCCGGATCGGTGTAAGCTGTTGCTTCATCCAGGATCACTATCGGTGCATTTTTCAGCATCGCTCTTGCGATACTGATCCGCTGTCGTTCACCGCCGGACAAATGACCTCCCGCACCGCCTGCCATGGTATCATAGCCCTTCTCAAGATGCATGATAAAGTCATGACATCCGCAGGCCTTTGCCGCACGGATCACATCCTCGTCTGAGGCCTCCGGATTTCCCATTCTGATGTTCTCCATCACAGTTTCATCGAACAGGTAGTTATCCTGTGAAACATAAGCGATATATTTATTGTACTCATCAAGCGGGATATTCTTTATATCCACTCCCCCGTAGGTGATGGAACCACTGTCCGTATCCCAAAAGGAGGCGATCAGCTTCGCTATGGTTGACTTACCGGAACCGGAAGGACCAACGAGCGCATTTACCGTTCCCTCCTTGATGGATAGATTAATACCATGCAGTACCTCTTCCTCCTTATAGCCGAAATGAACATCTCTGAACTCGATATCACAACCCACCGGCGTTTCAGTCATCACCTCCGGCCGCTCCATCTCTCTCTTCTCAAGGATTGAAACGACCTCCCCGATGATCGATCCCATCTTGGACATATTATCCATATGACCTGCGATGACCATGAAAGGAGACACAAGTCCCAGTGTCAGGATGATCAGCATCAGCGCATCTGTCCCGTCCACCTTTCCCGTCATGTAGAACCATCCGGTAAAGGGAAGCAGCGTCAGCAGCTGTGCCGGAAGCAGCGTCATGGCCAGATTCTGCCACAGGTTACAACGCCTCATCCACTCAATAAAGCAGTCTGCTCCCTCCTTTGCCGCATGAATAAACTTCTCATAGGAGGTCTTCGTCTTTCCGAAGGCCTTGATCACCTCGATGCCGTTGATGTACTCCACTGCAGTATCATTCAGAGCCTTTGTCTTCTCAATGGTATTCCTGAAGCTTTCCTCCGCTCCCCCCATCATAAGACCGTAGAACACCGCTCCCAGGGGAATGGACAGAAGCGACAGAAGCGCAAGCCTCCAATCCACCCTCAGCATCAGGATAAAGATGCCGATGGGGACAATGGCATTGGAGATCACTTCCGGAATGATATGCGCCAGTGTGGTTTCGATGGAATCAACTCTCTCTACGATGATATTCTTATACGAACCCGACGAATCATCCAGAACATCTCCCAAAGGCATGCGGCTTAGTTTCCTTGTGAGCCTTCTTCTGATCTCAGCCAGAACACCGAAGGTTGCCTTATGCGACATGGTGGTGGATATGGTATGAAATATCTTGTGAACCAGCCAGCATATGGTAATGTAACCGCATTGGATCAGATAATACTGCATATCCCTGTTTCCTTCGATCAAAGATCGGATGATATTGGCAATGAACAGATACGGTATAAAACCCGCTGTCACACTGATGATCGCCATGATCACACTCATCAGGTAGGCCTTCTTATTCATGCCTGCAAATTCCATTACCCATGCCAGGGTGCCCTTCTTTTTTTTCTCCATAATGGCTTTTCCTTTCTGCTTCTTATGGCTTTGAGTTAGTTTCATCTAACCAATGGTCCAAAAATAATGCCTGAACTATCAGGCATTATCGATCAGCCGATCTTCATCATATGCTTCATCCCCGCAAGACAAAACTCGGATGAGAGTTCCGTTTCATGGATCACTTCCTCTTCCGTCTTTCCATCCAGCAGTCCGTCAAAAATGGAAGAGACCACTACATGACTGATCTGTCGGATCAGCCCTTCGGATATCCTCTCCGCTTTCCCAACATAGACACTGCACCTGTCCATGAATTCCATGGTATTTACCGCTTCTTCTTTCGCCAGATCTTCTACGAAATGATCGTATTCTGTTCCGGCACTCGCTGTAAGAATCAGTCGGAAGACATCCGCATGGTCAAACACGTAATGGATCAGTCGTCTGTTGGAGGAAAAGGTCTGCTCCATAACCTGCTCTATTTCCAGGGCGGAATGAAAATCCATATATGACTGATTCTCTCCGTCATACAATTCCTGCATACCATTCAAAATCGGATCAACAAGGCTGGCAAATAGATCTTCTTTACTCTTGAAGTGTGCGTAAAACGCCCCGTTCGTCACACCGGCATCTTTGCAGATCTGACGGATGGAGGCGCCGGAGAACCCCTTTACCATGAAATGATCCATGGCACTCTTCATGATCCTGTCATGTGTCTGATCGTAATCATATCCCATTTGATCACCTCAAAGCATTTATTACCATGTAATATTACACTGTAATAAATCATATGTCAAGCAATAGTATACTATTCTTTCAGATTAAAAAAAGCGATAGCGTCTATACTGCTACCGCTCTTTAACCTCATCCGTTTCACTTTTACAGAATATCAGGCAAGTGCTGCTCCAAGGCTCTTACATTCTTCAAGTGAATCCTCCCCGGGAGCGTAATTCGCCATTACGCCGGGACATGCAAGCTTTGCACCTGCCGCGTTACATCTGTCCTCCCAGTCTCTCATCCATTGTCCGTCGCCCCAACCATATGAACCGAAAAGAGCTATCTTCTTTCCTGAGAGCAATCCCTCAACAGATGTGAACATCGGTTCAAATGACATTTCCTCAAGTACTTCTGCGCCCATTGCAGGACATCCGAAGGCAATAGCATCATAGTCCGCCACCATATCGGCAGTAAATTCATCAGAGTTAAAGATCCCGTTTATGCGCTTACTTATGAAAGCGAACGCCCCTCCTTGTTTATTTGGAGTTGGCGTTCGCTTCCGTTTGTTAAGTATTATTTTTTTACGTGAAATGCATTCATTCCCGGGTAAACCGCGGATGCACCAAGTTCTTCCTCGATGCGGAGAAGCTGATTGTACTTTGCCACACGCTCGGACCGGCTGGGTGCACCGGTCTTGATCTGACAGGTGTTCAGTGCTACTGCAAGATCCGCAATGGTCGTGTCTGCAGTCTCTCCGGAACGATGGGATGAGATTGCGGTATATCCCGCATTATGTGCCATCTTGATAGCCTCCAGTGTCTCGGATACCGAACCGATCTGATTCAGCTTGATCAGAATGGAGTTTGCCGCTCCGAGAGAGATTCCCTTGCTGAGGCGCTCCGTGTTGGTAACAAAGAGATCATCACCGACCAGCTGAACCTTGCTGCCGATCTTTGCAGTCATCTTCTGCCAGCCTTCCCAATCCTCTTCATCCAGACCATCCTCGATGGAAATGATGGGATACTTATCAACCAGACTCTCCCAATGCGCGATCAGTTCATCCGAAGTAAACTCCTTGCCGGACTTCGGCTGCTTATAGAAACCTTTGCCCTTCTCGCTCTTCCATTCGGATGCCGCAGCATCCATGGCGATCATGAAGTCCTTACCGGGTTCGAAGCCTGCCGCCTTAATGGCTTCCAGGATCTTCTCGATTGCTTCCTCATCGCTCTTCAGCTGATTCGGTGCAAAACCACCTTCATCACCGACAGCTGTAACATCCCCCATATCCTTGATCAGTTTTCTCAGGTTATGGAAAACCTCTGCACACCAGCGGAGTGCCTCCTTGAAGGACGGAGCTCCTACCGGCATAATCATGAATTCCTGCGTATCTACAGCACTGTCTGCATGTGCTCCACCGTTCAGGATGTTCATCATAGGAACCGGAAGACGATTACCGGACACACCCCCCAGGAATCTGTAAAGCGGGACTCCCAAAGACTTTGCAGCTGCTCTTGCCGTAGCTATGGAAACGGCCAGGATCGCATTTGCCCCAAGCTTGGACTTATCCTTTGTCCCGTCCGCCTTGATCATAGCTGCATCAACCGCATAGGTGTCCGATGCATCAATTCCTTTGATAACCTCATTGATCGTTGTATTGATATTCTCCACCGCCTTGGTGACGCCCTTGCCAAGATATCTGGACTTGTCTCCGTCACGCAGTTCGAGTGCTTCAAATTCACCTGTGGACGCACCA
>JAILAR010000157.1 GCA_024681515.1 Eubacterium sp. | reverse complement strand
TTTCTGAATCCCTGTCTTGATGTATACGCAGAAGAGGTATCGGGTGAATCGGAAGAAGAGGTTACGATTGTTCCTCGGGATTGGGAGAAGTATTCCAGCCCGTATATTTATGATCAGCTGAACGCGGATGAGAAGGCTATCTATGATGAAATGTATGAGATAGCCTATCAGACACTTACTTCGAAGGACAGCTATCAATATCCGTGGCTCGGGCATTGCACGATTCCCGGGGAAATCTCGACTCGCGGGCTGGATGATGTCTCGATCCTCAGAGTATTTAGTCTTTTTTATAATTCAAATCCTCAGTTTTATTTTCTTTTTCATGGGTACGGTAACGGGAAAGACTCTATCAATCTCGGAGTTTATGAGGCATTTGCAGATGGAGAAACGCGGGCAAAGGAAACCAATCGTGTATTTGATATCGTCGAGGAATGGTCAGAGCAGATCCGTTCCGCAGGAGATACCAGGTATGCCAGGATCCTTGCCGCAAATACATTGCTCTGTGATAATCTGACATATTTTCATTCGGAGTTCAATCAGAGTGCATATAGCGTCTTCATCGATCGAAGTACAGTCTGTGCCGGATACGCACTTGCCTTCGGTTTGCTGATGAATTACTGTGATGTACCCACCGTAAATGTTACCGGCTATAATCATTTATGGAATAAGTGTCAGCTGGATAATGGAAAGTGGTATGCGACGGATGTGACCTGGAATGACGGCTCCGGAAATCGGGAGTATTATCTGAACCGGGCGGATGAGCATATGATGTTTCGTGACAGAAACAACGTTCATATTCTGGTCTATGCCGAATACTATCCGGAAACCGATACGGAGGATTATGTCGGGGAAGACACTCATTACGTGATCCATACTGAGGAGGACGGGAGTCTTACACTTGAGCTCATCAAACCATATCCCACACCGGATCCCGGGCCGATACCAACGCCGGATCCCGGGCCGGATCCTACACTGCTGCCGGCTCCGGAAGCGGACGGAACGATAGAAGTACATGACTGGGAACGATATGTGATAGAGCCCAATGATGCAGAGAACCGTTTTCTTGACATGACGCCTACCGAGAGGATCCTGTACCAGAATATGTATCGCACCTGTATGGATTACCTGATTACTTCGAAGGACCTGGAGGCCTATTCTGAAACGGATCAGAGAGGCGTGATGGGAAAACTGGTCTGCGGGAATGTGAACGGTTCGGATGTGGTTTCGATATTCCATGTGTTCCTGCGAGAGAATCCGTGCTTTTATTTCGTGGAGTATGCACCTTTGATTTCAACGGTGAACGGTGGAAATACGACAATTACGATCTTTGCCAAACCGGAATATCGGGATGGCGCCACCAGAACTGCCACTACCAATGAGATTTTCGGTGAACTGGATCGTTGGCTGGATATCATAACCCGGTTTGATACCAGGTATGAAAGAGAACGGGCCGCAAATGAGATCCTCTGCAGAGAGTTTTCTTTTGAACTTGTTGAATCGAGAGATGAGGATGTGTCGGTATTCCTGCGGAAGAAAACACATTATCAGGGCTATTCCTGGGCAATGTATTATCTGATGAAGATGTCGGATGTTCCGGTATATATTGTTTATTCCGCGAAGAATTCAGGTGTGGCATGGAACAAAGTCTGTCTGGATGATGAAAAATGGTATACGATCGATGTGACGTATAATGATGTCCAGGGAAATGATACGAACGGTTATACACGCTACTTTAATCTTTCGGATGCGCATCGCGAATGTATGGATCCGGCGGGATATCATACTTTGTACCGGCCGGAAAACTATCCGGTATGTGAAGAGGATCTTATCACGGAAGATATTGCGTGGACGCCGAAACAAAAAGAGGACGGGACATGGGGATGGGAATACTTGTATCCTGAGAATCTGGGATATGTAGGTCATTCCTGGGGTGCCATGCAACAGATAAGTAAATCTACCTGCGCGGTCCACGGAAGCCGGGTGGCTGTCTGCGCGGTGTGCGGAAAGGAAAAGACAGAGGAACTTCCCCTTCTGGACCATACGGTCGTAAAGGATCCGGCAGTGGCTCCGACGTATGAATCCACGGGACTTACGGAGGGAAGTCATTGTGCTGTATGTAATGCAGTTCTCCAGAAGCAGGAAGTAGTTCCGAAGCTTGTAAAGGAGGATCCCGATGATCCGGACGATCCGGATGAGCCTGACGAACCGGATGAACCTGACAAACCGGTGAAACCCGTAAAAACGAAATACAAAAGTGAATGGGTGAAGAACATCTGGTATGACAAGAACGGTTATGCGACGAAGTATAAAATGACCTGGAAGCATAACAAGACCGGTTGGTGGATCGTAGACAATACCGGCTGGTATCCTAAGAATCAGTGGCAGAAGATCGACGGCGTATGGTATTATTTCAAACCAAACGGTTATATGGCTGCCAATGAATGGTATAAGGGTTACTGGTTCAGCAAGAGCGGTGCCTGGACCTATAAGTACAAGGGGTCCTGGCATAAGACCAAAGGAAAATGGTGGTTCGGAGATACCAGTGGCTGGTATGCGAAGAATACGACCATTTGGATCGACGGAAAGAAGTACAGCTTTGATAAAAAGGGCTATCTGAAATAATGGTACGCATCGGTGAAAGCTTGCTTTAACATTAAAAATGGGAGTGTCCGAAATGGACACTCCCGTTTTTTTGCTGTTCCAAAGCCGGATCTGAGGGGATCCCCTTCTTATCCGAGTGATAGATTATCGAGTGGTAAATTACTCAGCGTCTTTGATCAGTTCATGCCACTCCTGCAGGGAATGGATGTTGCCCATGTGTCTGCGGAGCATATGGTCGATACCCTCGGCTGCGGCCTTACCTGCCACGATGGTGGTGATGTAAGGGATCTTGGACTTGATGGCAGCTTTCCGGATATAGGAGTCGTCATGCACGCTGGCCTTACCGATGGGTGAGTTGATGATCAGATCGATCTCACCGTTGGTGATCAGGTCCAGAATGTTGGGACGTCCTTCGTACAGCTTCTTTACCTTCTCAGCCGGGATGCCTGCTTCGTTGATGGTATCGCAGGTCTTGCCGGTTGCCAGGATCTTAAAGCCGTTATCATACAGGATCTTTGCAACGGCAGGTGCTTCAGCGCGCTCCTGACTGTTGACGGAGATCAGTACGGTACCCTTAAGTGGCAGGGTTGCCTTTGCGGCTTCTTCGGACTTGAAGTAAGCGCCGCCGGCGGAAAGGGACATGCCCAGAACCTCGCCTGTGGAACGCATTTCCGGTCCGAGGATCGGGTCTACCTCCGGGAACATGTTGAAGGGGAAGACAGCTTCCTTCACACCGTAGTACGGAATGTGACGTTCCTTCATGTTCGGAATGGGTGACGGCTTGCCGGTCAGTTCCGATGTAATGATCTCGGTTGCGATGGGTACCATGCGGATACCGCAGACCTTGGAAACCAGCGGAACGGTTCTGGATGCTCTCGGGTTTGCTTCCAGTACAAAGACCTTACCGTCCTCGATGGCATACTGCATATTCATCAGACCTACCACGTGCATCTGCTCGGCGATCTTCCGGGTGTAATCCTTAATGGTCGCCAGATTCTCTGCGGAAATGTGCTTGGACGGCAGGATACAAGCGGAGTCACCGGAGTGGATACCGGCCAGCTCGATATGCTCCATAACCGCCGGAACATATGCGTGAGTTCCGTCTGCGATGGCATCTGCCTCGCATTCCAGCGCGTGATGCAGGAAACGGTCGATGAGGATGGGGCGGTCGGGTGTTACGCCGACAGCGGCCTGCATGTAACCGATCATGCTTTCATCATCATAGACAACTTCCATACCGCGTCCGCCCAGAACGTAGGAAGGACGTACCATAACCGGATAACCGATGCGGTTAGCCACTTCGATGGCTTCCTCCACGGTGGTAGCCATGCCTGCTTCCGGCATGGGGATTCCCAGCTTGTCCATGATGGCACGGAACTGATCACGGTCCTCTGCCAGATCGATGACAGCAGGAGAGGTGCCCAGGATCTTCACACCGTTTCTTTCAAGGTCAGCCGCCAGATTCAGAGGTGTCTGTCCGCCGAACTGAGCGATCACGCCCACCGGCTTCTCCTTCTTGTAGATGGAGAGAACATCCTCCAGAGTCAGAGGCTCAAAATACAGCTTATCGGAGGTATCATAGTCGGTAGATACGGTCTCCGGATTGCAGTTTACGATGATGGTCTCGAAGCCCAGCTTCTTAAGAGACTGTGCGGCATGTACGCAGCAGTAGTCAAACTCGATACCCTGACCGATACGGTTCGGTCCGCCGCCCAGGATCATAACCTTCCGGCGGTCGGTATTGATCGGATTGTTGTCCGGTGCATTGTAGGTAGAGTAGAAGTAGGAGCTGTCCTGAGTTCCGCTGACATGAACGGCATCCCAGGTCTCAACCACGCCCAGTGCCTCGCGCTTCTCGCGGATGGAATCCTCGGATACGCCCAGGATCTCGGACAGATATTTGTCGGAGAAGCCGTCTTTCTTAGCCTGTGTCAGAGCAGCGTCAGAGGGAACCTGACCCTTAAACTCTGCAACCAGTGCTTCTTCCTCGTCTACCAGTTCCTTCATCTGTTCGATGAAGTATTTCTTTACATATGTGATCTCATGGATCTCATCTACGGTAGCGCCCTTGCGGATCGCTTCATACATGATGAAATGACGCTCACTGGAGGGGGTGATGAGCTGCTGTAGCAGCTGCTCCTTGGTCAGGTCATGGAAGTTCTTCACATGACCCAGTCCGTAGCGGCCCTTCTCCAGAGAACGGACAGCCTTCTGGAAGGCTTCCTTATAATTCTTACCGATGGACATGACTTCGCCGACGGCACGCATCTGTGTACCCAGCTTGTCATCTACGCCCTTGAACTTCTCAAATGCCCAACGAGCAAATTTCACTACGACATAATCGCCGTCCGGATGATATTTGTCCAACGTTCCGTACTTTCCGCAGGGGATGTCTGCCAGAGTAAGTCCGGAAGCCAGCTTTGCGGATACCAGAGCGATGGGGAAGCCCGTCGCCTTACTTGCAAGTGCGGAAGAACGGGAGGTACGGGGATTGATCTCGATGACGATGATCCGATCTGTCTTCGGGTCATGGGCGAACTGTACATTGGTACCGCCGATGACCTGAATGGACTCCACGATCTTGTAAGCCTGTTCCTGCAGACGCTTCTGAACATCTTCGGAAATGGTCAGCATGGGAGCTGTACAGAAGGAGTCGCCGGTATGGATACCCATGGGATCCACGTTCTCGATGAAGCAGACAGTGATCATGTTGTTGTCCTTATCCCGGACAACCTCCAGCTCCAGTTCCTCCCAGCCGGTAACAGATTCCTCAACCAGAACCTGTCCCACAAGAGAGGCCTTCAGTCCGCGGGCGCATACGGTCTGCAGCTCTTCGCGGTTGTATACCAGTCCGCCGCCGGCACCGCCCATGGTGTAAGCCGGGCGGAGAACCACCGGATATCCAAGTTCGTCTGCGATCTTCAGTGCTTCCTCTACGGAGTAAGCAACCTCAGAGCGGGCAACATCGATGCCCAGTGCATTCATGGTGTTCTTGAATTCGATACGGTCCTCGCCACGCTCGATGGCATCTACCTGCACACCGATAACCTGAACGCCGTATTTCTCCAGGATCCCGGCTTCAGCCAGCTCGGAGCAGAGGTTCAGTCCGGACTGACCTCCCAGATTCGGAAGGAGAGCATCTGGACGTTCCTTGGCGATGATGGCCTCGAGACGCTTTACGTTCAGCGGCTCGATGTAGGTCACGTCAGCCATTTCCGGGTCTGTCATGATAGTTGCGGGGTTGGAATTCACCAGCACGATCTCGTAGCCGAGGCTGCGAAGCGCCTTACACGCCTGTGTGCCGGAATAGTCGAACTCGCAGGCCTGACCGATTACGATGGGGCCGGAGCCGATGATTAGTACCTTGTGGATATCCGTTCTTTGCGCCATATATAGTTCCTCCAGATAAATGTAGAAAGGGTGCATACTGCACAATCTATGGTATTATAGCACTAATGCCGGAAAATATATAGTGGTTTTTGAAAAAAATCCAAATCAAAAAAAGGTGAAATATGGCCGCCTGTATGATACAATACTAGGGATTGTATCCAAAAAGCCTGGTGACAGCTGCCTTATGATGGCGGAAAGACAGGCAGAGAGACGGGCGTGATGAAGGGTGAGTGCAAAACAAATCTGATATGCGATGATACTCCGGTGACTCCTGCTGATCCGAAATATGACAGAAAGCTGATCCGCCGGCTGCTGGAATGGTATGAGGCACATCATCGGGAGCTTCCCTGGCGAAGAGACCGGGATCCATATCATGTATGGATCTCCGAAATCATGCTGCAGCAGACCAGAGTAGCAGCGGTGATCGGATATTATGAACGGTTTATGCAGGCATTTCCGGATATTGAAGCCCTTGCATCGGCGGACGATGAACGCCTGATGAAGCTCTGGGAGGGGCTGGGGTATTATAATCGTGCACGGAATCTGAAGAAGGCGGCAACGGAGATCCGGGAACGCTTCGGCGGGGTATTTCCAAAGACCTATGAGGAGATCCTTTCACTTTCCGGGATCGGTGCCTACACGGCAGGTGCCATCGCTTCCATATGTTTCGGGGCACCGACACCGGCGGTGGACGGAAATGTCCTCCGGGTCTATTCGAGGCTGTATGGGGATTCGTCCTGCATTGATCTGGAATCGACGAAGAAGGCGGTCCGTCTGGCGCTTATTTCTTTATATAATAAGTGCCGGACCGAAGAGCGTGGGAAGATGACCCAGTGTTGGATGGAACTGGGAGCGACGGTGTGTGTTCCCAACGGCCCTCCGTTTTGCGCAGACTGTCCGCTTGTAAGGCAGTGTGTGGCACACAGGACGGGGACGGAAGACCGGTATCCTGTACGCGCGGAAAAGAAAAATCGGAAAGTAGAGGAACGGACGGTGTGGATCCTTCTCTGCGGAGATACTTCCTGCAGGGTTGCTCTGCATCTTCGCCCGAAGAAAGGACTTCTGGCAGGTCTCTGGGAGTTTCCGAATCTGGAGGGGCATCTTTCCATGGAGGAAGCTGTCAGACGCGCCGATGATTGGGGCGCGGAATCTGCCCGGCCGTGGATGAGCCTTCCGTATACACACGTTTTCAGCCATGTGGAGTGGCGCATGGAGGCACATTTTATTATCTGTAATAAGGAGATAGACTATATCGATGAGATCGGAGAGCTCAAATGGTTCCAGATAGAAGAGCAGGAAATGTCGGCAGCGGTTCCGTCGGCGTTCCGGCCGTTCCTGAACCTGCTGAAAAACGAAGAGGGACATTTCTGAAAAAACTGATGATCCTGCTGCTTCCGATGCTTCTTGTGGCAGCCGTCCTGATCGGAACGGATAAGAAACCGGATACGGCAGAGGTGATAGAGAATCCGATCCTTCGTGTGGCTGCGGAAACAGAGCTTGCATCACCGAAGGATGTGGTAGTGAAGACCCGGGCGGAGCGGCTTCTGGACAGCATGTCGCTGGAGGAGAAGGTCGGTCAGATGTTTATGGTCCCGCCGGAGGAGATGGATCAGGAATATCGCGGGACAAAATACAACGGGAAGAAAGTACAGGGTACCGTGCAGATGAGCAATTCTCTGAAGGAGAACCTGCATAAATTTACACCCGGAGGGATCATCCTTTTTTCCTATAATATTATCGATCCGGAGCAGACCACGGCATTGCTGCAGGATCTTCAGAAGGAGAGTAAAATACCGCTGATGATCGCGGTGGATGAAGAAGGCGGTCTGGTGGCCCGGATCAGCGGCAAGTCAAGCTTCGGAATTCCGGATCTTCCGGATGCGGATGAAGTGGTGGATGAGACGGAGGCATTTTCCAGGGGGAACTATATCGGTTCCTATATGAATAAGTATGGATTCAATACCAATCTGGCACCTGTGGCGGACGTGAATTCCAATCCCCGGAATCGTGTTATCGGTTCCCGGGCCTTTGGAAAGGACCCGTCCATGGTGGGAAGTCTGGTGGTTTCCGAGATCAAGGGACTTCAGGGGACAAAGACCATAACCACGGCAAAGCATTTTCCGGGTCATGGGGATACGAACGGTGATACGCATCACTCAACAGTGTATGTGACAAAGACCTGGAAGGAACTGCTGGAAGGAGAGATCATTCCTTTTCAGATGGCAGTGGATGCAGGGGTGGATATGATCATGGTGGCACATATTTCTGCGGAAAATGTTACCACTGACGGGCTTCCTGCTTCGCTTTCCTACGAAATGATTACCGAGAAACTAAGGAACGAGATGGGGTTTGACGGCGTGGTCATCACGGATTCCATGGAAATGGGAGCCATCGCTGACTATTACACACCTGCGGAAGCGGCGATCCTGGCGGTGACCGCAGGAAATGATATCGTACTTATGCCGGACGATTTTGAGGAGGCATATATCGGCCTTCTGGATGCGGTACGTACCGGAAAGATCCCGGAGACGAGGATCAACGAAAGCGTGCTGCGGATCCTGGAGCTGAAGGACAGATACGGCCTGCTGCCGGAATAAATCACGGAGCGCCTTTAGGCGCGAAAACCACGGAGCGTTTTAGGTGCGAAGTGTGGAATCAATCGAGGGAGATCTATTATGAAATACATACGACAGTTTCTGATCATCCTGTTTATTTCATTTCTGGGCGAGATCCTGAATTATCTGATCCCGCTGCCGATCCCGGCCAGTATCTACGGGATTCTTTTGATGTTCCTTGCGCTGGAACTGCATATCATTCCCCTCTCCGCAGTTCGGGAGACTGGACGGTTTCTGATCGAGATCATGCCGGTGATGTTCATTCCCGCAGCGGTGGGTTTGCTGAGGGCCTGGGGGATCCTGAAGCCCAACTGGCTGATCTATACAGTGATCATGTTTGCGACGACCTTTATCGTCATGATCATTTCCGGTCGGATCACACAGGCGGTGATCCGGCACGGGAAACCGGCGGATGCCGCTTCGGAAGCAGCTATGGAAATCGGCACAGATGTCGATTCATATGAGATTTCCGGGGTACCTGCGGAAGAAAAAACGAATGACATGGGCAATGTTACAGAGGCGCCTGCGGGATCCGTGGCTTCGGATCCCAGGGAGGAAGGAGGCAGTGAGTCATGAAAGAATTCTTTCAGCAAACGGCATTCTTCGGTGTATTTATCAGTCTCTTTTCTTATGGGATCGGTGTCTTTCTCCGGAAGAAGACGAAACTGTCCATCTTTAATCCGCTGCTCATCGCGATCCTTCTGACGATGGGAGCCTTGCTCCTGCTTGATATCGATTACGAAGTATATGAGGGAAGTGCAAAATATATCAGTTACCTGCTGACTCCGGCCACGGTAAGCCTGGCGATCCCGCTCTATGAGCAGATCGAATTATTGAAGAAGAACTGGAAAGCCGTATTCGCCGGCATCTTTTCCGGTGTGCTTTCCAGCATGGTGAGTGTTTTTCTCTTTGCGCTGGTGTTCCATCTGAATCATGCGGAGTATGTGACATTTCTTCCGAAGTCCATCACGACTGCCATCGGAATGGGCGTGTCCGAAGAACTGGGAGGTCATGTGGCGATCACGGTGGCGGTGATCATCATTACCGGGATCATCGGAAATATTTTTGCCGAGATCGTATGTAAATTGTTTAAGATCAAAGAACCCATAGCCGTCGGTATCGCCATCGGATCCTCTTCACATGCCCTGGGAACGGCAAAGGCTATGGAGATCGGAGATGTGGAAGGGGCCATGAGCAGCCTGTCT
This sequence comes from Eubacterium sp., assembly GCA_024681515.1. Taxonomy (GTDB): domain Bacteria; phylum Bacillota; class Clostridia; order Lachnospirales; family Lachnospiraceae; genus Eubacterium_Q. The sequence continues at coordinate 28,476 of JAILAR010000157.1, read as the reverse complement.
ATCGTGGTTTCCGGTCTGCTGACGGTACTGGGTGCCATGATCTTTTCAAATTTTATCTGATCTGTTTTAATCGGAACCCTTTTATGTTATAATGACCACGGGATTGCCCGGGCAAAGTATGGAAGGCCTCTGTGATCCCATATTTTAAACATGTACGAACCCCGGCAAGTACCGGGTTCAAATAATCATACCCCGGTCATTACCGGACAAAGGAGGAAATTATGGACATCAAAGCAAAGATCACTGAGATCGTGGAGAAGATCACAAAGGATGAGAGCCTGAAGCAGGATTTCAAAGAGAATCCGACGAAAGCAATCGAAAAGGTTGCCGGTGTGGATCTTCCGGATGATGTTGTAAACGGAGCAATCGCAGGCGTTAAGGCAAAAATGACCGGTGATGCAGTGTCCGGAGGCCTTGGAAAGCTGAGCGGACTGTTCGGCGGCGGAGACAAGACCGAATAATAACGTGTTGCATAACATTTGCCGGGGCAAAACACTTTTGACCCCGGCATTATAAAAATCAGCATTACAGGGGAGAGAGTATGAAATGTAAGATATGCGGCGGCGAGATCGCAGAGGGAGCATCTGTATGCCCGATCTGCGGGATGTCGGTGGCTGCTTCGGAAGCTGCGGCCAATGCAGCGGCGAAGGCTATGTCGACCGAACCAGAGCCGGCGAAGGCCATGGCGACCGAACCGGAGCCGGCGAAGAATAAATATTCGATGGTGGGCGGAAATGTAACCGCTTCAAATCCATTTGGAATGGATCCCAATAATCAGGAGGCCCGGGAAGCACAGGCAGAGGCCAGACGGGAATTGGAGAGAGAAGCCGGGATGGAAGCCAGGATCGTGGATGAGCCGGGCTTCGGGCAAAGCAGCTATGGTGGTGCGGCATACGGAGGCGCTGCATTCGGGAGCGTCGGAAACGGTGGTGCTGCCGGTGGACCGGTGAATGGCGGTGGGCCGGATCTGTCAGCCTTTGATTCCAGATTTGATCCGTTTGCAGCTGTGTCAAATTCCTCGGCTTCGAGATCTCCGATGAAGAAGGACAATAAGACGCTCATTATCATCATCACCATCGGGTGCTGCCTTCTTGCCATTCTGGTGGTTCTCTGGAAAAGGGGGATCCTCGGTGGAAACCACGGAGCCAACGGTACATATAAGTTTGTGAATGCCACGACTCAGGGTATGACACTGACACCTGCCCAATTCAAGGAATTTGGCATGGATGTGGATGATTTCGAATTAAAGATCAGTGGAAGCACGGCAACGGTAAGGTTGATGGGACGGTCCGGAAAATGTACGATATCGATCAGCGGATCGACGATCACATTTAAGGACAGTCAGGAAGAGTTTGAAGGGACGTACAATAAGGAAGAGGGCACGATCTCCATCGAAAACGATGGTGTCGTACTCAATTTTAAAAAGTAATCGAAAAAAATACAGAAAACTATAAAATTAATGATGAAATCGAAGATCAATTGTGCTATAATTGCATGGGATTTTGTTTTTTGCTTTGTAAAACAAACAAAATCCAAAGAAGAATCGTAGTATAAAAATGGTTTAAGGATGGAGGAAGAGTTTATGAACTGTAACGTATGTGGAGCAGAAATTCCTGCCGGCGCTGCAACCTGTCCCGTATGTGGTGCTCCGGCACCGGCTGCAGGCCCTGCACAGGGTGGATTTCCGGGGGCCGGCAGTGTAGCCGCATCTACGAATCCGTTTGGTGCGGATCCGGCAAATCCGGCAAATCAGGCACCTCAGAATTTCGGTGGCTATGATCCGAATCAGGGTGCTTATAATCCCAATCAGGGGGCATATGATCCGTTTGCACCGCAGGGGGGTGCCCCGACGCAGGCACCGGCGGCTCCGAAGAAGAGCCATACCGGTCTGATCATCGGTATCATCGCAGGTGTAGCCGTGATCGCAGCGTTGGTTATTTGCTGGGCTCTCGGAGTATTCGGCGGCGGAAGCGGTGCAGACGGAACTTACAAGTTCAGTTCTGCAGATGCCTATGGAATGACTTTGGATGCAGACACCATGAAGGGCTTTGGTGTGGATGTCAGTGACTTCTATATCAAGATCAACGGCAGCAAGGCAAGCATTAACCTGATGGGTCAGGGCGGCGACTGTGAAGTTACGATCAGCGGATCCACCATCACATTTACGGAAGGCAGCAAGGAGATCACGGGTAAGTATGATTCCGCTGCGGGAACGATCACCATTGAAGAGAGTGGTGTTTCGATGACATTTAAGAAGTAGCTTAATTCAGACATCATAATAGGTTTCAAGTATTATTGTACAGGCAGGCGGCTGGTATGGCCGCCTGTCTTACTACTTTTCGGATAGAGGAAATGGATATGGAAGATAATCGGACACAGGATCCGTTCAGCCGATGGGATCAGCCGGCGGGTCAGCAGCCATATGCACCACAACAGCCGTATGTTCAGCCGCAGCAACCGTATGTTCATCCGCAGCAGTCATATGCAACGCAGCAACCGTCACAGCCGTTTGCGCAGCCTGAAGGACGGAATCCATACACAGCCCAGCCCGGGGCAGCAAAGGACCTGTCGCAGTATGCATCCTATCAGCCACAGTACTACGGGGAGGGACAGGCCGCCCAGAGTCAGCAGGTGGATACACCCTTCGGAACTGCGTCGTATTCTCCGTACGGGAACAGGAGCATGCCCCGTGCCTCGACATCGGACGAACTCTCTGATACGACCGGAAAACATCGCGCAGGATTGTATCTGGGGATTGCGGGTGCACTTCTTGTGATCGCAGGCGTGCTGACAGCCTGGATGCTTGGCTGGTTTCATTCCCGGAGCGGAACCTATGTCTGGGACGATTATGCAAAAGCGGACATGACAGCCAAAATCGAAATCGACGGCGACAAGGCGACGATCACCATGGTATCGAAGGAAGATGTTCGAACCGTAAACTGTGATGTGGAATTCAGCGGCGATACCGTTAAATTTATATATAACGGCAAGGTTCTGACCTGCGATTATGATCGCAGAAACGGGATCATTACCGAAAAGGATGATTTTTATACCGGAGTCGATATCGTGTTTGAGAAGGAATGATCACGGAGCGCCGGGAGGCGCGAAGTATGGAATAAATCAGAACGGAGCACGGACTGTATCAGAGATGAAAAGCAAATGACGCGAAGTGTGGAATAAATCAGAAAGGGAGACAGACAAAGTGAGCTGGAAAGAGAATGTACGACAGGTGGAACCGTATACACCGGGAGAGCAGCCGAAAGAACAGAATGTGATCAAATTGAACACGAACGAGAATCCTTACGGACCATCGGAGCGGGTTCAAAACTGCATCATGGACTATGATCTGCTCAGAAAATATCCGGATCCGGCGGCTCTGGATCTGGTAAATGCCCTTGCGGAGTATCATCACGTGGATCCCGCGCAGGTATTTGTCGGGGTCGGCAGTGATGATGTATTGGGTATGGCGTTCCTTACCTTTTTCAATTCCGACCGTCCGATCCTCTTCCCGGATATTACCTATTCCTTTTATCCGGTCTGGGCTGAGCTTTACAGAATCCCGACCAGGACACCGGCTCTGACGGAGGATTTCAGGATCGATCCTTCGGATTATCGGCTGGAAAACGGCGGAGTGGTGTTCCCGAATCCCAATGCTCCGACGGCAAGACTTCTGCCTCTGGAAGAGGTGGAGCAGATCATTTCGGCAAATCCGGACGTGGTCGTAATTGTGGATGAAGCCTATATCGATTTTGCACCGGAGGGCAGCTCTGCACTGTCACTGGTAGATAAATATGACAATCTGCTGGTGGTACGGACCTTCTCCAAGTCCCGCTCCATGGCAGGACTTCGGATCGGTTATGCCATCGGTCAGAAGGAACTGATCGCCTGCATGCAGGCAGTGAAATACTCCTATAATTCCTATACCATGAACCGGCCGTCCATCCTGTATGGGTGCGCATCCGTCGCGGATGATGCATATTTCCGGGAGACGACAGGAAAGATCACGGCGACCAGAGAATGGTTTACCAAGGAACTGACGGACCTGGGCTTTCAGGTGATCCCGTCGGCAGCCAATTTTGTCTTTGCATCCCATGGTACGATCCCGGCGGAGGAAATTTTCATAAAAGCGAGAGAGAGGGGAATCTTCTTCCGATATTTCAAACAGCCGCGGATCGATAACTATCTCCGAATCACCATCGGTACGGATGAGGAGATGCGGGTGGTGGCTGACTTTTTGAAGAATAACTTGACATAATGCACAAAAAAGAATAAGATAGATACGTTGTACTTTGTCAAGTGCAATAAAAACTTAATAAAGGAGGTGCTCCTGTGGATACGCTATCCATCATCATCTGCGCTGTCATAGTAATTGTGGCCGTAGTGATCACCTGGTTCGCAGCGATCGCATACCGCAAGAATATTGCGGAAGCAAAGCTCGGCAAGGCTGAAGACAAGGCCAGAGAGATTATAGATGAAGCCATAAAGGATGCGGAATCTAAGAAGCGGGATATTTTGCTGACCGCCAAGGAAGAGGCCATGAAGACCAAGAATGACCTTGACAAGGAAGTCAAAGAACGCCGCAACGAGATTCAACGTATGGAGAAGAGAGTTCTTTCGAGAGAAGAGAATCTTGACAAGAAGAGCGACACACTGGAACGCAGGGAACAGTCCCTGTCCGCCAGAGAGTCCAACTTGACCAAGAAACAGGCTGAGATCGAAGAGCTTTCCGCGAAAAGACAACAGGAACTGGAGAGAATCTCCGGACTCACCTCTGAACAGGCAAAGGAATACTTGCTTCGCACCGTGGAAGATGAAGTAAAGCATGAAACCGCGGTCCTGATCAAGGAGATGGAACTGAGGGCCAAGGAAGAGGCCGACAAGAAAGCCCGGGAATACGTCGTTACAGCCATTCAGAAATGTGCTGCAGACGTTGTTTCCGAATCCACCATTTCACTGGTACAGCTGCCGAACGATGACATGAAGGGACGCATCATCGGTCGTGAGGGTCGTAACATCCGTACATTGGAAACACTGACGGGTGTGGATCTTATCATTGATGATACCCCGGAGGCAGTGGTGCTTTCCAGCTTCGATCCGGTTCGCCGGGAAGTGGCGCGTATCGCGCTGGAGAAGCTGATCGTTGACGGACGGATCCATCCGGCCCGCATCGAGGAAATGGTCGAGAAGGCAAAGAAGGAAGTGGAAACCATGATGCGTGAGGAAGGCGAGGCCGCTACCATGGAGGTTGGCGTGCATGGCATTCATCCCGAACTGGTAAAACTTCTCGGTCGTATGAAATTCCGTACCAGTTACGGACAGAATGCCCTGAAGCATTCCATCGAGGTCGCTGAGCTGAGCGGACTCATCGCAGGAGAGATCGGCGAGGATGTCAAGCTGGCAAAGCGTGCGGGACTTCTGCATGATATCGGTAAATCCATCGATCATGAGATGGAAGGTTCCCATGTATCCATCGGTGTGGATCTTTGTCGGAAGTACAAGGAGAATGCAACGGTTATCAATTCCGTGGCATCTCACCATGGAGACTGCGAAGCAGAATCACTCATTGCTTGCATCGTACAGGCGGCGGATACGATCTCCGCAGCGCGTCCGGGTGCTCGCCGTGAGACGCTGGAAACTTATACGACACGGCTTACCAAACTGGAAGCCATCGCAAACGAGTTCAAGGGTGTCGATAAGTCCTTTGCTATTCAGGCAGGTCGTGAGATTCGGGTTATGGTAGTTCCTGAGCATGTCACCGATGCAGATATGGTGATCCTCGCAAGAGAGATTTCCAAGCGCATCGAGGATGAGCTGGAATATCCCGGCCAGATCAAGGTCAGCTTGATTCGGGAATCCAGAGTTACCGATTATGCGAAATAGCATGTAAAGAAAAGGGATACCCGTCGGGTATCCCTTTTCTGTTCACGGAGCACGAAGAGGAAAATAAGATGAAAAAAACAAAACGACTGGAACGGATACTGAAATATGAGGCCCACAGGGTTAAGGTTTATGAGGATGTTCTGGAGTTTCCGGATGGGCAGATCCGGCACTATGATTACGTGAAGAACCGGGACGGCGCTGCGATCCTTCTGGTGGATGAGGAGGAGAGAGCGATTCTTGTCAGGCAGTATCGAAATGTTGAGGATGATTTTACGTTGGAGATTCCGGCGGGGGTGACGGATCCGGAGGATGCGACTCCCGAGGTGACGGCGATCCGGGAGGCCAAGGAGGAAACCGGGTTCTACCCGACAAAGGTATTCCGTGTCGGCAGGGTTTTGAATGCTGCGGGATTATTCGATGAGCATACCACCATATTCCTTGGGAAGGATCTGAAACAGGAAAAACTGGACGCGGATCCGGAGGAGTCCATCGAGGTGGTCCGGATCCCGGTGGAAGAAGCGGTTTCCATGATCTACGACGGAAGGATCATTGACGGAAAAACCATTATTGCATTACTTGCCTGGGTGGATGTGAACAGGGACCCGAATAAGGGCGGGAAAATGGATGCAAAAAAACAAAAAAATTTTTAAATTTTTTTCATGATACAAAACAACTATATTTTGTGTTCCGGATCATTATGTCCACTTTATTTCGCGTAAATGCCCCGCAAACCCTTGTTTTATAAGGGGTTTTGCAAAAAAAATGTTATTGATTTTATGTAAATTTGTAATTATACTGTAACATATAAACGGGAGAGTCCGGCCCGGGGCCGGAGTACGGATGGATCTGTGTTGCCATGGCGAGGCATTTTGATACACAGTCTGCCGGGGTTTGAGTTGGCGCTCAATAAGATTATTGAAACCGCTCCCGGAGGGGTTTGTTTAGGGGTAAAAGATGGAACAACTGATAGGGTATTACATTTCTTATTTGCGTGACGTGAAACGCGCAAGCCAGAACACAATTCAATCGTATAATCGTGATCTTCGGAAGATGCAGGAATACTACCGTGAAAACGGTGTGACGGATGTAAATGAGGTAACCTCAACATCCCTTGGTTCGTATGTCCTTCATCTGGAGAATTCGGGAATGAGTTCAGCAACGGTCTCTCGTAATATTGCGAGTATCCGTTCCTTTTTCCTGTTCCTTTTGGCACGCGGTATGGTGCAGGGGAATCCGACGGAGCAGATCAAGCCTCCGAAGGTTGAGAAGAAAGCGCCGGACGTGCTGACCGTGGAAGAGGTGTCCCTCCTTTTGCAGCAGCCTTCGGGAAAGACACCGAAGGAGATTCGCGACAAGGCGATGTTGGAATTGCTTTACGGAACCGGGCTTCGGGTATCAGAGCTGATCTCCCTGAAAGTGACGGATCTGAACCTGTCCATGGGATTTATTGAGTGCAAGGGCAATTCCGGAAGCAAGACCCGGATCATTCCGGTTGAGGCGGAAGCAATCGCTGCGCTTCAGTCATACCTGGACGGAACACGGGCGAAGATGGCAAAGGACAGTGAATTCCTGTTCGTCAATGTGAAGGGAGAGGAAATGTCCCGCCAGGGCTTTTGGAAACTTCTGAAGTCCTACGCAAAGAAGGCACACATTGAGAAAGATATCACTCCACATATGATCCGGCATTCATTTGCCTCTCATATGGTAAGTAACGGCGCGGATCTGCATGCAGTGAAGGAAATGCTTGGTCATTCCGACATTTCAACAACGCAGATGTATCTGCCCGGAAAACTTGGGCATTTGAAGGAAGTCTATGATAAAGCGCATCCCCGCGCAGGAAAAAAGATGGAAGAACGCAGAGCCTGAGACAGTAGGCTCTGCGTTTCTTAATGTAAAGAGTTGAATCGGGGCAAAATACCTTTTGACCCCAGCATCACAATATACAGGAGATGTTACATATGGCAGGTTCGAGTTTTGGAAAACAATTGGTGATGACGACCTGGGGAGAATCCCATGGAGCAGGGATCGGAGTGGTCGTGGACGGGTGCCAGGCAGGGCTGCCTGTTTCGGAGAAATATATACAGACGTATTTGGACCGCAGAAAACCCGGAGGACGGGATTTTGCAACACCCCGTCAGGAGGCGGATCGGGTGAGGATCCTGTCCGGAGTATTTGAAGGGCGGACGACAGGCACACCCATTTCCATGATGATCGAGAATACATCGCAGCGATCCGGGGATTACGGAAATCTGGCAACAACCTATCGCCCGGGTCATGCGGATTATGGATATGATGCAAAATACGGTTTCCGTGACTACCGCGGTGGCGGCCGATCTTCCGGACGGGAGACCGCAGGACGGGTGGCGGCAGGTGCCATAGCTGCAAGGATCCTGGAAGCGTATGGTATACGTGTACAGGCCTACGTCAGTGCCGTCGGACATGTGCGACCGGACCCGAAACGTTTTGATCCGTTAAATCCGGATCCTGAAGTGATCGCGGCAAATGCACTTTCCATGCCGGATGGGGAGGCGGCTGCTGAAGCGGCAGAGTATTTACGAAAACTGATGGAAGAGCAGGATTCCTCCGGAAGTGAGGTGACCTGTATCGTGACGGGAGTTCCGGCGGGGATCGGTGAACCGGTCTTTGACAAGCTGGATGCGGTTTTGGGGCAGGCGATCTTCTCCATCGGCGCAGTGAAGGCAGTGGAGATCGGAGACGGGACGGCAGTTGTAGAGGCAAGAGGTTCGGAGAACAATGACAGTTTTTATATGAAGGACGGAGCCGTTGCAAAGCGGACCAATCATGCGGGAGGGATCCTTGGTGGGATCAGTGACGGAAGCGAGATTGTGATCCGGGCATCCTTTAAACCGACTCCTTCCATTTTTCGGGAGCAGCAGACCGTGAATTCTTCCGGCGAGGATGTAGCGCTCTCCATCCGCGGACGGCATGATCCGGTGATCGGTCCAAGAGCGGCTGTCGTTGTTGAAACGATGACGGCGTTTGCCGTTGCGGATCTTCTGCTCAGAGGACAGAGCAGCCGGTTCGACGGGGATCCGGGTATGAATGACCGGATATGAGATCGAATTAAAAATCAAGTGCAATATTGAAAAGCAAGCGCATGGAGGTGCATCGGTTGACACGATGCGCCTCTTGTGATATAAAGATAGCCGTATTCGTGTCTGCGTTGCACGGATATGTCAGACGGTGCCTCCGACGGAGTGAGCAGCTTCGGGCCGGAGGGTAAAAGGGAAGCAGGTGCAAGGCCTGCACGATCTCGTCACGGTAACGAGCTGCGTTATGATATGCAGGGTGTTGTTAAAGTGTCACTGACCCGTAGCATGGAATCGACGGATACAGACATTTGTCTGAGATTCGTAGTTTCACGGTTGGGAAGACGGCAGCATCGCTCGGAGTCCGGAAACCTGCCGGCTGTCGGTACGGAAGCACTAATGCTTCAGACCACGAGGCCTTGGTCGTACCATACTGCAGTCAGCTACGCGGCGCGGTACGCAGCGTTTTTTTGATGCCCGAAAATGAGTGAATGACACAGGTGTGATGCGTGAGTAATGCTTATGCAAAGAGATTTCGCAAAAAGCTTCGTCATGACGAATTTTGGGTGCTGTGCTGCGGGGAACGAGCAGACCTTTGAACGCGGGGAATCGGATCATGAAATCAGGTTTTCAACCGGATGAAGAGATTCGGTTGACACTTCAGACAATCGTTCACAGGAGGAAAACATGAGAAAGAATACATTCAGAAAAACGGCAATGATCCTGACACTGGCACTGGGTATGTCTCTGACGGGCTGTGGATCCAAGGGTGAGGCAACCACATCTGCCAATACCGAAGCATCCAGCCAGGCGGTAACCCAGGCGGCTTCCGAACAGGGCGGCGAGGATGAAGAAGAGGATTACACAACGGGAGATGCATCCCTGGACAACGTAAGAAATCAGGATGAGATCGGAGACAGAGAACTTCTTGTTATCAGCTTCGGAACCAGTTTCAATGATTCACGTCGTCTGACCATCGGAGCCATCGAGCAGTCTCTGGAGGATTCCTTTAAGGATTATTCCGTACGCCGTGGCTTTACGGCAGATATCGTCATCAATCATGTGGAAAAGCGTGACAAGATCCATATCGATAATGTGGATGAGGCGCTGGAGCGTGCGGTTAAAAATAACGTAAAGACGCTGGTGGTTCAGCCGACCCACCTGATGAACGGAATTGAGTACGATGAGCTGACCGGAAAGGTGGCAAAGTATTCCGATACATTTGAGAAGATCGCCATCGGCAAGCCGCTGCTCACATCGGATGATGATTTCAAGCGTGTGGAAAAGGCAATCACGGAATGGACAAAGGAGTATGATGACGGACAGACGGCCATCGTATTCATGGGCCACGGAACCGAGCATGAATCAAACGGTGTATATCAGAAAATGCAGGACCTTCTGACGGCAGACGGTTACAAGAATTATTTTATCGGTACCGTTGAGGCAACACCGTCGCTGGATGACGTTCGTGAGGCAGTGAAGAAGGGCGGTTATAAGCGCGTGGTTTTGGAGCCTCTGATGGTAGTTGCCGGTGATCATGCGAATAATGATATGGCCGGAGATGAGGAAGATTCCTGGAAGACAGCATTTACAAAGGACGGTTATGAGGTGGTTTGCCTGCTCCGCGGTCTCGGAGAAAATGAAGCCATCCGCCAGATCTATGTGGATCATGCCCAGGCTGCCATTGATAGTGTAAAATAGTGTCGGAGAGTACTGTAATACAGCAAGTGACACTGTGGAGTAAAGACAGTCGATGTGTTGACAGTGTGGGACACTATCGATATTTACGGAGATTCGAATATGAAGAAAAAATGGAGAGGACTGATTCTCGGACTTGCAGTAACGACGATGCTGGTCGGCTGCGGATCGTCGGGATCAACGGAGACAAAGGATTCCTCGGAGCAGACGTCTTCGACATCAGGTGAGGCGGCGGGGTCGGAAATCAAAAACAATACCGAGAAGAATACGGAGAAGACAACGGTTGAAGCGGTCCAGGTCGTCACCGAAGGAATGATCACGGTCACGGGAGATCAGCTAAAGGACGGTGTCTATGACATCACTGTAAAGTCCAGTTCCTCCATGTTTGATATTACGGCATGTCAGCTGACGGTATCACAGGGCACCATGACGGCGAAAATGATCATGGGCGGCAAAGGATATCTGTATGTATATCCCGGAAACGGAGATGAGGCAGAGAAGGCCTCTGAGGCTGATCGTATCCCGTTTACAGAAGAAGCAGACGGGAGTCACAGCTTCACATTTCCGGTGGAAGCATTGAATAAGGCGGTGCCATGTGCGGCATTCAGCAAGAAAAAAGAACTCTGGTATGACAGGGATCTGTGCTTTGAAGCTGCAGGTCTTCCTTTTACGGCTTACCGGGAGAAGCCCTACAAAGACGCTTCGGATCTGGGACTGACGGACGGAACCTATTCGGCTTCGGTGACACTGGCAGGGGGTTCCGGACGGGCAACCGTGAATTCTCCTGCGAAGCTGACGGTGGAAGGCGGAAAGGTGACTGCGGAGATCGTGTGGAGCAGTTCGAAATATGATTATATGGTCGTGGATGGTACCAAGTTTCTTCCGGTGGAAAATCCTTCCACGGAGAATTCCACTTTTGAGATCCCGGTGATCGGATTTGATTATCCGCTGCCGGTGAAGGCCGATACCACAGCCATGAGTGAGGCACATGAGATCGAGTATACACTGACATTTGATTCTGCCACATTGAAGTAGATCATTCACTTAATGAGGAGCGCATCAGGCACGAAGTGCGAAGCAGGAGGCAATATATGAAGCAGGGAAAAGCGGGAAGAAGGAGCATACTTCTGGCGTGGACTCTGCTTCTTTTTGTACTCTTCGGATGTGGAAAGACTGCAGATAATGCCGACGGCGGATCAAAGGAAAAGGCAGCTTCTACGGTGGCCTCCGGGGAGGAACTATGGCAGGGCTTTACGATCGAAAACCGGCAGGTTAATTCCTATGCCACGGAGTTTCAGATCGATCATTTATCGGACGGGTACCGGAGGATCACCATTTCCGGACAGGAATATCTGATCGTTCCGGAAGATAAAAAAGTTCCGGATGATCTGCCGGAAGAGATCACAGTGATCCGACGGCCGCAGGAGAAGCTGTATGTGGCCTCATCTTCAGCGATGTCCTTCTTTCAGGCACTTTCGACCCTGGACGCTGTGAGCTATACCAGTACCCGGGCCTCTGACTGGTCAGAGGAGGAGATCCGAACAGCGGTGGAGGAGGAGCGGATCACCTATATCGGTAAATATAACGCACCGGATTACGAGTGGCTGATGCAGGAAGGGGCTTCTCTGGCAATCGAGAATACCATGTTGCTGCACAGTCCGAAGACAAAGGAACGGCTGGAACAACTGGGGATTCCGGTTCTGATCGAATATTCCAGCTATGAGAAGCACCCTATGGGACGGCTGGAATGGGTGCGGGTGTATGGGTGCATCCTTGGAATAGAAGAGGAAGCAGAGCGTTATTTTGATGCAGAGGATCAACGCTTTCGCGCGCTTTCAGATAAGGAGAACGGTCAGACGGACAGCTCGGAAAACGGTCCGAAAGTGGCTTATTTCTATTTTAATCCAAATGGGTATGTATCGGTTCAAAGACCCGGTTCCTATGTTGCGGAAATGATCCGCCTGGCCGGAGGGACCTATTTTCTTGATTCGGATCCCGGGGAAGACAGTGCAAGCGGAAGCATGAATCTGCAGACGGATCAGTTTTATCAGGAGGCTAAGGATGCGGATGTTCTCATCTATAACGGCGCGATCTACGGCCCTCCGGAGAGTCTGGAAAAGCTTACGGAGGAATATCCGCTGCTGAAGGATTTTCAGGCTGTTAAAAACGGCAGAGTGTACGCAACGGGCGATAATCTGTTTCAGGGTGTGACACATATGAATGATGTCCTGGAAGAATTGGTCGGGATCCTGGAGGGGAAATCGGAGGGTACATTTTTCCGAATTCTTCCGTAACAAATAAAAGTGTTTTGTAGAATAAGAGGCAGGGTATGAAGAAGAGCAGAAGAATCCGATATGTCACCGCAGGACTGATCGCGGCCCTGCTTCTTTTGGTGCTCCTAAACCTTTTGCTGGGATCGGTAAAGCTCTCTTTTGCAGATTTAAAGTGTCTCTTTGGAGGCGAGACGGAGGAGACAGCAAAGAGGATTCTCCTGGATCTTCGGCTTCCCCGTGTGCTCATGGCTCTCATTCTCGGCGGAGCGCTGGCTCTTTCGGGACTTTTGCTTCAGACCTTTTTTGAGAATCCCATCGCGGGACCGTTTGTACTGGGTATTTCTTCCGGGGCAAAGCTGGTGGTGGCGTTATCCCTTACGCTGGTGCTGAAACTGGGTGGACATATGTCTTCGGTGTTTATGATTCTCGCGTCTTTTGCAGGTGCGATGATCACGCTGCTTTTGATCCTTCTGGTATCCCGCAGATTACCCAGAGGAGCGAGCCTTCTGGTGGCCGGGATCATGATCGGATATATCTGCTCAGCCATTACGGATCTGGTGATCAATCTGGCAGAGGATTCCAATGTGGTCAGTCTGCATTCCTGGAGTCTCGGAAGTTTTTCGGGACTGACCTGGTCCCATGTCCGGATCTCGGCGATCATCATATTGCCGCTTTTTGTCGGAACGCTGTTTCTTGCAAAGCCCATGCAGGCGTTCTTTCTGGGAGAGACTGTGGCGGCGAGCCTCGGTGTAAATGTGAAACGTTTCCGGATCACACTGATCCTTATCGCAAGCCTTCTGGCCGCAACGGTTACGGCGTTTGCAGGTCCGATATCCTTTGTCGGGATCGCAGTGCCTTTTCTGATCCGCAGACTGCTGGGGACAGAGCAGACGAAAATAACGGTTCCCCTGACATTTTTCGGAGGTGGCGTGTTCTGCCTTTTTGCGGATCTTTTGGCCAGAAATCTGCTGGCTCCCACGGAGCTTTCCATCAGTGTGGTGACTTCCATACTCGGAGCACCGGTGGTCATCGTGATGCTGATCCTGGCGCAGCGCAGAAAGGCGGGTGATTCGATATGAGTCAGAGCCAAAGTCTGATCCTGGAATCCAAAGGACTTCGGATCGGTTACGGAAAAAATGTTGTTGCGGAGGATATCACATTTTCTCTTGAAGTCGGCGAGATCCTCTGCCTTCTGGGACCGAATGGCTGCGGAAAGAGTACCTTGCTTCGAACCTTGTCCGGTGCACAGGCGCCACTGACAGGAGAGGTGATCTTAGGGGGAAAGGATCTTCGGTCATATTCAAATGCGGAGCGGGCGTCGAAGCTCAGTATTGTTACGACGGGACGTGAAGTGAAGGCGCAGCTTACCTGCAGGGAGGTGATCCTTCTGGGACGCTATCCATATATGAATCTGATGCTGACGGAACGGCCGGAGGATACAGAGGTCCTGAAACGGGCGATGGAATGGACGGAGACCGGGGACCTGGAGAGCAGGGTTTATCATACGCTTTCCGACGGACAGAAACAGCGGGTCATGCTGGCCAGGGCCTTTTGCCAGGATACACCCCTGATCCTTCTGGATGAACCGGCATCCTTTCTTGATCTGCATCACCAGATCGCGCTGATCCGCATGCTTCGGACTGCTGCGAAAGAACAGGGGAAATCCATGGTCATCGCACTGCATGATACAAGACAGGCCCGGGTTCTGGCAGACCGGATCCTGGCATTTACCGGTAACGGACAGACCCGTCTCGGTACCCCTGAGACTGTGCTCACACCGGAGAATATCCGCAGGGTCTATGATCTCTCGGGAGACCTGACGGATCCGGTCTATGAACCGTTATGGAGGGATTCGTAAAACAGTTCACGAAAATTTTTCTTGCAAGCCGTAAAAAATCGGTGTATAGTGTGTGTCGTTTCAAAGAGTTTGATTCATGAATTTGAAATAGGAACTTGATTACGAGTTTGATCGCAAGGTTAAAAAAGGGAAAACTGATTTCGGGGGAATGAAATGGCGAAGAATCTGGTGATCGTTGAGTCGCCTGCAAAGGCTAAGACCATTAAGAAATATTTAGGAAAGAATTATGAAGTGATCGCATCGGAAGGACATGTAAGGGATCTTCCGAAGAGCGACATGGGTGTGGATATCAGTAATGATTTTGAACCGCATTACATTACGATCCGGGGCAAAGGGGATCTGCTGAAAACACTTCGTAAAGCAGCATCCAAGGCAGATTATGTGTATCTTGCAACTGACCCGGACCGTGAGGGGGAAGCTATATCCTATCATTTAGCCATCGCACTGAAGCTGGAACAGGGGAAGTTCAAGCGGATCACATTTAATGAGATCACGAAGAATGCAGTGAAGGAATCCCTGAAGAATGCCAGGGACATCGATATGGATCTCGTGGATGCCCAGCAGGCAAGACGTGTTCTTGACCGGCTGGTAGGATACGGGATCAGCCCGCTGCTTTGGGAAAAGGTTCATAAAAGGGGACTGTCTGCAGGACGTGTGCAGTCGGTTGCTCTGAAGATGATCAGCGACCGGGATAAAGAGATCGAGGATTTTATTCCGGAGGAATACTGGACCATCAGTGCGGAGCTTTCCGTACCGGGACAGAAGAAACCGGTTTCATTTAAGTATACCGGGGAAGTGAAAGAAGAAGCAGAGGCACGTAAGATCCAGAAGGCTTCTGAAAAATCACCGTTTGTGGTAACGAATCTGAAGGAGTCTCAGCGGAGCACCAAGGCCCCGCTGCCTTTTACAACAAGTACGTTGCAGCAGACGGCTGCAGGAAGACTGAATTTTTCCACTTCCAAGACCATGCGGGTGGCACAGCAGCTGTATGAAGGCGTGGAGATCAAAGGTCAGGGAACCGTGGGTCTCATTACATATCTTCGTACGGATTCCACCCGGATCTCTGAGGAGGCCGATAAGGCTGTCCGGGAAATGATTTGCACGACCTATGGTCCGGAGTATGAAGCGGACAGTGAACCGGCTGCAAAGAATGATAAGAAGATCCAGGATGCACACGAGGCAATCCGCCCCACGGATCTGGAACAAAAACCGGCAGACCTGAAAGGGGTCCTGTCCGATGAACAGTACAAACTGTACAAGTTGGTATATGAGCGGTTTGTGGCAAGCCGCATGAAGCCTGCGGTTTTTGATATCTTTGCAGTAACTGCGGAGAGTGCAGGCTATACCTACCGAGCTTCTTCCAGCAGTCTGGCATTTGCCGGGTTCCAGCTGGTATATCCCAGCCAGGAGAAGCAGGAAGCAACGGTGAATTTTCACGGTATTGAGACCGGGGATCAGTTAAAGTGTGGTGCGGTTACTCCGGAGCAACATTTTACACAGCCTCCGGCACATTATACAGAGGCGTCTCTGGTTCGTTCCCTGGAGGAGAACGGCATCGGACGTCCTTCGACCTATGCACCGACCATTTCCACGCTTCTTGCCCGGAGATATGTATCCAAGGAGAAGAAGGATCTGTTCATTACGGAACTCGGAAATGCAGTCAACAGCATTATGGAAGCCGGATTCCCGGTGATCGTGGATGAGAGTTTCACGGCAAATATGGAATCTCTGCTGGATAAGATCGGAGAAGGCGCTATTCAGTGGAAGGTAGTCGTCCGTAATTTTTACCCGGATCTGGATGAAGCGATCAGACATGCGGGAGATAATCTGGCGAGCATCCATGTGGCAGATGAGGAGTCCGAAGAAATCTGTGATAAATGCGGCACCCGTATGGTGATCAAGTACGGTGCTTACGGAAAGTTTCTTGCATGTCCGAATTTCCCGACCTGCAAGAATACAAAGCCTTTCTTTGAGAAGATCGGTGTAAGCTGTCCGAAGTGCGGAAAGGATATTGTTGTCCGCCGGACGCAGAAGGGAAGGATCTATTTCGGTTGTATCGATATTCCGACCTGTGACTTTATGTCCTGGACCCGGCCGGTGGCAAAGCCCTGTCCGAAGTGTGGTTCCATGATGACAGTCAAAGGAAAACGTGTGGCCTGCGAAGATGTATCCTGTGGGTATGTAGAGGACTACAAGCCGGAGGAATAGGTTCTGTAATAAACCGTTCTAATGTCGAAAAGAGTGTTATAGTCTGACAACTTGAAAAAAAGTCACGCATTTTATACAAATTCATGTTGTTTACGTAATAAGTTTGTGCTATATTATCCGTTGGGGTATTTAGCACAAACTTTTTTTTACTGCGCGAAACTGATAACCATGTGTAAGGCGTATGGCTGGCAGGATAAGCGCAAATATTACGGAGCGCCGGAAGGCGCGAAGTGCGCGAAACTAATAACCATGTGTAAGGCGTGTGGCTGGAAGTATAAGCGCAAATATTACGGAGCGCCGGAAGGCGCGAAGTATGGAATAGAATCAGGAGTAGGGAAATGAGTGTAACTCTATTGGATCAGACCAGGAAGATCAGCAAGCTTTTGCATGATAATTCTTCCAGAGTCGTGATCTTTAATGACATTTGCGGCGTAGTGGGTAAGATCCTGTCCGCGAGTTGTATGGTGGTCAGCGCCAAGGGCAAGGTGCTGGGAATCTATGAAGAAAAGGCGAGCGCAAGACTGACGGGTCTGATCGCAGATTCGGTCGGGGATATGATCGATGAGAATCTGAATAATCGGTTCCTGTCGGTGCTTTCCACGAAGGAAAATGTCAATCTTCAGACATTGGGATTTGACCGGTCGGACACCGGCGGGATCTCCGCTATATTGCTTCCCGTATTTTTTGCGGGACAAAGGATGGGAACAACCTTTATCTATCGCGATAAAAAGGATTATGAGGTAGAAGACATCATCCTGAGTGAATATGCGAATACCGTGATCGAACTTGAGATCATGCGTGCCATATACGAAGAGGATGATGAGCAGAAGCGGAGAAAGGAGATCCTGCGGGCAGCCATGGAATCCCTGTCCTCTTCCGAGCAGGAGGCTGTGAAATATCTGGTTGCAGCGTTGCCCGGAACGGAGGGGGCATTGGTGACCAGTAAGGTGGCCGCAGAGAATCACATGACGCGGTCCATTCTGGTAAATGCCATTAAGAAACTGGAAGGAGCGGGTGTCCTGGAAGTCAAATCCATGGGAATGCGTGGAACGCACATCCGGGTTCTGAATGAAACATTGTTAACTTATTTTCAGGATGCAGATCCGAAATTCTGATAAATACGAATTCACCGAGAAATAAGGGGGAAGAACATGACAGTAGCTACAATTATCGCATTGGGAATCGGTCTTGTACTGATCGTAGTCAGCTTTCTGCTGACGGGCAAGGATGAAAAAACAGAGGAAGAAGCAGCGGTGGAGCGTACCACACCCGGACTTCGTGAGGAACTGACAGAAGCAGATAAGAAACAGCTGAAGAAGCTTACCGATACATACATCAAGGAATACGGGAAGAAGCAGGTAAAAGACCTGACGAAGACTGCCATTGAAACCGAGGTGAAAGCGGCAGTGTCTGAAAAACAGCCGGTCATTGAGGTAAAGATCGCTGATAAAATGAATACGATCGATCAGAAACTGGCAAAGGTAGACCAGAAGCTGGCCGAAATCGATGCACGTTCCGAGGCAGGTGTAAAGGCTGTATCTAACCAGGCATCAGCTATTTCCGCAGGTTGGGCACAGAACCGGCAGGAAGTTCAGACGGTATTTGAGCAGATCGTTGATAAAGAGAAAGAGGTAAAGATCCAGCTCGGTCTGATCGATGAATACAAGAAGGGACTGGAGAAACTGAAAGAGGAAGCGGATCTTTCCGTTACGCGTCTGCATGAACTTCAGTTGGTAGAGGTCTCTGGAAGATATGCCCGGACGGATGAGGAATCCGAAGAGGCCGCTTTGGAGGACGAAGCCGAGGAATCTGAAGAGACAGCCGCAGTGGCTGCGGATGAAGCCGTGGAGTCCGAAGAGGAAACCGCAGAGGCTGTGGATGAGGCCGAGGAGTCTGAAGAGGCTGAGGCTGCGGATGAGGCTGAGGAGTCCGAAGAAGCGGAAACTGAGGCAGAGGCCGAGGAATACGAAGAATCGGAAGCAGAGGAAGAAGCTGAGGAGTACGAAGAGGCGGAAGCAGAGGAAGAAGCTGAGGAGTACGAAGAGGCGGAAGCTGAGGAAGAAGCTGAGGAGTACGAAGAGGCGGAAGCAGAGGAAGAAACTGAGGAGTACGAAGAGGCAGAAGTAGAGGACGAGGAGTACGCGGAAGATGAGGACGAGGCAGAAGATGAATCCTCTAATATCGTAGCATTTCCTCAGGATTCCGGTGCCGATCAGAAAGCGATCGAGGAGGCTGTTCGGGATACACTGGTCCGTAAGGCACGGCGCGATCGTAAAGGACAGCAGAATGATTCGGACGAGGATTTTGATGAAGACTTTGATGATGAGTTCGATGACGATGAAGATGATCTGAAAGCTATCACGAATCTGGATCAGATCCTGGACAGGGAAGGCATCGATCTTGCGGCAGAGGATCCGACCGTTAATATCCTGACGATGTACGGGGCAGGCCTCAGCATCATCGAGATCTCAAAGGTACTGAAAATGGGTGTCGGCGAGGTAAAGTATATCATCGACAGCAACACAAAGAATCAATAAGCCGAGGGAGGGACAGAGCATGAAGAGAAAATATCTGTTACGCGGGATCGGCATTGGTCTTTGTATCGGAGTGGCTGTGAGCTATACCGCATTTAAGACCGGAAATTATGTGAGTGGGAGCGAATCCTCTACGTCTACGGAACAGATGACGGAGGATCCGACGAAGGCATCTGAGGAGCAGGCAAAGAAGGAAGTTGAGGCCCAGAAGGCATCTGAAGAGCAGGCAAAGCAGGAGGCTGAGGCGCAGAAGGCATCCGAGGAGAAGGCAAAGCAGGAGGCTGAGGAACAGAAGGCATCCGAGGAAAAAGCCAAGCAGGAAGCGGAGCAGAAGGCATCCGAGGAGAAAGCAAAGCAGGAAGCGGAGCAGAAGGCATCCGAGGAAAAAGCAAAGCAGGAAGAGGAACAGAAGAATCAGGGACAGACTGTGGAGATCGAAGTGAAGCGTGGAATGAGCTCTGAGAAAATTGCCCGTCTGCTTCAGGAAAATGGCCTTGTAGATAATTCTGCTGACTTTGATAAGTGGCTCAAGAATAATAAGTACTCCAACAAGCTTCATTACGGAACCATGACAATTAAGAAGGGGCTGACCTACGAAGAACTGGCAAAGGAGCTGACAACACAGGGCCGCTGATATGAATTAAAAAAGATGATATGGATCAGAGCAACATGAATCATTTAGAAGAACAAAGAAGCACGAACAGCGCCGCAGAACCTGCGGCGCTGATTGCTATGAGCGGAGGTGTGGATAGCAGCGTTGCCGCAAAATGCATGCTGGATCAGGGCTACTCCTGCATCGGCTGCACGATGCGCCTGTATGAAAATGATATGATCGGCCTGGATCTTCTGGCTACCTGCTGCAGCAAAAAGGATACGGATGATGCACGCAGCGTCTGTGAGAGATTGGGAATACCATACCATATCTTTCATTATGAAAAGGAATTTCAGGAGAAGGTGATCGAGCCCTTTGTTCAGGCATATGAACGTTGTGAAACACCGAATCCCTGTATTGATTGTAACCGGTGCATGAAATTTGCCGCACTTTTTGAGAAAGCAGAGGCTCTCGGATGTCGGAAGATCGTAACCGGTCATTATGCGCGGATCGAGGAAAGGGACGGACATTTTTATCTGAAGAAAGCCGTGGATCCTGCAAAGGATCAGAGCTATGTTCTGTACCAGCTGACGGAGGAGCAGCTGACCCGGATCGCATTTCCGTTGGGAGAGTATACGAAAGATCAGGTTCGAAAGATCGCGGAAGAACAAAGTTTTCGAAATGCAGAGAAGAAGGAAAGTCAGGATATCTGCTTCGTTCCGGACGGAGATTATGCAGGCATGATATGCAGATACAGAAATCATGATTATCCGGAAGGCGATATCGTGGACAGCGCAGGAAACGTTCTCGGCCGCCACAGGGGATTGATCCATTACACCATCGGACAGCGAAGGGGACTCGGTGTCCCTGCCGATCGAAGGATCTATGTTACCCGTTTGGATCCGGAGAAGAATCAGGTGGTTCTCTCGGACGAGGCCGATCTCTTCCATAATGAGGTTCGCCTTCGGGACTTTCACTGGATTACCGGAGAGATTCCCGGGTCGGAGATCCGCTGCAAGGCGAAGATCCGATACCGCCACAGGGAGCAACCGGCGACGCTGATCCCCGGACCGGAAGGAGGAACTGCCACCCTCATTTTCGATGAACCGCAGCGGGCAGCAACTCCCGGACAGTCAGCGGTATTTTATGACGGAGAGTATGTACTGGGCGGCGGGATCATTGTTTTATAGGGTATCAAAATCAGGTATACCGGAAATATAGCAGAAACGGCAGAAAAAAGCCTTGCGTATTTAAAATCAATATGGTAGTATATACGTTGCGCGAAAAATCATGCAATACCCATGGGCGCTGGTGCCGACTGTTAACACAGCTCGGTTGACCGTCCGAACATCAGGGTATGCAGAAGAAAAAACCAGGAGGAAAAAAAGATGAGCGTAATTTCCATGAAGCAGTTACTTGAGGCAGGTGTTCATTTCGGACACCAGACAAGACGTTGGAATCCCAAGATGTCCGAGTACATCTACACCGAGCGTAACGGGATCCACATCATCGACCTGCAGAAGTCCGTTGTAAAGATGGACGAAGCTTACAAGGCAGTTTTTGACACCGTTGCTGACGGCGGCAAGATCCTCTTTGTAGGCACCAAGAAGCAGGCACAGGACTCCATCCAGACCGAGGCAGAGCGCTGCGGTATGTACTTTGTAAACCAGAGATGGCTGGGTGGTATGCTGACCAACTTCAAGACCATCAAGTCCCGTGTGGAGACTCTGAAGAAGTATGAGAAGATGGAAGCAGACGGAACCTTCGATTTACTTCCGAAGAAGGAAGTCGTTAAGATCAAGAAAGAGATGGAGAAGCTGCAGAAGAACATCGGCGGTGTGAAAGAGATGAAGAGACTGCCGGATATGATCTTCGTAGTTGACCCGAGAAAGGAGCATATCTGCATCCAGGAAGCACACACACTTGGCATTCCGCTTGTAGGTATCGCTGATACAAACTGTGATCCGGAAGAACTGGATTATGTGATCCCGGGAAATGATGATGCGATCCGTGCCGTAAAGCTGATCGTATCCAAACTGGCAGATGCTGTCATCGAGGCAAATCAGGGTGCAGACGCAGAGTCCATCGCAGCTGAGGAAGCTGAGGGTGCTGAGGCAGAGGCAGCTACTGAGGAGTAATTATTATATTGATTTTTGAATAAGGAGAAATACTATGGGTATTACAGCAGCAGATGTAAAGAACCTCAGAGAAATGACCGGTGCCGGCATGATGGATTGCAAGAAGGCACTGACTGAGACAGACGGTGATTTTGATGCAGCCGTAGAGTTCCTTCGTAAGAAAGGCCTTGCAACCGCTGAAAAGAAGGCCGGCCGTATCGCAGCAGAGGGTATCGTATCCACTGTCATTTCCGAGGATGCAAAGACCGCTACGATCATCGAGGTAAACTCCGAGACCGATTTCGTGGCAAAGAACGAAGTATTCCAGACCTATGTTGCAGGTCTTGCAAAGCAGATCAATGACGGCAATTATGCGGATATGGATGCATTCCTTGCAGCTACATCCGAGATCGATCCTTCCGCTACCGTAACAGATCATCACAAGGCAATGGTGGCAAAGATCGGTGAGAACCTGACCATCCGCCGCTTCGAGAAGATCACAGGCGATGTGGTTGTTTCCTACATCCACATGGGCGGTAAGATCGGCGTTCTTGTTGAGGCAGAGTGCGATCAGCCGAGCGATGCGATCAAGGAAGCTATGAAGAACATCGCTATGCAGATTGCGGCAATGAATCCTTCTTACGTTAAGAGAGAAGAGATCTCCGCTGCTGAACTGGCAAAGGAGAAGGAGATCATCGTGGACAGCTCTCTTGCTGATCCGGCATCTCTTCCGAAGCCGCTGCTGAATGCTATCATCGCTGAGGCAGTTGCAAATAAGGTTGACAGCTACGAAGCAGCAGGAGATGACTGCAAGGGCTGGACAGAGGCTGATATCGCGATCTATGAAGAGAAGAAGACAAATATGAACTATCTCTTCAACTTCCTTTCCGATCCGGCGATCCAGGCACTTCGGAACCTCGCTGCTACACACAAGGCAGAGTATCTTGAGAACAAGATCTTTGCAGGTCTTGTAGAGGGACGTTTCTCCAAGCATCTGAAGGAGATCTGCCTGGTTGACCAGACCTATGTAAAGGCTGAGGACAAGGAGTCCGTAAAGCAGTATGTAGAGAAGGTTGCAAAGGACAACGGATGTGCTTTCAGCATCAAGAAGTTCGTTCGTTTTGAGACAGGTGAAGGTCTTGAGAAGAAGAACGAAGACTTCGCAGCTGAAGTTGCAGCGCAGATGAACAAATAAGCATCTACGATTCACGAATAAAGAGTGAGCGGGCCACACCCGCGTGCTTGCACGCATGGATGTGGCCCGCTCATTCTTTATCCTGCGAAGCAGGAGTGCCAATGATCGCCGCAGACATAAGCGACGTAGTCGCGACGGTCGCGCGAAGCGCGGCTGGTCTGCGGCCGATCGTTGGTCGTGAATCGTAGACTATGCGAAGCGCGGCTGGTCTGCGACCGATCGTTGGTGCAAATAGCACATGAGCTCACGCATATGATATCTAAAAACGTCATTTTATACATTTACAACAAATCGACATTTATATTACAATAGCATCGTTCATGCAGATCATCAGGAAACGGAGGTAAGAGACTTTGAGTGAAGCGGTACTCGAACTGAAGGATATAAAAAAGAGTTACGGCAAGCACCAGGTTTTGAAGGGTGTAAACATGACCGTAAACAAAGGCGATATCTACGGTCTGGTCGGAAAGAACGGCGCAGGTAAGACTACCTTGTTCAAGGTGGTTCTGGGCCTTTCCCATTTTGAGGGAGGCACGGTGTCCATTTTCGGAGGGAAGGATAATCGGGAGAATCGCAGAAACCGTAGCCGAATCGGATTTTTTGTAGGTGCCAATTTCTATGGCTACCTGAATGCACGCCAGAACCTGGATTATTTCCGGAGACTGAAGGGAATTAAAGAGGTGAGTGAGGTGGACCGCGTGCTCGATTTGGTGGGCCTGAACACGGATGCGGCCCTGAAACCGGCGAAAATGTTTTCGCTTGGTATGAAACAGCGGCTTGGCCTTGCAAATGCCATGCTGGGCAATCCGGAACTGCTGATCTTCGACGAGCCTACCAATGGCCTGGATCCGCAGGGTATCATGGATGTCCGTCATATGATCCAACGCGTAAATGAAGAATACGGTACGACTATTATCGTATCATCTCATATTCTGGGTGAGTTGGAGCATACCGCTCACCGCTTCGGTATCGTTCATGAGGGTATCCTCATGAAGGAAATGACCCAGGAAGAGATGCGGACCGGCAGCAAACAGACATCCATCAACGTGGCGGATGAAGATGTGGAGAAAGCCCTGCAGTTGCTGGCGGCCGGCGGCGTAGAGGTAAAGGGAACCGTGCAGGCGACCACCTCTCTGGAGGATTTCTATTTCGGACTGATCGGAGGTGGCGAACAATGATGAAGAGACTTGTACTCACGGATCTTCGCCGTGCACAGAGAAAGAAAGCATTTATCATATGTATGGTCATTACGGTTCTGCTGATCATCATAATGGCAATTATTTCAGTGTGGAAACCAAGTTCTGCAGATACTATGATGTCTGGAGAAACGAGTGGAAAGGCTTCCGCATTTCTGTCCAATTTCAGTATCTCTTATGGTCTGATGCCGTTTCTGATCGGTATTCCGATCTACAGTACAGTCTTCACCGATGACTTTAAGAGCCGTACCATGCAGACTGCCATCGGACGCGGAATCTCCAGAAGAAGACTGATCCTTGCAAGATTCTATGAGGTTCTGGCGCTGCTTGTCGAATCGCTTCTGATCTTCAGCGTGATCGGGATCGTGATCGCACTTGCTTTTGGGGCATCTATGAGCGGCATCGGTGTCATGATCGGAAAGATGTGGTTCAGTTCCGTTCTTCTGGTCGCAAATGTTGCAATCGCCATGCTGGTGCTTTATATGACCCAGAACCCGACGGGCGGCCTGGTGCTCTATATCCTGCTGGCAGCAGATGCGTTCCGACTGTTATTTTTACTTTTGGAAATGATCCCGTTCCTGAAGGACAACAAGATCAAGCCTTCCTATATCCTTCCCAGCGGTGTGTATGAACTTGCATCCGACTACCTGTTTGGCAGGGAGGCAAGCCTGGATGTGTCGAAGGCCACAGAAGGAAATATTGAAGATATGATCCAGGCCGTTGACCCGAACCTTGCGAAGGCAATGCTGTACATTGTGATCCTGGTGGGTGTATTCATCATCCTTCCGTTGATCCTGTCCCAGACTGTATTCCGCAAAAAAGAGCTGGAATTCTGATGCGATCGGAATTCTGAAACTGAATTGAAAAATATAGCAAAGCCGGAATCCTTGGGACCCGGCTCTGTTTCGGTTTTACTACGGAGCACGTGCGATATGATTCGATACGGAGCGCGAAGGTGTGAAATATAGGAGGTTATGTATGAAACGATTAACGGAAATGATGACGGACCGCGGCCTGCAGGGGATCCTGATCACGGATGCGTACAGCCTGCGTTATTATACCGGATTCCGAGGCGGAGAAGGCGTAGCGCTGTGTACAGTGAACAGCGCTCGGTCAGAGGATGCTGTTGGAGAAGAAGCAGGATCAGAAGCTATACTATATGTGGATTCTCGTTATACAGAGGCGGCCGGGCAGGAGACAGAGAAGGCAGGCCATGGTTTTTCGGTACGGGAATATAATCATGATGCACCGCTTTTTGATCAGCTTCGGGCACAGCTGGCTGCAGCTCACGCGGAAGAGGTGGGTTTTGAAGACCGATCCATGATCTGCAGTACATTTTCCAAATATCATAAGGAACTTGGGGTAAAGCTGGTGCCGCTGGAAGATGCGCTGCTCATCCCGCGTCAGATCAAGACAGAGCAGGAGCTGGAATTACTGAAAAAAGCGGAATCCATCGGTGATCTGGCATTCTCACATATTCTGAAGTTTCTGAAACCGGGGATCACGGAACTGGAAGTGGCAGCAGAACTGGAATACTCGATGAAAAAAAACGGAGCGGAGGGTCTGTCCTTTGATACGATCGTTGCTTCCGGCCTCCACAGTTCCATGCCGCATGCGATCCCGACGGAGAAAAAACTGGAGAAGGGTGATTTTGTCACCATGGATTTCGGCTGTATCTATCAGGGGTATTGCTCGGATATGACACGTACGGTTGTAATCGGTAAGGCATCCGAGGAACAGCGGAAGATTCATCATACAGTGCTTCAGGCACAGCTGAAAGCCATGGAGGGACTTCGCCCTGGCATGCGCTGCCGGGATGTGGATAAAATTGCCAGAGACTATATTCGGGATGCCGGTTACGGTGAATATTTCGGACATGGTCTGGGACATTCCGTGGGGCTTTATATCCATGAAAGCCCGGCGCTGAACACCAGGGACGAAACATTTCTGGTTCCGGGAATGATCGAGACCATAGAACCGGGTATCTATGTTCCGGGCTTCGGAGGCGTACGGATCGAGGATATGGGTGTTGTGGCGGAATCCGGATACCGAAGCTTTGCGCATTCCCCGAAAGAACTGATCGAGTTATGACAGGGATAAGCCGGTTCTGTTCAAATCATTGACCCCATGCTAAAATATAACTGTTATATTTATTTCCTATAGATTATTGATTTTTCCATGATGAAAGAGAGGTACCGCATGGCAGAGAAAGGCGCGGTGTACATTCAGGCGATATGGGACGCAACTGAAGCACTTCAGAAGGAAAAGCAGATGGAAAACGGATTGTCCACCTGCCTTTCAATCCTGGGTCAGACCATAGGGTGTGAAAATGGATTTGCATGGCTTTATGATGATAAAGAGGACCGCTTATTCATTGTGGCCAGTTATGGGAAAACGGATGTTGTCGGTATCAGTATCTCAGCAACGCAGGGTCTGATCGGCAGGGTGTTTCATGAACAGGAAGTTGTTGCCATAGAGGACTGTGCGAAAGACCCCCGGTATAATATCGGAGAGGATGAAGAAACCGGTATCCGGACCCGGAATACATTGGTGGTTCCTTTGAAAACGGGAACAAATGTATACGGCGCAATGCAGCTTGTTAACAAAGATTCTGATAATGATGCGGAAGGCTTTACGGATCAGGATGCCATGCTGGCCGGGAATATCGCCGCTCTGGCAGCCCTGGATATCGAGGATAAGGGTTATGACGTCAATATTCGAACGGACAAAAAGGTGATCATCTCTCTGCGTGGGGTTAAGAAAACCTTCCCGTCCGGAGACAGTGTCCTTACAGTGCTGAAGGGGATCGACCTGGATATCTTTGAAGGAGAATTTCTGGTGATCCTCGGTGAGAGCGGCTGCGGTAAATCTACCATGCTGAACATCGTCGGCGGTATGGATAATCTGTCGGAAGGAACGCTCACGGTTGATGGCAAAGACTTTTCTCATCCGACGGATAAGGATCTGACGGAGTACCGCAGAGACTATATCGGTTTTATTTTCCAGTCCTACAACCTGATGCCGAATCTCTCGGCGATCGAAAATATCGAGTTTGTGGCGGAAAACTGCAAGGATCCTCTGAAAGCAGAGGATGCGCTGGCTATCGTAGGAATGTCACAGAGAGCAGGACATTTTCCTGCGCAGATGTCCGGCGGACAGCAGCAGAGGATCTCCATTGCCCGTGCACTGGTGAAAAATCCCCGGGTGATCCTGGCAGATGAGCCTACGGCGGCGCTGGATTTTCAGACCGGTCAGGAGGTTCTTGTGATCGTGGAGGACATTGTTCGGAATCAGGGGAAAACCGTTGTTATGATCACGCACAATGCTGAGATTGCCAAGATGGCAGATCGTGTGATCAAGCTGCGGGGCGGACGGATCTCCAGCGTCCGCGTGAACATGAAACCGCTCAAAGCAGTCGAGATCATCTGGTAACGGAAAACAGGAACCGGAAAAAGAGTGATAGTCTGACCGATTGGAGCAGAAATGAAAAAAACACAACGTAAAGATGCGATCCGTAATATACGTAAAAAGAATGTCTCCTGGATCTCTATTGTGATCGTTACGATGCTGACCGTGGGGGTTTTTATGGGGTGCCGTTTTTTCAATATGTCCACAGAACGGGACGGCACCGCCTACTATAAGAAACACAATTTCAAAGATATTGACGTGATCAGCAAGACGGGACTCCTTACCACTGAACTTGAAACCCTGCGTGGAATTGACGGCGTCGTTGATGTGGAGGGATTCCATCAGCTGGACGTGACTGCGAGTCTAAACGGGGCAAATGTATTCGTCCCGCTCATCCGAAAGACGGAGCGGATCAGTACACCGGAGCTGCTTCAGGGAAACCTGCCGGAAAAAAAAGGTGAGATCGC
>JAILAR010000133.1 GCA_024681515.1 Eubacterium sp. | reverse complement strand
GTCTTCACCGGATAGAGCTCATTCCATTTCCGTACAAGGGAAGAACGCAGCATTTCACCCACGATCGCCTGCATTTCAGATGTTTCTTCGATATAGTACCTGCAGCACATACGCCCCTCCTTAAAATGGATTTCTGCCAACAGTGTCATTTTACCACATCTGTGTCAGGATAGTTATCAGTTTCTCGCCAACACCCATCGTCCATATGCAGAGATCCACACCAACTGGCACTGCGAGAAAATCCATAGTACGATATCGTCACCGCAGCAGAGGACAAATGTGATCACAACTACCAACGCAAAGGAGAGACGAAAAATGAATGATAAGCACTTCTACTGGCTTGTACAGGCGGCCTGCGCATATTCAAAGCTTGAAAACGACATTATCAAAACCTTTGGCGGAAGCATCAGTGATGGACCATATATGGATCTCAGCCTGATCATACGCATAATAAAAGAGAATTCCCGTTTTGCGGATGCTCCGGAATACGATCCGCTGATGGAAATCCTCGAAAATGAAAACTTGACTATGGATGAACGGATTCAGATGCTGAAATAGCAAAACGAATATACTCTTCTGCTGTGCTGCCCGGTGTCCAGTGGACACCGGGGATTCGTCTCTCTTGGGTGCTCGGTGTCCACTGGACACCGGAGGAAAAAGCTGTACATTTATGTTTCAAGGAAAACATAAGCGGGCCTTTTTTTCAGGAGTACAAGCAACGCCTCCATGTACATCTCGGAAACCGAGAGTACAGAGGTACCGAGACCGATCCGGTCCCCCAGTGGATATCCGTCATAGAACTGATCCTTCGCATAACCTGCATCTGTGAAGAAATACCAGTGGTTATCCACCAGATGCCACCCCTTCGACAGATACTCACCCGTCGCACGGTCGGTACAACGACCAAAACGGAGAGTTCCCTCGTCCTCCCCGTCTTCCGTATTTCCCCAGAAGGTCCAGGTCCAGCCGTATTTTGCCGTCTCCACCTCCCGGGCTTTTGCTTCGGCCCTGCCGGCGGGAAGGATACTTCCCGCCAGCATGAGTACTGCAAGGCCAAATGCCCATATGGAGTTTCTTTTTCCGATAAATTTCATTTTGTCTCTTTGTTTCTTCCTTTACATTACTTTCCCGCTTTATAAGCGGCTACATCCGTCTCTCTTACGATCTTACGGAGCGGAAGGATGCGTCCCGGTGAAACGGACAGTTCATCAAAGCCCATCGCCAGGAATTCCCTGGTCAGCGTCAGATCCGCTCCCAGCTCACCGCAGATACCGGCCCATTTGCCGTACTTATGCGCACTGTCGACTACGATCTTCAGCATCTTCAGGATCGCCGGATGATGTGAATCATAGAAGTCATCCAGTGACTGGTTCTGGCGGTCGATGGCCAGTGTATACTGGGTCAGGTCATTGGTTCCCACACTGAAGAAGTCCACCTCCTGTGCCAGCTCTTCCGCCATCATGACTGCTGCGGGCGTCTCGATCATGATGCCCGTTTCGATGGCCTTGTCGTAGGGGATCCCCTCTGTATCCAGCTCCGCCTTCACCTCCGCGAGGATCTGTTTGATCTTTTGCACCTCATCCACGGAAATGATCATCGGGAACATGATGGAGATCTTACCGAAAGCAGACGCGCGAAGGATCGCACGAAGCTGCGTCTTGAAGACCTCCGGTCTGGTGAGACAGATCCGGATCGCCCGAAGTCCCATGGCCGGATTCTCTTCCTGTGGCAGTTTGAAATAATCTGCCTGCTTATCCGCGCCGATGTCCAGGGTCCGGATGATGACCTTCTTTCCTGCCAGGGTCTCCGCCACCTGCTTATAGATCGCAAACTGTTCATCCTCGGTGGGATAATCCTCCGAGCCCAGATAGATGAATTCGGAACGGAAGAGTCCGATCCCGCCGGCGTCATTCTTTAATACGAGTCCCAGATCCTTGGTGTTGCCGATATTGGCATACAGATTGATCCGCTGCCCGTCCAGTGTCACATTTTCCTTACCCTTCAGCTGTCCCAGAAGCTCCTTCTTCTCCAGCTCTGCCGAAAGGATCTTCTTCTTTGCTTCCAGGATCTCCGGCTCGGGATCCACATAGACCTTGCCCTCAAAGCCGTCCACGATGGCTTCCCTGCCGTCCACCTCATCCGACAGAGGGATATCACAGCCGATGATGGCCGGGATATTCATGGTCTTCGCGAGA